>NZ_JBFHHB010000072.1:0-13106 GCF_041597215.1 Actinotalea sp.
GACGTTCCGCGGGAAGAGCGAGGCGAGCGAGAGACCGTCGGTCATCCCCCCGGGCACCCCGACGTAGCCCACCGTGCCACCGGGCCGGGTGATCGCCAGGGCCGTGTCCCAGGAGGACTGCATGCCGACGGCCTCCATGACATGCGCGACCCCGAGCCCGTCGGTCAGCTCGCGGACCCGCTCCACGGCCTCCTCGCCTCGCTCGGGGACGATGTCGGTCGCGCCGAAGCCGCGTCCGACGGCGATCCGGTCCTCGTGCCGACCGAGCAGGATGATCCGCTCGGCGCCGAGGCGGCGGGCGGCGAGCACCCCGCACAGACCGACGGCACCGTCGCCCACGACCGCGACGGTCGACCCCGCGGTCACCCCCGCACTGATGGCCGCGTGATGGCCCGTGCCCATGACGTCGGAGAGGGTCAGCAGGGCGGGGAGCCGCTCGTCGTCCGGGCCGACGGGGGCCGCGACGAGGGTGCCGTCGGCGAACGGGACCCGCACGGCCTCGCCCTGGCCGCCGTCGATGTGGTTGCGGCCCCAGATCCCGCCGTGCAGGCAGGAGGTCTGCATGTTCTCGAGGCACATCGGGCAGGTGCCGTCGCTGAACACGAAGGGGGCGATGACGACGTCACCGCGGCGCAACGTGGTGACCTCCGAGCCGAGCTCCTCGACCACCCCGACGAACTCGTGGCCGATGGGACCCGGGCCGCCGTCGCGCGCGCCCGGGCGACGGTAGGGCCACAGGTCGGACCCGCAGATGCACGAGACGAGCACCCGCACGATGGCGTCGGTCGGCTCGATCAGGACGGGATCGGCAACGGTCTCGACGCGGACATCGCGCTCACCGTGGTGCTGAACGGCTCTCATGGCGATCATTGTCCGCCTTCGGGCACGCGCCGGCGCCCACCGTTCACTGCGTGGCAGCGCCCGCACGAGAGCGCCCGGGTGGCAGCGGCGGCGGGACCGCAGCGGCCCCCGGGGCCGGCATCGGCGCGGCCCCCACGAGCCCGTACGGCTCAGACCGCCGGAAGCTCGAGGGTCCGACCGGTGAGCAACCGGAACGCCTCGAGGTAGCGCTCCTGGGTGCGCGCGACGACGTCCGCGGGCAGCGGCGGCGGCGGGGTGTCGGAGTGGCGATCCCACCCGGACGCCGTCGAGGTCAGCCAGTCGCGCACGTACTGCTTGTCGAAGCTCGGCTGCGCGTGGCCCGGCTCCCACTCCTCCGCCGGCCAGAACCGCGAGGAGTCCGGTGTCAGCACCTCGTCGCCGAGCACGATCCGTCCGGCGTGCTCGCCCTGGGCCGGGCGCCCGAACTCCACCTTGGTGTCGGCGAGGATCACCCCTCGACCCCTGGCGATCTGCTCCGCGCGCGAGTAGATCGCCAGCGTGAGGTCACGGATCTCGGTGGCGTCGGCCAGGCCGATCTGCTCGACGACACGGTCGAGGCTGACGTTCTCGTCGTGCTCACCGAGCTCGGCCTTGGTCGCCGGGGTGAAGATCGCCTCCGGGAGCCGCGAACCGTCCACCAGGCCGGGAGGGAGCTGCACACCGCAGACCGAGCCCGTGTCCCGGTACTCGAGGAGGCCGCTGCCCGTGAGGTAGCCGCGCGCGACGCACTCGACCGGGATCATCTCCAACCGGCGGCACAGCATGGCCCGCCCGGCGACGGCAGCCGGGACCCCGTCGGGCCCTGCCTCCGCCGTGACGACATGGTGCGGGACGAGGTCGTCGAGCTGCTCGAACCACCACAGGCTGAGCTGGGTCAGGACGATGCCCTTGCCCGGCACGGGCGTGGACAGCACATGGTCGTAGGCGCTGATCCGGTCGCTCGCGACGACGAGCACCACATCTCCCGCGGGGTGCGGCTCCGCGGGGAGGTACAGGTCGCGGACCTTCCCGGAGTAGGTGTGCACCCAGCCGGGCAGGTCGACGGCCGAGCCCCCGGCCGCTCCGGGCATCGGCGCGGTCCCGGCGCCCGCCTCACTCATCCCGGTCACCGAGCCCGCTCGCGCCACCGAGCCCGCTCGCGCCACCGAGCCCACTCGCTCCACCCGGCGTGCCGCCCGACGTGCCGAGGTCCTCCGGCCCGCCGAGGCCCCCCGGCCTCCCGAGGTCCTCCGGCCTCCCGAGGCCCTCCGCCCGTTCGAGCCCACGGGGCTCGCCTGCGAGAGCGGCGGCCGCCGCGTCGTCCGGGTCGTCGCCGAGGTCGTCGAGCCCCGTGGCGGACGGGACCGGCACGGCGACCGGCGCGGGGAGGTTCCTCGCGATGTCGCTCCGGTGGTGCGAACCGCGGAGGGCGATCTGCTGGACACCGGAGTAGGCCACCTCGCGCGCCGCGTCGACGTCCGCTCCGACCCCCACCACGGACAGCACCCGTCCACCGGCGGAGACGAGACTGCCCTCACCGGAGGAGGACGTCCCGGCGTGCAGCACGTGCACGCCGGCGATCTGCTCGGCCGCGTCGATCCCCTCGATCTCGTCACCGGCCCGCACGGCGCCCGGATAGCCGTGCGCAGCGATCACCACGGTCACGGCGGCCTCGTCACGCCACCGCAGGGCGGGCAGCACCGCGAGGGACCCGGTCGCCGCGGCGTGCAGGACCTCGGCGAGCGGGGTCGCCAGGCGCGCCAGGACGACCTGCGTCTCCGGGTCGCCGAAGCGGGCGTTGAACTCGATCACGCGCACCCCGCGGCCGGTGAGGGCAAGGCCGCAGTACAGCACCCCGACGAAGGGCGTCCCCCGGCGGCGCATCTCGTCGACGGTCGGCTGCGCGACGCGCGCGACGACGTCCTCGACCAGCCCCGGCGGCGCCCAGGTGAGGGGCGAGTAGGCGCCCATCCCCCCGGTGTTCGGTCCCTCGTCGCCGTCGAGGGCCCGCTTGAAGTCCTGAGCGGGCGCGAGCGGGATCACGTCGGTCCCGTCGCACAGGCAGAACAGGGAGACCTCCGGGCCGTCGAGGTACTCCTCGACGACGACGGCCGCCCGCTCGCCCGCGCCCGCCCGGCGCTCCAGGCAGTCGCGGGCGTGCGCGAGTGCCGCGTCCCGGTCGCTCGTCACGACGACGCCCTTGCCGGCGGCGAGACCGTCGTCCTTGACCACGTACGGGGCGCCGAAGGCGTCGAGGGCAGCGGCGACCTCGTCGACGGTCGTGCACAGGTGCGCCATCGCGGTCGGCACACCGGCCGCCGCCATGACCTCCTTCGCGAAGGCCTTGGAGCCCTCGAGGGCCGCTGCCTCCCCGCTCGGGCCGAAGCAGGGGATCCCTGCGGCACGGACGGCGTCCGCGACCCCGGCCACCAGCGGGGCCTCCGGACCGACGACGACGAGGTCCGCAGCGAGGGAGACGGCGAGCTCGGTCACAGCCTCCGGCGAGAGCTGGTCGACGGGGTGCAGCGTGGCGAGCCCCGCGATCCCCGGGTTGCCAGGGGCCGCGTGCAGCTCGTGCCCGCTCAGGGCATCGGCAGCACCGGCACCGTTGAGCCCGTTGAGGCCGGCGAGCGACCGCACGATGGCGTGCTCGCGCGCGCCCGTTCCGATGACGAGGATCCTCACGGGGCGTCAGCCTACTGGCGCACGTCGCTCGCGCCAGGGCCGTCCACGGCGCCGACCTCGCGGGAGAGGCACGCCAGGGTCTCGATCGTCTCGTCCGCCCAGGCGATCGCTGCGCGTGCGGCGTGCTCCCCCGCGGACAGCGTGACCAGGGCGAACGGGGCGTGCTCGTCGCGCGGGTCGATCTCCTCGCGAGCGAGCGCGAGCTCGGCGAGCTGCGCCACCGCGCGGTCACGGTGCGCCCGGACGAGCCCGATGGCGGTCTCGGCACCGAGGACGTGCCCGAAGAACAGCCGCAGGAGCAGTCCGTTGCGGGGCGGGACGGGCTCGTCCTGCTCGGACAGCAGCTCGACCAGACGCTCGCGGCCCGCGGCGGTGAGCGCGTAGACCCAGGACCGGGGCCGCTCTCCGGAGCGACGTTCGACCAGGCCCTCCGCCTCGAGCCGGGCGAGGGCCGGGTAGATCTGCCCGTAGCTCTCGCTCCAGAAGTGCCCGAGGACGTCACGGATCCCGGCGCGGACGGCGTACCCCGTCATCGGCTCGATGCTCAGGGCACCGAGCACGGCGAGATCTGTGCGACTCGCTCTTGCCATGACCGACCTCTCTGGTAGATATTGCTGACAGCAATATAGCCGAAGCGAGCGAAGGGCCCGATCCCGCCATGTCAGACGCAGCACGCACACAGCTCCCGCTCCGAGCGGGCACGACCGACGCCGCCGTCGCCCCCGCCGACGCGTCCGGCCCCTCCGCCGCGACCCCCGCCGACGCGTCCGGCCCCTCCGCCGCGACCCCCGCCGACGTCACATCCGCCGTCACCCCCGCCGTGACCTCCCTCGCCCCCGCCGTCGCGACCGGCCCCGACACCGACGCCCATCCGGACGCCCGCTCCGACGGGAGCACGCGGCACTCGTCGGCAGACCCTGGCGCCCGGGTCCCGAGCCGGGTCGCAGCCGCGCTGCTCGGTGGGGTCAGCGCGTTCCAGGTCGCGCTGGCGGCCGGGGCGCCCTGGGGCGAGGCGGCCTGGGGTGGTGCCTCAGCCACCGTGCCTGCCGGGCTGCGCGTGGCGAGCGGAGTGGCCGCGATCGTGTGGTCGGGAGGCGCGCTCGTGGCTCTCCGTCTGGGCGGGCACGAGACCTGGGCCCCGGTACCCGACCGCTGGCTGCGCCGGACCACCATCGGCCTGGCCGCCTGGTCCGGGGTGGGCGCCCTGATGAACCTCGCCTCACCCAGCGTGCTCGAGCGCGCGATCTGGGCCCCGACGTCGCTCGCGATGGCTGCCACCCTCGCGCTGACGGCAGCACGGGGCCGCCGAGACCCGTCCTGACGACGGCCGCAGGGCGCCGAGGCTCGGCGCGGCCGACCCGGCCGGCCCGGCAGCGCTCACCCTCGCCGCGTCCACCGCCCCGCGACCGGCCCGGCAGCGCTCACCCTCACCGCGTCCACCGCCCCGCGGTCGCCCGGCCGGCGCTCAGTCGAGCAGGTCGAACCGGCTGATCGTCGCCTCACGGCCGGGGCCGACGCCGATCGCGGAGATGCGCGTGCCGCTGATCTCCTCCAGCGCAAGCACGTAGCGCTGGGCTGCGGGCGGCAGGTCCTCGAAGCGACGGGCACCGGAGATGTCCTCCTGCCAGCCCTCGAACTCCTCGTACACGGGCACCGCGTGGTGGAACTGGCTCTGGTCGTAGGGCATCTCCGCGTGGCGGACCCCGTCGACCTCGTAGGCCACGCAGACCGGGATCGTCGCGAGCCCCGTGAGGGTGTCCAGCTTGGTCAGCACGAGGTCGGTCAACCCGTTGACGCGGCTGGAGTACCGCGCCACGACGGCGTCGTACCAGCCGCACCGACGCGGGCGGCCCGTCGTCGTGCCGAACTCCCCGCCCCGCTGCCGCAGCCACTCGCCGCTGTCGTCGAGCAGCTCGGTGGGGAAGGGGCCCTCGCCCACGCGGGTGGTGTACGCCTTGATGACCCCGACGACGCGGTCGATCCGGGTGGGGCCGACGCCCGAGCCCGTGCAGGCCCCGCCGGCGGTCGCGGAGGACGACGTCACGAAGGGGTACGTGCCGTGGTCGACGTCGAGCATGGTCGCCTGGCCGGCCTCGAAGAGGACGTTCTTGCCCGCGTCGAGGGCCTCGTTGAGCACCAGGGCGGCGTCGACGACCATCGGGCGCAGGCGCTCCGCGTTGGCGAGCAGCTCCTCGACCGTCTCCTCGACCGTCATCGCGCGACGGTTGAAGACCTTCACGAGCAGATGGTTCTTCTGGTCGAGGGCGCCCTCGACCTTCTGCGTGAGGATGTGCTCGTCGAAGAGGTCCTGCACGCGGATCCCGACGCGGCTGATCTTGTCGGCGTAGGCCGGGCCGATACCGCGGCCCGTCGTGCCGATCTTCCGCTTGCCGAGGAAGCGTTCGGTGACGCGGTCGATCGTGCGGTGGTACGGCGCGATGACATGCGCGTTCGCCGAGACCAGCAGGCGGGAGACATCGACGCCACGGGCGATGAGGGCGTCGAGCTCCCGGAAGAGCACCTCGAGGTCGATGACCACGCCGTTGCCGATGACCGGGGTGACTCCGGGCGAGAGGATTCCCGAGGGCAGCAGGTGCAGGGCGTACTTCTCACCGTCGATGACGACGGTGTGCCCGGCGTTGTTGCCGCCGTTGAACTTCACGACGTAGTCGACGCGGCTCCCGAGCTGGTCGGTGGCCTTGCCCTTGCCCTCGTCGCCCCACTGGGCACCGAGCACGACGACGGCTGGCATGAGTCCTCTTTCCGCGGCAGACGAGACCGCAGGGGCGCCGCGGCCGTCACGAGGTTACCGGGTGGACGCGCTCCGCATGCGACTCGCCTCACCCCTCGATAGTGTCGCCTCGCGGCTCACCCCGGCCGCCCCAGGGAGGATCCATGATCGAGATCTCGATGTCGGCTGCGACGACGACGCTGACGATCTCCGGGGATCTGGACCTGGCCGAGCGTGAGCAGTTCCCCGAGGTGGCGGCCCGCGTCACGGGCCTGCGTCGCCAGCTCCTGGTGCTCGACATGTGCGCCGTCACCTTCATGGACTCGACAGGGGCCGCCTTCCTCATCACCCTCGCGGACTCCTCGCGCAAGCGCGGCGGCGCCACCGTGCTGCGCGGCTGCGACGAACGTGAGCTCTTCGTGCTCGAGGTGTGCGGAGCACTGCCCATGTTCCGCATCGACCTCGACCACCGCTGCCCGCCGGACGGGCACGTCCAGGGCTGAGCCCTCAGAAGCTGGCCGGCCCGAACCGTCCGACGGCGACCACGAGCGCCAGCACGGCGAGCACCGACGGTGCCACGACGGCCGCACGCGGGTCACCACGGCGCAGGTGGGCGATGCCGGCGCCGACCATCGTCAGGAGAAGTCCCAGTGCGGCGACCGGGACGAGCACGGTGGCGATCCCGGTGACGGCCGGGAGCACGAGACCGAGCGCGCCGAGGAGCTCGACGAGGCCGATGAGACGAATCTGGGTCCCGCTGAAGTCCGCGAGGGTCGGCATCGACTCCGTCACCTTCTCGCGAGGCGAGGTGAGCTTCATGAGGCCCGCCCCGAGGAAGGCGGCGGCGAGCAGGCCGGTGAGGATCCACAGCGTGATGTTCATCAGTTCTCCATGTTGAATGTTCAAGTGGACAGGAGTGTGCCTCAGTTGAGTTGAACATTCAAGCTCGTACTCCTAGCGTGGTGCCGTGCCCGACGAGACGCCCTGGCTGAGCGACCAGCAGTTCAGCGCCTGGATGGCGCTCGCGGCCATGCTCGGGACGCTTCCCGGGGCGATCGACGCGCAGCTCAAGAGGGACGCGGGGATCAACCGCTTCGAGTACGTCATGCTGGCCGAGCTCTCCGAGGCGCCGGGGCATGCGCTGCCGATGTCGCGGCTCGCGCTCTTCGTCGCGGGTTCGCCCTCGCGCCTCTCGCACGCCGTGGACCGCATGGAGCGCAAGGGGTGGGTGACGCGGCGCGCCGCCGATACCCCTGGGCGCCGGATGGAGGCGGTCCTGACCGAGGCGGGCTTGGCAAAGGTGGTGGCGACGGCGCCGGGGCACGTGCGGGAGGCACGTCGTCTCGTGATCGACGCCCTCGACGAGGAGCAGATCGCCCAGCTCGACGCGATCGCCCGGATCATCGTCGCCAGGGCGGCCCCACCCGAGATCGCGTCACTCCTCGAGCAGAAGGCACCGGGCCGGGGCAGCCCGACGCCGACGGACTGAGCCGCACGAGCCGCGGGTCACCGCCCACGGGCCCGGCGACGGCGACCCAAGGACGCTCCGCTGGAGCGACGCCCCGCACGCTCCCCGCAGGCGACGCCGACACGCTCCCCTGGTGCGACCCACGCCCCCTCCGCTGGAGCGACGCCCCGCACGCTCCCCTCGGAGCGATACGCGCCGTCACCCCTGGTGGACCTCCAGCCCGGTCGGGTACATCCGCGCCCAGACGAGCTTCCCCCCGCCGATCGGGCGCCAGCCCCAGTCGGCGAGTCGCTCGACGATGCGCATCCCGTAGCCACCCACGCGGTCCGCGTGCCCGTCCGTGCTGACCGGCGGCGCCGGGTTCGCGTCCTCGACCTCCATGCGCAGACCGTCGCCGGTGTCGTAGAGCCTGAGCACCACGTGGCCCCAGCCGTGCAGCACGGCGTTCGCGACGAGCTCGGAGACGACGAGCTCCGCGGCCGCCGCACCCGGGAGGCCCCAGGCCTCGCACGCGCGTGCGACGGCGTGCCGCGCCCGGCCGATCGACCCGGGCTCGCTCGCGAGGGACCAACGACGCTGCCGCGGCCGGTCGTCCTGCGCCGCCACGGCGTCCGGATCGGGCACGCGGACGACGACGACCGCGACGTCGTCCTCCGGTTGCCCGGCGAGCCGGGAGAGCAGTGCCTCGCCCACCCCCGCCGCGTCGAGGGTGCCGACCGTCCCGGCGGTCTCGACCAACAGGTCCAGGCCCTGGCGCAGGGTGCGGTCCCGGCGTTCGATGAGTCCGTCGGTGACCAGGATGAGGACGTCGCCCTCCTCGAGCTCGCAGCGCCCGGTGGCTCGTCCGCCGTGGCCGAAGCCGATGAGAGGGCCGGCCCCGTCGGTCAGCGTGGTGACATGTTCGCCGCGCGCCAGCACGGGCGGGAGGTGCCCGGCGCGTGACCACCGGAGGGTCCAGCCGGTGTCGGTCCGCACCATCGAGGCCAGGACGAGACTCGCCGCCCTGGACACGCGCACCCCGCTGATGAGCTGGTCGACGCGGTCGAGAACAGGCCCGGGGTCGGCGTCGTCGTGCGCGTAGGAGCGCACGACGGAGCGCAGCTGACCCATCACGGCTGCCGCCTCGACGTCGTGCCCCACGACGTCGCCGATGACCAGGACGACCACGCCGGGCGCGACCTCGAGGACGTCGTACCAGTCCCCGCCGACCTGCGCATGGCTCGAGCTGGGCGCGTAGTAGGTCCACACGTCGAGGTCGTTGATCTCGGCCTGCTGCGGGAGCATCGCCCGTTGAAGCGTCTCGGCGAGCTGGTGCTCGCGGGCATAGAGGCGCACGTTGTCCGCCGCCATCCCGACGCGACGCACGACCAGGTGCAACATCGTCAGATCGTGCGCGTCGAAACCGGCGGCGCCCACCCCGGTGCGGGGGACGGTGACGAGCAGCGCCTGGACGGCACGCCGGCCCGCGACGGCGTGCACGACGACGACGGGGGCCTGAGGGACGTCCCCCGCGGAGGTCAGCAGCGCGACCAGACGCTCGGTGTCCGGACCCACGGCGGCGTCCGGGTCGAGGAGCACCTCGACCGGGCCGGGGACGGTGCCGTCGAGCAGGGCGCGGACCGGATCGGGCGCGGGTCGTCGGCCTGCCGAGGTACGCGACCTCTCGCGCGGCCGGCGCGGCTCCCGCAACAGCACGTCGAGCCCGGTGCTCTCGCGCAGGCCGCCGTCGTCGACGAAGAACCCTGCCCAGGCGACGACCTCGCGCTGCAGGATGCGCGCGATCTCCTGCAGGACGAAGGGGTCGTCCAGGTCGGCGAGGAAGTCCGAGACCTCCGAGACGGCGGCGAGGCCGCTCCGTTCGCGGCGTTCGTAGCGGATCGAGGCGTCCTGGGCGTCGGCGCGCTCGACCTGGGCCGTCACGTCCACCTGGATGCCCACCCAGTGGGTCACCAGTCCGTCGTCGTCCGCCACCGGCGAGATGGAGATCTGGTTCCAGAAGGGAGTGCCGTCCCGGCGGTAGTTGAGCAGAGTGACCGTCGCGCTGCGCCCCTCGGCGATCGCGGCGCTGATCTCCTTGCTGCTGAGCGGGTCGGTCCCCGGGCCCTGGAGGAGCTCCATGCTCTGGCCGACGATCTCCTCGCTGGACCAGCCGGTGGTGCGGGTGAAGGCCTCGTTGACCCAGACGACGTTCGCCCCGGGAGTGGCCGCGTCGGTGAGCACGACGGAGACGTCGGTCGCATTGAGGGCCCGGTCGCGCACGGCAGCGAGGAGATCCGCACCCGGCCCCGCGGCCCCAAGGTTCACCACCACCTGCTCCGATCGTCTAGCGTTCCTCGCAGACGCATCGCGGAATCGACTGCGATGCGGTACGCGAGGGATGTGACGTGCGAGACGGTAACAGCGTTGGGCCCGGCGGGCCTGCCGACGACGCCCGGACGATCGCCGCATCCGAACCGGCGTCGGTGCACGTGATCGTGCAGGACGGCAGGACGCGGATCGTCCTGTCCGGTGAGGTCGATGCAGACCTCGCGGGCGACCTCGCGGAGGCGACGACGGCGGCGGAGGCCAACGGGCTCCCCATCGACATCGACGCCCAGCACGTGACCTTCATGGACTCCTCAGGCATCGCCTTCCTCGCGCGGATCGCCAGCCGCAGCACGAAGTCCGTCCGCATCCTGCGCGCTCCCGAGACGGTGCGCTTCCTGCTCGAGGTGACCCGCATCGGCGAGCTCCTCGAGGCGGTCGACGACGACCCCGCCGGCGGTACCCCCGACGACGCCGCCTGAGGGCGATAGCTCCACGGACGAAGCCGGAGCGCACGCGCCCCACGGACGGTGCCCGACCGCTGACGCCCCACCGGCCCAGCGGCTCACGGGCCCACCGGACCACCGGACCACCGGACCGCCGCCCACGGCCCGCAGGCCAACCGGCCCACCGGCCCGGCAGCTCAGTGACCCAGACACGACGACGGCCGACAGCCCCGGACATGACGCTGCCCGCCCCTCGCGAGGGGCGGGCCTCGTCATGCGTACCGACGTCGGCCGGCGGCTGCGAGCCGCCGACCGTCCTCAGTCGCTCAGAGCTTGTGACCGGCAGAACGCAGCTGCTGCGCGGCCTCGACCAGACGCTTGGCCATGCCGGCCTCGGCGAGCTTGCCCCAGACGCGGGGGTCGTAGGTCTTCTTGTTGCCGACCTCGCCGTCGACCTTGAGGACGCCGTCGTAGTTGCTGAACATGTGGCCGGCCACCGGGCGCGTGAACGCGTACTGGGTGTCGGTGTCGATGTTCATCTTGATGACGCCGTTGTCGACCGCCTCGGCGATCTCCTCGGCGGTCGAGCCCGAGCCGCCGTGGAAGACCAGGTCGAACGGGTTGGTCTTGCCCAGGGTGGCGCCGACGGCGTCCTGGATCTCCTTGAGGATCGACGGGCGCAGCTTGACGGCACCCGGCTTGTACACGCCGTGCACGTTGCCGAAGGTCAGAGCCGTGAGGTAGCGACCCTTCTCGCCCGAGCCGAGCGCCTTGACCGTGGCCAGGCCGTCCTCGATCGTCGTGTAGAGCTTGTCGTTGATCTCGGCCGTGTGGCCGTCCTCCTCGCCACCGACGACGCCGACCTCGATCTCGAGGATCGTGCGAGCCGCGACGGAGAGCTCGAGGAGCTCCTCGGCGATGACCAGGTTCTCGTCGAGCGGAACGGAGGAGCCGTCCCACATGTGCGACTGGAAGGTGGGGAGCTTGCCGGCCTTGACCTGCTCGATCTCGAGGGCGAGCAGCGGGCGGACCCAGGAGTCCAGGTTCTGCTTGGCGCAGTGGTCGGTGTGCAGCGCGACCGTGATGGGGTAGTTCTTGGCGACCTCGGTGGCGTAGGCAGCCAGGGCGAGCGAGCCGGCGACGCGGTCCTTGATGGTCGAACCAGACGCGTACTCGGCGCCACCGACGGAGACCTGGATGATGCCGTCGGACTCGGCCTCGGCGAAGCCCTGGAGCGCCGCGGTGACCGACTGCGAGGACGTGATGTTGACGGCGGGGTAGGCGAACTTGCCTGCGCGCGCGCGGTCGATCATCTCTGCGTAGACCTCGGGGGTGGCGATAGCCATGGAGACTCCTGCTGATCGGGTGGGTTTTTCAAGCCCATCGTGGCATGGATCACGCCGAATGAGACGGGACTCTCGCCCCGTGGTCCTCCCGCGGCCAGGTGTCGAGCACGACGACGACGGCGAGCCGAACGTGGTCCACCCGCCCCGCTCTTGGCGGATGCCGAGCAGGATGCTCGCCACCAGCACGTATCTCCCCCGCCCCGCGGGTCGGGCGGCACCGCCCCGGTCAGGCCGGGATCGGCAACGGGTCCTGGGCGCACGCCGGGGCCGCGCGCCGGTGGGTCGACCCCCGGGCCGGCGGGCCACCGGGCGGCGGATCCACGGCTCCGGGCAGCGGGCCACCGGGCGGCGGGTCCACGGCTCCGGACGGTCCTCTGCCCTGGGCGTCGACCCCATCCCGGTCCGAGGATCGCGACACCTCCCCCTCGTCCCCGATCACCCTCCCGTCACTGCCGACGAAGGCCCACCGGCAGGCGACCCCCTCACCGCCACGGCGCGAGATCGCGATCCCTCGCCTGTGGACGAGTTCGTGGTGGAACCAGCAGAGGAGGACTCCGTTCGCGACGGACGTGCGTCCGCCATGAGCCCAGGACACGACATGGTGGACCTCGCCCAGCGCGACGGGAGCGCCGCAGCCCGGGTAGCGGCAGCTCTGGTCCCGCGCGATGACCGCGCGCCGCTGCTGCCCGGTGTAGGTCCGGCGGGCACGCCCGACGTCGAGCACCTCACCGTCCGGGCCGAAGACGATCCGGGAGATCTCCGAGTCGCAGGCGAGCCGGTCGAGAACCGACCGGGGCACGATCGTTCCTCCGGTGGTCTGCGCGGGCGCGGACGACCCGGACGCGCTCTCGTCGGGGCACCAGCCGGCCGGCAGCCACGTCGGGTCCGCCTCACGCGACTCGTCCTGCGCGGCCGCACGCAGCGCCTCGCTCCGCAGCGTCTCCCAGGGCACGAGCACGGAGAGGTGCGGCCGCACCGACTGCCCACCGCCGGCCAGTCCGCGGTCCAGGACCAGCCGAGAGGCGTCGACGAGGGCCGCGGCCTGCCGTTGCTCCCGCGAACGAGAGTCGTCGGCCGCGGGAACCCCTGCGACCGCGCGCAGCGCGAGGACGAGAGCTTCGCCGTGCTCATGCGTGAGGAATCCCTGGAGGACGACACCGTCGGACCGTCGGGAGACCGTGAGGTGCTCCCGCGCGGATGCTGCCTCGTGCTCGGCCTCCGCCGCCGCCGCGTCGACGCTCGCCGCCCACCGGCGAACGGTGCGC
>NZ_JBFHHB010000073.1:0-13043 GCF_041597215.1 Actinotalea sp.
CCGTGGCCGCCGGCTTCGAGCGGGAGAACATCCTCGCCCTGGCCCGCGCGCTCGACGGGTCGTCGACCACGCGAGCGGGTGAGCTGTCGGTGCCCTTGGAGCTCGGTGCCCTCGCGACCGCCTGGCCGCGGCTGCGGGACGCGGCCTCGCCGGAGGACCTCGCTGTCGCGTTGCGGCGATCGCCGTGGGGCGATCCGGGCGACGAGATCGCCGACGGACTCGCCGACGTGCTGCTGCTCACGTGGCTGCGCGAGCTCGCGTCGGCAGCGCCTCGGTCGAGACCGTGGGCGGTCCGGGCCGCTGCGCTCACGGCTGTCCGGGTCCGGCTCGTCGACGAGGCCCCCGCGACGCCGCGGCTGCGGCAGCTGGCCCGGCCGCTCGTCGGGGAGGGGTGGGCCGCGGCGGAGGACCTGCCTGCGCTCGTGGGCACCCTTCCGTCCGCCGTCCGCCCGCTGCTCTCGATCGAGACCCCGCGCGAGCTCTGGCGTGCCGAGGCACGCGCGCTCGCCGAGGTCGAGCAGGACGCCTTCGCCCTGCTGCGCACGGCACTGCCCGGCCCCGAGGTCGTCCTCGGTGCGGTGACGGTGCTCTCCGTCGACGCGTGGCGGGTACGCGCTGCCCTGGCTGCGGCGGAGGCCGGAGGCACCGGCGCCGTGGCGAGCGAGGTGCTCGATGCGGTGGCGTGAGGCACTCAGCCCGGTCCGGATGCACCGCGTCGCGCTCGTCGTGCCGGAGACCAGGAGTCGCCAGATGCTCGTGGAGCTCGCCAGGAGCGGGACGGTCGAGCTCGACCTGCCGTACCCCCCGGGCGCCGATGCGGCTGAGCTGGACCGCGCGTCGGACGCCGCCGTCAGGTCGGGTCCGCTCGCCGGCTGGGTGGGCTGGATGCCGGCGCGGGACCTTGCCGGGCTCCAGGAGGACCTTGCACCGATCGGCGCGGCGGCCGTGCCGATCGCGCACCCCCGTGGTCTGCAGCCCCCGACCCTGCTGACCGATGCCGGAGCCGACGGATCGCGACCGCGCGCCTCACGCACGCTCGTCGACACCTACGGGACCGTGCCGTACGCCGACGTCGACCCGTCGCGACTCGCGGGCCTGGCCTACGTCCTGATGTTCGGGATGATGTTCGGCGATGCCGGGCACGGCGCGATCCTCCTGCTCATGGGTCTCGCCCTGCGGGGGCGGCGCACGGGTCGGCTCGCCGCGTTGTCGCAGGCCTGGGCCTTCGTGGCCGGGGCGGGGCTGATGTCGGTGCTCTTCGGGGTGCTCTACGGCGAGGCCTTCGGTCCCACCGGTCTGCTGCCCGTCCTCTGGTTGGACCCCCTCGCCAGTCCGCTGCCGTTGCTGGGCGCGGCCATCGGGCTCGGCGCCGTGCTGCTCGCGGCCGCCTACGCGATCGGCACCGTGAACCGGGTCAGGGAGGGCGGCTGGGGCTACGCGCTGTACGCGCGGAGCGGGGTGGCCGGCTCTGCCCTGTTCGCTGCGGCGGCCCTGCTCACCTGGGGACTGGCCGGCGGGATCGACCCGATCGTCGCCGTCGCCGTCGGCCTTGCGGCTGTCGCGCTCGTCCTGCTCTTCGTCGGGCTCCTCCTGGAGGCAGGGGGAGGCGGGTCCGGTGTCGTCCAGGCCGTCGTCGAGCTCGTGGACACCGTGGTGCGTCTCGGCTCGAACATCGTCTCGTTCGCCCGGCTCGCCGCCTTCGGCCTGACCCACGCGGCCCTGCTGATGATCGTCTGGGACGGCACCACAGGGCTGTGGGGCCCGGGCTGGCGGGCGGTCGCCGCGGTGCTCGTCTTCGTCGTCGGCAACGTCGTGACGTTCGCACTCGAGGCTCTCGTCGCCGGCGTCCAGGCACTCCGGCTGGAGTACTACGAGCTGTTCGCACGCATCTTCACCTCCGAGGGACGTCCCTTCCGCCCCTGGGCACCCCTGCTGCCGGCCGGCGGCACCGATCGAGGAGAGAACCCATGACCCCGTGGCTCGTCGGCATCCCCGTCGTCGCTCTCCTGGCGGGGGCGTCCCTCGTCCTGGTCCGGCGGCGCGGTCGAGCAGGGCTCGGGCTGCTCCTCGCGGTCGACGCGCTCGTCCTTGTCGGTGCCCTCGTGCTGCTCGTCGGTGCGCTCGGCACGACGCCCGCCGCAGCCGTCGGGGCGGCGGTCGACCCGGCGGCACCCGCGGCCGCGACGGGGATCGGGGGCTCGGCGCTGATCGCCGCGGCGATCGCCGTGGCGGGCTCGTCGATCGGTGCGGCGTTCGCCGTGGCCTACACCGGCTCGGCAGCGCTGGCGGCGATGAGCGAGCGTCCGGAGATCTTCGGTCGCGCGATGGTCGTCGTCGGGCTCGCGGAGGGGATCGCGATCTACGGACTCGTGGTGGCGATGATCCTCATCGGACAGGCGTGAGGACCATGTCTCTCGACGCGACGCAGGGCACAGGGGCACGGACGCCGCGTGCCGCGGGGCCGGCGGGCACCGTGGTGGCGTTGGGCGAGCAGGCGCTCGTCGAGGGCTTCGGGCTCGCCGGGGCCGTCGTCCGGGTGGCCGAGACAGCGGTCGAGGTCGAGGAGGCCTGGATCACGTTGCCCCGGTCCGTCGCCGTCGTCGTGCTCACCCCGCGTGCCGCCGCTGCCCTCGGCGCCCGCAGGGACGCCCCCGTGGCGCCGATGAGTGTCGTGCTCCCATGACCGACCTCTCCGCCGCTGCTCGCGCCGCCCTCGCACCGGTGCGGTCCGCACTTGCCGCTGCTGCAGAGGCCGAGGCGGCGGCGATCGCCGAGGCCGCCCACCGGGAGGCCGCACGGCGTCTCGGCGCCGCGCACGAGCAGGCTGCCCGGATCCTCACCGCCGCGGCGGCCCAGGGAGCGGAGTCGGCACGGGCGTCCGCCGCCCAACGGTCGGCACGGGCGCGGCGCGAGGCCCACGAGCTCGTCCTCGCCGCGCAGTCGGAGCTGCGGGGGGAGCTGATGGCAGAGGTCGTCGCCCTGGCGCAGCGCCGCGCAGGCGACCCGGACCACGCCGACTGGCAGGCCGAGCTCGCTGAGCGGTGCCGCGAGATCCTCGGCCCCGCCGTGACGGTCGCGGCGAGCCCGGACGGAGGCGTCGTCGGAACCCTCGGGTCGCGTCGGCTCGACCTGAGCATCCCGGTGCTGGCTGCGGAGCTCCTCGACGCGAGCGGTGCGCAGGTGCGGGCGCTGTGGGCACCGTGAACGGGCACGACCACCCGAGCGGCAGCGGTGTCGTGCGTCGCGTCAACGGGCCGCTCGTCGAGGTCGAGGGCCTCGACGGCATCGCGATGCGCGAGGTCCTCGGGCTCGGTCCGCAGGAGCTGGCAGCGGAGGTCGTCGGGATCGAGGCCGATCGCGCCACCGTCCAGGCCTACGAGTACACCGGGGGGCTCGCCCCGGGTCACGGGGCCGTCTCCACGCGGGAGGTGCTGTCCGGGGTGCTGGGCCCCGGCCTGCTCGGGCAGGCCTTCGACGGGCTGCTTCGACCCCTGTCGTCCGCACAGGTCTGGCTCACGCCGGAACGTCCCACTGCGCACTCCGGACGCCAGTGGTCCTTCGTCGCCGGGGTCGAGGTGGGGGAGACCGTGCACGAGGGCCAGCTCATCGGGACGGTCCCCGACTCGGGCGCCGTCGAGCACCGTGTCCTGGTCCCGCCCGGCGTGCACGGCGTGGTGGGCTGGGTCGCCGGGCCCGAGCCGCGCGGAGCCGAGGGCGTCGTCGCCCGGGTGGGTGAGACTCCTGTGCACCTGTCGCAGCGGTGGCCGGTGCGTCGGCCTCGTCCCTTCCGGGCGCGGCTGAGCGAGGTGGTCCCGCTGCACACCGGCCAGCGCGTCCTCGACCTGCTGTACCCGTTGGCCCGGGGAGGGGCGGCTGCCGTCCCCGGCGGCTTCGGCACGGGGAAGACCCTGCTGCTCCAGCAGATCGCGAAGTGGTCGGACGCCGACGTCATCGTCTACGTCGGCTGCGGGGAGCGCGGCAACGAGATGGCCGACGTCCTCGACGAGCTCTCCCGCATCGCCGACGAGCGCACCGGGGGCCGGCTGCTGGACCGCACTGTGATCATCGCGAACACCTCGAACATGCCGATGATGGCCCGCGAGGCCAGCGTGCACACGGGGATCACGGTCGCCGAGTACTACCGGGACATGGGGTACGACGCGGTCGTCATCGCGGACTCCACCTCGCGCTGGGCCGAGTCGCTGCGCGAGTTCGCGAACCGCAACGGAGACCTTCCGGCGGAGGAGGGCTACCCGGCGAACCTCGCGAGCGAGCTCGCCGCCTTCTACGAGCGGGCAGGACGCGTCGTGACTCTCGGCGGCGAGCAGGCATCGGCCACCGTCGTCGGAGCCGTCTCCCCGGCGGGCGGGGACCTGACCGAACCGGTGACGACCGGGACCCAGCGGTTCGTCCGGTCGCTGTGGCTCCTCGACCGGGACCTGGCCTACGCCCGGCACTACCCGGCAGTGAGCTGGCGTGGGTCCTTCGCCCGGGACGCCGAGGCCGTCGGAGCCTGGCGGGCCACGCACGGAGACCCCGAGTGGGCCGCGCGCCGAGCACGGGCCACGGCGCTCCTCGCCGAGGCCGACCGGCTCGCCGCGCTCGCCGAGATCATCGGCACGGGCTCGCTTCCCGGGCACGAGCGCATGGTCCTCCTCGGCGGCCGGCTGCTGCGCGATGCCGTCCTCCAGCAGAACGCGCTGAGCCCGAACGACGGCTTCTGCTCTCCGGAGAAGGGCGCAGCGCTGCTCGGCCTGGTGCTGGACGTCGTCGATGCCTGCCAGGAGCGGATCGAGGCCGGGACCGCTGCGACGACGCTCGAGGAGACCGATCTGGGCCCCGTGATCCGGGCGAGGGAAGAGCTCGGCCCGAGGGACGCTGCCGGGGTGGCGCGGCGCCGCGTCGAGGTGCTCGAGATGCTGGGAGGCCTGGCATGAGGGGCCGCGGAGGCACGGGAGGACGGATCGCGTACGGGGACGTGCGCGAGCTGCGCGGACCCCTGCTCGTCGTCGCGGCCGACGGCGTCGGCTGGGACGAGTTCGCGACCGTCGACCTGCCGGGCGGTACCCGGCACGGGCTGGTGCTCGAGGTGGACCGGGACCTGGTCACCCTCCAGGTGCTCGAGGGGACCGCGGGGATGGCACCCGGGGAGACCTGGGTGCGCTTCGACGGGGCACCGTTGAACGTGCCCGTCGGTCCCGAGTGGTTCGGCCGGGTGTGCAACGGACGCGGCGAACCGCTCGACGGTGGACCGCCGGTGACCTGTGCCCGGTCGTTGCCGGTCAACGGCTGGCCGCTGAACCCCGTGCACCGTGACCCGCCGCGGGACCCGGTCCTCACGGGGGTCTCGGTGATCGACGCGCTGACCACGCTCGTCCGCGGTCAGAAGCTGCCGATCTTCTCGGTCCCGGGTCTGCCGCACCTCGCGCTCGCGACGCAGATCGCCGCGCAGGCGACGACGCGCGGGGCGGGCTTCCGGGTGGTCTTCGCAGGGATGGGTCTGACCCACGCCGACATCGGCTACGTGCGGGACCGGCTCGAGCAGCGGTCCGCCGCCGGCGAGCTCGTGCTGCTGCTCAACTCCGCGGACGACCCGGTGATCGAGCGCCTGCTGACGCCGCGGATCGCCCTGACGATCGCCGAGCAGCTCGCCTTCGGCGATGGCCTGGACGTCCTGGTCGTCATGTCGGACATGACGAGCTACGCCGAGGCGCTGCGCGAGGTCGCGGCCGCGCGCCGCGAGATCCCCGCCAGACGGGGCTACCCGGGGTACCTGTACAGCGATCTCGCCACGCTCTACGAGCGCTGCGGGCGGATCCGTGGCCGCGAGGGATCGGTGACGGTCGTGCCCGTCCTCACCATGCCCGCGGGTGACATCACCCACCCCGTCCCGGACCTCACCGGGTACATCACCGAGGGGCAGATCGTGCTGTCGCCCGAGGTGCATGCCAGGGGCATCTACCCGCCGGTGGAGGTGCTGTCCTCGCTCTCCCGCCTGATGCGCAACGGAGCGGGAGCCGGACGCACGCGCGAGGACCACCTTCCGGTCGCCTCCCAGGTGCTCGCAGCGATGGCACGGGCCCGTCAGGCGGCCGAGCTCGGCGAGCTCATCGGGGTCGCGGCGCTGAGCGAGACCGATCGCGCGTACCTCGCCTGCCGCTGGCAGGTCGAGGGTCACCTCTTCGACCAGGGCGACGCCGAGCTGCGCAGCTTGGCGGACTCGCTGGACCGGGCGTGGGGCGCCCTCGCGGCCCTGCCTCGTCACGAGCTGACGATGCTCCCCGTCGCGATGCTCGACCGCCACCTGCCGCCGGGCCCCGGCGTACCTCCGTCCGGAGCGACCGATGGCTGACACCGGACGGGCGGGACGGGTGCGGCTCGAGCGGCGTCTCGAGGTCGCGCGTCACGGGGCAGAGCTGCTCGACCGCAAGCAGCGCATCCTGGCGGACGAGCTCGAACGGCTCGACCTCGCGGCGGCCCGCAGCCGGCTGGCCTGGGAGGCGGCCGCCCGGGAGGCGACGCGATGGCTTCGGCGAGCCGCCGCGCTCGACGGTCGGGCCCGGATCCGCGCAGGCGAGCCGCGCTGCCTCGCCCGGGTCGAGACGAGCACGGGGCGGGCGATGGGCGTCAGCTTCCCGCAGGACGCCCGCTGTGAGCTCCCCGAGCTCCGGCGCGCGGGCGGCAGCTCCGCGCTGGCCTTCGCCGCGGCGGCGCACGGGTCCGCGCTGGAGGCGGCCGTCGGGCACGCGGCCGACGCGCGGGCCGTGCTCCTGCTCTCCGCGGAGCTCGAGGCCACCCGGAGCCGCCTGCACGCGGTGGAGAAGCGGTGGATCCCGCGGCTGGAGGCGCGCCTCGAGGCGGTCCGCCGCTCGCTGGACGAGCTCGAGCTGGAGGAGAGCCTGCGGCTGCGCTGGGCGGCGGGGCCAGGCAACGGTGCGGGGAGCGGAGGGCAGGAGAGATGATCGAGGTCGTCCTGGTGGCCGTGAACGACTCGACCCCGGCCTTCGCCGCAGCGGCGGTCGCGGTGGACCTGGCCCAGGCCCTGGGCGCGCGGGTCCGTGCCGTGACCGTCCTGGAGCCCTGGCCCGACGGCCGCACCCACGGTGGTGCCGACCTCCTCGACCTTCGACGGCGGCGCGAGCAGGCGGGCGAGGCGGCGCTGCGGCACGTGACCGCGCTCGGCCAGGGCGCCGGGGTCGAGGTGAGCGGTGTCCGACGCGAGGGAGCGGTCGCGGTCGCGATCCTCGACGAGGCCGCGGCGGTCGAGGCGGGGCTCATCGTCCTCGCGCGGGTCTCCCGACGCGGACACGCCCTGCCCGACATCGGCAGCGCGACCCTGAGGGTGCTCGAGTTCGCGACGGTACCCGTGCTCGTCGTGCCGACCCACGCCCAATGAGCGCGGACGCGGCCCGCGTGCCGGCGGGGATCTGCGGGGCCGCCGTCGGGGCGGCGTTATGTCCGATCTCTGGCGGTTCGTCCCGATCTGCTGGTAGACACGGTTGATCGCCACGCTCGAGGTCGCGCGTCGCGCGGCCCGGCTGGTCCATCACCTCAGGAGGCCAACTGTGCCCGTCCATCCTGCGCCGTCCTCACCACGACTCAGCCGCCGTCGGGTCACGGCCGGCCTCGGTGCGCTGTCGTTGTCGCTCGCGCTCGGCCTGTCCCTCGCGCCCTCGGCCATCGCCAAGAACGACGGCGGTCGCGGGAACTCCGGGAGCACACCGGCGGTCGATGCCCCGGGGCAGCTCGTCGACCTCCAGCTCCTGGCGTTCAACGACTACCACGGGCACCTCGAGGCCAGCACGCCGGGGTCGATCTACGGCGTCCCCGCCGGGGGAGCGGAGTACCTGGCGACGGCGCTCGCGACCTTGCGTGAGGGGAACAAGTACTCGCTGACCGTCGCGGCCGGTGACCTGATCGGCGGATCGCCCGCGTTCTCCGGCCTCTTCCACGACGAGCCCTCGGTGGAGTCGCTCAACGCGATGGAGCTCGACGTCTCGAGCGTGGGCAACCACGAGTTCGACGAGGGCGTGACCGAGCTGCTGCGTATGCAGGACGGCGGCTGTCACCCCGTCGACGGCTGCTACTTCCCCGACGAGCCCTACCCGGGCGCCGACTTCCAGTGGCTCTCGGCGAACGTCGTCGAGGAGGCCACCGGCGACACGCCGCTGCCGGGCTACTGGGTCAAGAAGATCAACAGCATCAAGGTCGGCTTCATCGGGATGACCCTGGAGGCGACCGACACGCTCGTCGCCGCTGCGGGCATCCAGGGTTACGACTTCCTCGACGAGATCGAGACGGCCAACGCGCTCGTCCCCGAGCTCGAGGCCCAGGGTGTCGACGCGATCGTCGTGCTCCTGCACGAGGGCGCGTCCCAGACCCCGCCGCCCGGGGACGTCAACGCCTGCGTCGGCATCACCGGCCCGGTGGTCGCGATCAACGACGGTCTCGACCCGCAGATCGACGCGATGATCACCGGTCACACGCACCTGCCGTACAACTGCCTGCTGGCGGATCCCGCGGGTGACCCCCGACTGGTCACGAGCGCCTACTCCTACGGTCGCGTGGTCACCGAGATGAACCTCGTCCTCGACAAGCGCACCAACGACGTGCGTCGTGACCTGAGCACGGCGACCAACCACCTCGTCGACCAGGGCTCGCTCCAGCCCGACCCGACCCAGACGTCGATCATCGCCAAGTGGCAGCCGCTGTACGACGCCGCCGGCACCACCCCGGTCGGCACGATCACCGCGGACATCGTCCGCGGGGGCACGCCCCCCGGCTCCGATCGCGGCGTCGAGTCCCCGGCCGGCAACCTCGTGGCGGACGCCCAGCTGTGGTCGACCAGTGCGAGCGGGGCCCAGATCGCCTTCATGAACCCCGGCGGTGTGCGGTCCGACCTGAGGTACGCGCAGTCCGGGACCGAGGGTGATGGTGTCGTGACGTTCGGCGAGGCCTTCACCTTCCAGCCGTTCGGCAACACCTTGGTGACGTACGCGATGACCGGCGCGCAGATCGTGTCGGTGCTCGAGCAGCAGTGCCAGCCGATCGGCAGCAGCCGGCCCTTCCTGCACCTCGGCGTCTCCGCCGGGTTCACCTACGACCTGCAGAAGACGATCGCCGGGGGGAACTGCACCGCGGTGACGATCTCGAACGTGAAGCTCAACGGCGTGCCGCTCGACCTCGCCGGCACGTACCAGGTCACGGTGAACAACTTCCTCGCCGACGGAGGGGACAACTTCACCACCTTCGGCGCGGTCACGACGCCGCGGCTCGACGGCGGCAACGACCTGCTCGCCATGACGAACTACCTCGGGACGTTCAGCCCCGTCGCACCTCCGTCGACGGATCGCGTCAACGAGCTCTGAGGGTCTGCAGGCAGTGGCCCGGTCCGGGCCGTGTCCTTCGGGGCACGGCCCGGACCCCTCAGCAGAGGTCTCGCGCTGCCGATGAACCGGCGTGGGACGAGCGTGGAAGGTCTATGCAGCGGCAGGTGTCCTCGTGGTCGCGGCGTACCTTGCCCTCCCGGATGGCCTCGCGAGCGATCTCGTCTACGTGGCCGTCGGTCTGTCGACAGTCGTGGCCATGGTCGTCGGCGCGAGAGCGCATCGACCGCGGCGGGCGTCTGCCTGGATCTGGATGGCGGCCGGCCACCTCACCTGGGTGCTCGGCGACGTGCTCTACACCTGGGCCGAGGACGTGCAGATCCCTCCGTTCCCGTCCGTCGCCGACGGGTTCTACCTCCTCGCCTACGTGTTCGTCGTCGTCGGCCTCGTGGTGCTCGTCCGCTCGCGTCGCGACGGCCTGGACGCGAACGGACTCGTCGACAGCGCCCTCGTCGCGGTCGCGCTCGGGTTCCTCTCCTGGGTGGTCCTCGCCGGGCCGATCGCTCGCGACACGAGCCAGAGCGTTCTCGCCCGCGCCGTCGGTGTCGCCTACCCCGCCGCCGACATCGTGCTGCTCGCCCTGCTCGTCTGGCTCCTGGTCGGTCCGGGGGCGCGCTCGACGGCCTACTGGCTCCTCGTCGCGGCCGCCGGCCTGCTCCTGGTCGCGGACACGGCCTACGCTCTGCAGACCGCAACCACCGTCTACGAGGGCGGGCCGGTCGCGGCGCTCTGGCTGCTGTCCTACGTCGCGTGGGGAACGGCAGCGCTGCACCCGGCGATGAGGGTCCTGTCCGAACCGGGAGCCGACCCGCTGCCGTTGACCGGTGGGCGGCTGGCCGCTCTCGCGTTCGCGACCGTCGTCGCTCCTGCCACGCTCGTCGTCGAGCTGCTGCTCGGACACCCCCTGGACGCATGGCCGGTACTGGTGGCGTTCGTCGTGCTTGCAGCGCTGGTCGCGGGCCGGATGTACCTCGCCATGCGCGAGGTCAGGGCCTCGCTGACCTCAAGGGACCTGGCCCGCAGTGCCCTGGCGCACCACGCGGAGCACGACACGCTGACCCAGCTGGCGAACCGGGCGCACACGGTCCAGCTCGTCGAGGCCGCGCTGGGCCGCGGACGCAGGGCAGGGGCGCTGGTCGGCGCGCTCTACGTCGACCTCGAGCACTTCAAGGCGATCAACGACCGGCACGGGCACGCGATCGGGGACGAGGTCCTGCGGGTGACGGCCGAGCGGCTGCGCAGCCGCGTCCGCGCAGGGGACACGGTCGGTCGGATCGGGGGCGACGAGTTCGTCGTCCTGGCCGAGGCACCCGAGAGCGAGGACGCCCTCGTCCAGCTCGCCGAGCGGGTCCTCGAGGCCGTCACCGTCCCGATCGTGGTGGCCGGGCGCGAGCTGCGCATCGGGGCGGCGGTCGGTGTCGCGGTGTCCCGGGACGGCGGGGTGGACGCCGACGGCCTGCTCTTCGAGGCGGACGCGGCAGCGAACCGCGCGAAGGCACTGGGCGGCTCCCGGGTGGAGATCTTCGACGACGAGCTGCGTCGCGAGCACCGCGAGCGGGTCGAGCTCGAGGCCGCGCTGCGCACCGCCCTCGACGAGGACGAGCTCGTCCTGTTCTTCCAGCCGATCGTCGAGGTCCCCTCACGCCGGGTCGTCGGGTACGAGGCGCTGCTGCGGTGGGACCGGCCGGGGTTCGGCCTGTTCCCCCCTGACGCGTTCATCCCGGTCGCCGAGCTGTCCGACCTGATCTGCGAGCTCGATCGCTGGGTGCTGCGTGAGGCGACCCGGCAGGCCGCCGACGGCGGTCCCGCCCTCGGTGGCGACGTCCCCATCGCCGTGAACGTCTCCGGGAGGCACGTCGCGAGCGCCGATGTCGTGCCCGACGTGGTGGGCGCTCTGGCCGCCGCAGGTCTCCCCGCCGGGCGCCTCGTCGTGGAGGTGACCGAGACGGTCGTGCTCGACCGGCCGTCGGCTCTCCTCCACCTGGAGCAGCTGCGCGACCTCGGCGTCGGCATCAGTCTCGACGACTTCGGCACGGGGTACACCTCGATCGGCCAGCTCCAGCACCTGCCGGTGGACTCGCTCAAGATCGACCGGAGCCTCGTCGCCTCCGACGCACCCGGCGCTGCGGCCCTGGTCCGGCTCGTCGTGCACGCTGCCCACGCCTTCGGGCTGACGGTCGTCGGCGAGGGGGTCGAGACGGAGGAGCAGTTCGCGGCGCTCGTCCGCTCCGGTTGCGACGTCGCCCAGGGGTACCTCTTCGCCCGACCGCGCCCGGCAGCGAAGCTCCCCGCGCGGGACGTCGAGGCGGCGCTCCCGACGCGGTGACGCTGCTGGCCGGACCGTGACGCTCTCGGCGCGACCTACGGTGGCCTTCCGGCGCCCCTGTGGAGTTCCGGGTGATGGGTGACAGTGGAGTTCCGGGTGATGCTTGACGCTCTGTGGTCAGTGTCCTGCTCGGGTCTTGGTGAGGGAACCTCCTAGGGGTCGCTTGTTGCGGACGGGGCCGGTCGAGTCGCGTCGGACGGTGCGTAGCAGCTGGTTGCCGATCCAGAACTGCAGGGTGTCTGGGCCGACGAGGACGTCGCAGCGTTCCCCGGCGCGGTGGATACCGACGGAGACTTGCTGCCAGGACACGCAGACCACTCCGTTGGTGGCGACCTTGCGGGCGACCCAGTCCGGCCCGCTGCGGTCCGCGACGGTGACCGGCGCCCGGTCGGGTGCAGGGGTGAACCGGGCGGCGGGGGTGGCCATGGCCAGGGACTGGTGGGGTCGGTCGTGGTTGTAGTGGGCGACCCAGGCATCGATCGCGGCCTGCGCGGCGGCCACGGAGTCGAACAGCGCCCCCGTGGTCAGCTCGGCGCGCAGGGTGCGGTGGAAGCGTTCGATCTTCCCGGTGGTGGTCGGCGACCTGGGCGCGGTGAGCAGGTGCTCCACGCCGTTGCGGCGCAAGATCGCGTCGAAGGCGACCTCGACCGGTGGGTGGTTGAACCGGCCGGTGAAGACCTTGCCGTTGTCGGTCAGGACCTGCTCGGGGCAGCCGTAGGTCTCCAGCGCCGCGTTCAGACCCTCGCAGACGAACCGGGTGCGCTCGGCGGGCATCACGTGAGCGCTGATGCAGAACCGGGAGTGGTCATCGATCCCAGTCAGGACCTTCACCGAGGTGCCGTCGACCAGGCCGATCCCACCCACGACGTCCATCTGCCACAGCTCCATCGCCCGGCCCCGCTCCCACCGGCGCCAGTGCTCGGCGCGCCGGCGCCGCGCGCCCGGGTCGACCAGGCCCGCGCGCAGCAACGCCCGATAGACCCCCGAGCGCGAGACCGTGAACCCACCGCGGCCCAGCGCGTGGACCAACCGCGTGGGACCCCAGCCCGGGTGCGACCGCCGCATCTCCAGCACAGCGACCTCGAGATCGCCGTCCATCTGGTGCGGGCAACGGACCGGCCGGTGCGACCGATCGCCCAGCGCCTCCAACCCGCCCTGCTCCCACCTGGACAACCAGGTGTGCAACGTCTGACGCGAGATGCCCCACGACGCCGCGACCTCGGTGATCGAACGCCCATCGCCGATCACCGCCAGTACCGCCTTGTACCTCTGCTCAGCCACGCTCAACTCCCTCATGAGCGAGCGTCAAGCATCAGCCGGAACCGGTGTCA
>NZ_JBFHHB010000074.1:0-12820 GCF_041597215.1 Actinotalea sp.
CCCCACCGCCGTTCCACCCGTCCGCGCCCGTCGCGACCGGCACCCGCACGCACCGAAGGGGGAGAGATGACCACGCTGACGCCGAGTCGGTGCTGTGAGGATGGCCGTGCCACCCAGATCGCTGCCCTGCGCAGCGGGGAGATCGGGGCGGTGCACGCCTGGCTCCGCTCGACCGACACCGACGGTCCGGGCACGCGGCTCGTCCTGCGCATGTCGGGCTGCCCGTTGCGCTGCCAGTACTGCCACGGGCCCGACTCGTGGCGATTGCGCGACGGGACGCTGCACACCGTCGACGCCGTCGTGGCCCGCATCGTGCGGGACGCGCCCCTGCTCCGCGCCGGAGGAGGTGGGGTCACCCTCTCGGGTGGTGAGCCCCTGCTGCAGTCCTCGTTCGTCGCAGAGGTGCTCCGCCGCTGCCACGAGGAGGGTGTGCACACCGTTCTCGACACCTCCGGCTACCTCGGACGGCGGGCGGACGACGCCCTGCTGGACAACGTCGACCTCGTCCTGCTCGACGTGAAGTCCGGGCTGCCGGACGTCTACCGGGCAGTGACCGGGCGCGACCTCGCGCCGACCCTCGAGTTCGCCCGTCGGCTCAGCGAGCGTGGGACCGCCATGTGGGTGCGGTTCGTCGTCGTGCCCGGGCTGACCGACTCCTGGGACAACGTCGCGGCCGTCGCCGAGCACCTCTCGGCCCTGCGCACCCTCGACCGGGTCGAGGTGATCCCGTTCGAGCAGAGCGGCCGCGAGACCTGGCGCACGCTGGGCAAGGCCTACCGCCTGGAGATGACGGAGCCACCGGACGAGGAGCTGATGGAGCGGGTGCGCGCCCAGTTCCGGGCGTCCGGGCTCCCCGTGCGCGAGGGCAGGGCCGTCCCGGCCCCTGCCGGCTCCTGACCCGTCGGCATCCGGGCCGCTCAGCCGATCGAGGCGACCCCTGCCGGCAGCAGCCGGTGCCCCAGGACGCGCGTCGTCCAGCCGGTGCGGTCCAGCAACGGCACGAGTCCACCGAGGTGGAACGGGAAGCCCGCGCCGAGGATCATGCACAGGTCGACGTCCTGCGGGGCGCTGACGACGCCCTCCTCCAGGAGCAGGCCGACCTCCTGCGTGAGGCCCGCGAGCACAGCGTCCAGCACGCCCTGGGCGTCGAGCGCTCCCTCGCGGGCGGGAGCGCCGAAGGCGTCCTGGATCGCGGGGTCGACCTCCCGTTCCCGGCCCGTCCCGTCCGGTTCCGGCACCACCCGCCGTCCCGCCGCGGAGAGCTGCTCCAGGCCGGGGCTGAGCGGGAAGCGCTCACCGAAGGCCTCGTGCAGCGTGCCGAGGACGTGCAGCGTCACGGGGAGACCGACGAGCTGCATGAGCGCGAACGGCCGCATCGGCAGGCCGAGGGGACGCAGCGCCGCGTCGGCGACCTCGACGGGGGTGCCGCGTTCCACGGCGGCGGCGACCTCCGCCAGCTGCCGGAGCAGCAGCCGGTTGACCACGAAGCCGGGTCGGTCGGCCACGCCGACCGCCGACTTCCCGCAGGCGGCCGCGACGGCGAAGGCCGTGGCGACGGCGGCATCGCTGGATCCCGCCGTGCGCACGACCTCGACGAGAGGCATCTGCGCCACGGGGTTGAAGAAGTGCAGGCCGACGACCCGCTCGGGATGACGCAGCCCCTGGGCCATCCGGGTGACCGAGAGGGCGGAGGTGTTCGTCGCCAGGACGGTGTCGGGGCGGACGATCGCCTCGAGCTCTGCGAAGACGCGCTTCTTGACCTCGAGGATCTCCGTGACGGCCTCGATGACCAGGTCCGTCGGCGCGAAGGTGGACAGCTCGGTTCCGACCGAGATCGACGAGAGCAGCCGGTTCGCCTCCGCATCGGTCACGCGGCCCTTGGCTGCGAGGGAGGCGACAGTGGAGCGGACGGTCTCGCGGCCGGCGGCGGCCTTCTCCTCGTCCAGCTCGCGCATGACCACCGGGACGCGCAGCCGACGCGCGACGAGCAGGGCGAGCTGGACGGCCATCAGCCCGGCGCCGACGATCCCCACGGCCCGGACGGGCAGGGCGAGCGAGGGATCGGGCGCCCCCGCCGGGGTCCTGGCCCGACGGTTGGTCAGGTCGAAGGCGTAGAGCCCTGCCCGGAGCTGGTCGGAGACGAGCAGGTCGCCGAGCGCATCGTCCTCGGCGGCGTAGGCGGTGTCGAGGTCGGCCGTGCGAGCGGCGGCCACGAGGTCGAGAGCACGGAGGGGAGCGGGGGTGTCGGTGCCGAAGCGGTGGTCCACCTGGGCCCGGACCGTGGCGACCGCATCGGACCAGGTCTGCTCGTCGTCCAGGGGCCGCCGCTCGACGCTGACCTCGCCGGCGAGGACCTGCCCGGCCCAGACCACGGACTGCTCGAGGAAGTCGGCGGGGTGCAGCGCGACGTCGGCGAGACCTGTCCTCACGGCCGTGGCGGCGTCGGTCATCCGGTTCCCGCCGAGCGGTGCCTCGACGATCATGGCGAGGGCCGCACGGGCGCCGATGATCCGGGGCAGCAGCGTGGCGCCTCCCCAGCCCGGTACGAGGCCGAGCATCGTCTCGGGCAGGGCCAGCGCCCGGACGTCGCTCGCGACCGTCCGGTAGGTGCAGTGCAGGGCGATCTCGAGCCCGCCGCCGAGCGCGGCGCCGTTGATGAAGCAGAAGGTCGGCACGCCCAGCTCGCCGAGCAGCCGGTACGTGTCGTGCCCGAGCCGCGCGAGCTCGAGGCCCTGCTCGCGACGGGTGAGCGTCGCCATGCCCCGCAGGTCGGCACCTGCGGCGAGGTAGCCCGGCTTGCCGGTGACCGCCACGGCGGCGATCCGGCCGGCCGTCGCACGCTCCCGCTGGGCCAGCAGGACCTCGCGCAGCTCGGTGAGGCCCGCCGGGCCCAGGGTCGTCGGGCGATCCTCGCCGTTGTCCAGGGTCACCAGCGCCAGGACGTCGCCGGTCGCCAGGTGCACGTCGCGCACCAGGGCATGCGTGACGTGCTCGGTCGGTGTCGTGCCCTTCGTGGTGGTCACCGTCGTCCTCCGTCGTGGTGCGGGTTCTCCCAGATGATGGTCATGCCCATGCCGAGTCCGACGCACAGGGTGGTGGCGCCGTACCGCACCTGCGGTCGGGTGGCGAGGCCGTGGGCGAGCTGGGCGGCGAGCCGGACTCCCGAGGCCGCGAGCGGGTGCCCGACGGCGATCGCTCCACCGTAGGGATTGACCCGGGGGTCCTCGTCGTCGATCCCGAAGGCGTCCAGGAAGGCGAGCACCTGGACGGCGAAGGCCTCGTTGATCTCGATGAGGCCGAGGTCCTCGATCGACAGCCCGGCCCGTGCCAGCGCCTTGCGGGTCGCCGGGACCGGGCCGGTGCCCATCAGCTCGGGTGCGACGCCGGCAACGGCCCAGCTGACCATCCGCAGGGCGACCGGGAGGCCGAGCTCGAGCGCGGTGGCCTCGTCGGCGAGGAGAGCGACCGCCGCACCGTCGGTGAGCGGTGCGGCGGTCGCGGCGGTCACCCGCCCGCCCGGTCGGAACGGGGTCGGCAGGTCACGGATCTGCTCGAGCGTCGTCCCCGGGCGCGGCGGCTCGTCCTGACGGGCCAGCCCCCAGCCGCGCAGCGGGTCGCGCACGGCGGTCGGGACGATCTCCGGGCCGATGTCCCCGGAGGCGAGGGCTGCGGCGTAGCGCTGCTGGCTCGTCACTCCCCAGGCATCGGCCCGCTCCTTGGTCAGGCGGGGGTCGGCGTCGTGCAGGTTCTCCGCCGTGGCGCCCATCACCAGTGCGGAGGGGTCGACGATCCGTTCGGTGACGAACCGGGGGTTCGGGTCGGCGTGCGCGCCCATCGGGTGGCGACCCATGTGCTCGACGCCGCCGGCCACGACGACCTCCTGGGCCCCGGAGGCGATCGCCCCGGCCGCCGTGGTCATCGCGGTCATCCCACCGGCGCACAGGCGGTCGACGGCGTAACCGGGGACGGTCGACGGAAGCCCGGCGAGCAGGGCGACCGTCCGGCCGAGGTCGAGGCCCTGGTCGCCGCTCTGACTCGTCGCGGCCAGCACCACGTCGTCGATCCGGTCCGCCGGGAGACCCGGGTGGCGGCGCAGGAGCTCCCTCGTGGCGACCACCGCGAGGTCGTCGGCACGGGTGTGCGCCCAGAGCCCGTCAGGTCGGGCGCGGCCGAAGGGTGTGCGCACCGCCTCGACGAGGACGACGGACTGCAGGGGGCGGCGCTGCCGGTTCATCAGGGCTCCCGGGTGGACGACGGTGTCCGTGGTTACCCGAGAGTAACAAGCGCCTCCGCGAGCGGCTCGGAGAACAGCTCGACCTGCCACTCGCGCGCCGATCCGGCTCGCAGCGCCTCGGCGACGGACTCGGCGCTCAGGGACGGCGGGGGTGACCAGCACAGCCGGCGCAGCAGGTCCGGCTGGAGCAGATTCTCCACCGGGACCAGGTGCTCCTCGGCGAAGGCCGTGACCACGGCCTTCGCTGCGGCGAGCCGCGCGGCGGCGGCCGGGTCGCGCTCGGCCCAGGCGCGCGGCGGCGGCGGCCCTGGCACCCCCGCCCCGCGGACCGGCGGGAGCTCGGACTCGGGAAGCGCGAGCGCCTCGCCGATCGCGCCGAACCAGAGGTCGATCCGGCGGCGGGTGCCCTTGCCGGAGAACTGGCGCAGGGCGGAGAGCTCCGTCGCCGACGTCGGCAGGGCGATCGCCGCCGCGACGATCGCGGCATCGGGCAGGATCCGTCCGGGGGAGATGTCCCGTCGTCGTGCCTCCTCGTCTCGGGCCGCCCACAGCGACCGGACGACGGCGAGGCTGCGGGTCCCGCGCACGGCGTGCAGCCCGGAGACCCTCCGCCAGGGGTCGATGCGGGGTGCCGGCGGGGGAGCGAGCCGCACGGCCTCGAACTCCTGACGGGCCCACTCGTCCTTCCCGGCCGCCACGAGCCGGGCGGCGAGCTCGTTGCGCACCTCGACGAGGACCTCGACGTCGAGCGCCGCGTACCGCAGCCAGTCCGCGGGCAACGGTCGGGTGGACCAGTCGACGGCCGAGTGCTCCTTGGCCAGGCCGAGGCCCAGGACGTCGGCGACGACCGCGGCGAGCCCCACGCGGGGCATGCCCAGGAGTCGTGCGGCGAGCTCGGTGTCGAAGACCGCGTCGGGGTGCATGCGCTGCTCGGCCAGGCCGGGCAGGTCCTGCGAGGCCGCGTGCAGCACCCACTCGACCCCGCTCAGCGCCTCGCCGAGCTCACTGAGATCCGGAAGGGCGATCGGGTCGATCAGGGCCGTGCCCGCGCCCTCGCGTCGCATCTGGACGAGGTACGTGCGCTGGCCGTACCGATAGCCGGAGGCGCGTTCCGCGTCGACCGCGACCGGACCGGAGCCGGCGGCAAAGGACCGGACGACCTCTCCCAGCGCCTCGGGCGTCGTCACCACGGGAGGCACGCCCTCGGCCGGCTCCGTCAGCGGTGTGACGGCGGGTGTGTCGGCCTCCGCCTCGGACGTCTTCTCGGGCGGTACTGGCATCCGACCAGGGTAGGGCCTGGTCCGCGTCGGTCGGGGCCGACGCACCGCGGATCAGGCGAGGAGCTCGTTACGGATCACGTAGGCGACCATCTCGGCGCGGTCGCCGGTACCCACCTTGCGAGAGATGCGCGCGAGGTGGCTCTTGACCGTGAGCGCCGACAGCTCGAGGGCTTCCCCGATCTGACGGTTGGACCGGCCGTCGGCCACCAGGCGCAGGACGCCGAGCTCCCGCGCGGTCAGCTCCGGACCGGTGGCGGTCGCCTGCGGCGCGCCTCCGGCGGCGAGGGTCCCTGCTGCGACGGGGGCGGTGCTCACCGCGCCACGCACCCCGCCGCCGAGCAGGGCGACGAGGTCGCGGCGGGCCGCGCCGCGAGCGAGCAGGACAGCACGGGTCGAGTCACGGCGGCGCAGGCTGCGGACCAGCAGCGGTGCCTCGCCCTCGGGGATCTCGGGGACCATCAGGCACATCGGGCTGCCCTCGCGGGGTGCCGGGCGCGGGGAGGGCGGGTACGTCGCCGCCCGTGCGCCGGGGCGCAGCGGACCACGGACTGGCGATGTCGTGGTGATCTGCTCGACGCTCACGTGGACTCCCTGCGAGGTGCGGTCTGACATCGCTCCTATCGGCAGGGGGTCACCTGTTCTTGAGACAACCGGGCCGTGGTCGGCCGACCTTCACCCGCTCGTGCGGGTCAGCGGCGTCGCCCGAGGGTCGCGACGCCCTCGGGCAGCGGGGGCAGGCCGGCAGCGGTGCACAGGATCGTCGACCAGGCGTCGAGGTGCCGACCGATCTCGCCCTCGGGTGACCAGGACGCGCGCAGCTCCACCTCCACGCGGGAGGGCCGCTCGTCCAGGGCGCCGAAGGACTCCGAGACGATCCTGGTCACCGTCCCGCCCAGGGCATGGAACGGGGCGTCGAGCATCGCGAGCGACTCCTCGACCCAGGTCCACGCCGCCTCGCAGAGCAGGGGATCGGCGCCGAGCTCGGCATCGAGCTCCGCGCGGACCAGGGTGACCGCGCGGAAGGTGCCGTCCCAGGCGTCCTGACCAGCAGGGTCGTGCAGCAGGACGAAGCGCCCGGAGGCGAGGTCCTCCTCAGGGGATCCGGGCGCGGCGATCTCCGCGCTCAGCGCGACGGCGTAGGGGGCGATCCGCGCGGGAGCGGGCACCTCGGTGAGGCGCACCTCGCTGCGCAGGCGGCGCTCGCGCAGGGCGTTCAGCGCGTCGACGAACGGTGCGGGGACGTCCTGAGCGGTCATCACCAGGGGAGCGTACGGCCGGGCACCCACGCAGCCGTGGAGCGGCGCGCGGATCCGCGCTCCGGTCACCCTGACGGCGCCGCGCCGCGCCGCGGGACCGAGGGGCTGCGTCCGTGGGCGGTCTAGGCTGGGACGACGTCGTCGGATGGGGAGAGAAACATGGCGCCCAGCGCGCAGATCGGTGTCACTGGACTCGCGGTGATGGGCCGCAACCTCGCACGGAACCTCGCGCGGAACGGGTACACGGTCGCCGTGCACAACCGGTCCGTCGAGCGCACGCGGTCCCTCGTGGCCGAGCACGGGCACGAGGGCTCCTTCGTCCCGGCCGAGACCGTCGAGGAGTTCGTCGCCTCGCTCACCGTCCCGCGCACCGTCATCGTCATGGTGAAGGCCGGCGGCCCGACCGATGCGGTGATCGACGAGCTGGTGCCCCATCTGGAGCCGGGTGACATCGTCGTGGACGCAGGGAACGCCCACTTCCCGGACACCGTCCGGCGTGAGGCAGCGCTCCGCGAGCGGGGTCTGCACTTCGTCGGCACGGGCGTCTCCGGCGGTGAGGAGGGCGCCCTCCTCGGCCCGTCGATCATGCCGGGCGGGTCGCCCGAGTCGTACGCGACGCTCGGCCCGATGCTCGAGGCCATCTCGGCGCACGTCGACGGCGTCCCGTGCTGCACGCACGTCGGTCCCGGCGGTGCCGGCCACTTCGTGAAGATGGTGCACAACGGCATCGAGTACGCCGACATGCAGCTCATCGCCGAGGCCTACGACCTGCTGCGCCAGGGCCTCGGCGCCCCGGCCGCGCGGATCGCCGAGATCTTCGCCGGCTGGAACTCGGGGGACCTGGAGTCCTTCCTCATCGAGATCACCGCCGACGTGCTGGCGCACACCGACGCCGCCACGGGCTCGGCCTTCGTCGACATCGTGCTCGACCAGGCCGAGCAGAAGGGCACCGGCCGGTGGACCGTGCAGAACGCCCTCGACCTCGGCGTGCCGGTCACCGGGATCGCGGAGGCGACGTTCGCGCGCGCCCTGTCCGGTTCGGTCCCGCAGCGCGAGGCCGCCCGGGCGAGCCTGCCGGCCGAGTCGGAGCCGATCGTCGTCGAGGACGCCGAGGCCTTCGTCGAGGACGTGCGGCTCGCGCTCTACGCCTCGAAGGTCGTGGCCTACTCGCAGGGCTTCGACCAGATCGCCGCGGCCTCGGCGCAGTTCGGCTGGGACATCGACAGGGGTGCGATGGCGCGGATCTGGCGGGGTGGCTGCATCATCCGGGCGCGCTTCCTCGACCGGATCACCGAGGCCTACGACCGTGCCCCTGACCTGCCCCTGCTGCTCGCGGACGACTACTTCCGCGACGCCGTCGGTGCAGGGCTGGCCGCGTGGCGGCGCGTGGTGGCGCAGGCGGCGACCGCGGGGATCCCCACTCCGGCGTTCTCCTCCTCCCTCGCCTACTACGACGGTGTGCGCGCCGAGCGGCTCCCGGCGAACCTCATCCAGGCGCAGCGGGACTTCTTCGGAGCGCACACCTACCGGCGCACCGACCGGGCGGGCGTCTTCCACACCGAGTGGTCGGGCGACCGCACCGAGGCCGGGGCCTGAATGGTCGAGCCGGCACCCGGTCTCCAGCCGGTCATCCTTGGCGGTGACATCGGGGCGTACAGCCTGGCCAGGACCTTTCACGAGGCGTACGGGGTGCGCCCGGTCGTCGTCTCCACCGTCGCGACGGGCCTCGTGCGGCACTCGAGGATCCTGAGCAACGTCGTCGAGCCCCGGATGGACGAGCCGGACGTCGTCGTCGCGCTGCTGCGCGAGATCGCCGGCAGGCACGCCGGGAGCACGCTGATGCTGCTCGGGAGCGCGGACTGGCTGGTCCGCACCATCGTGGAGAACCGCGAGCGGCTCGAGGACCTGTACGTCATCCCCTACGTCGACGTCGAACGGCTGGATCTCGTCACGCACAAGGACGGCTTCGGCCGCCTGTGCCTCGAGCTCGGGCTCGCTCACCCGGCGACGGTCGTGCACGAGGTCTCCGCAGGGGTCCCGGTCGACGCCGGGAGCCTGCGCTTCCCGGTGATAGCCAAGACCGGCAACACGGCCGCGTACCACCTGGTCGAGTTCGCAGGGAAGAAGAAGGTCTTCACCGTCGCGTCCCCCGGCGAGCTCACGGACCTCATGGCCCGGATCGAGTCGTCGGGGTACACCGACAGCTTCGTGATCCAGGACCGGATCCCGGGCGACGACTCCGGGATGCGCATCCTGACCTGCTACTGCGACCGGAGCGGGACGATGCGGTTCGCCGCGTTCGGGGAGGTGCTCCTGGAGGAGCACACCCCCGGTGCGCTCGGGAACCCCGCCGGGATCGTGACCAGGGCCGAGCACGAGGTCGTGGACCAGGCGCGCCGGCTCCTCGAGCACATCGGCTGGGTGGGCTGGGCCAACTTCGACCTCAAGTACGACCCACGCGACGGGCGGACGGTCTTCTTCGAGCTGAACCCGCGACTGGGCCGCAGCAACTTCTACATCACGGCGGCCGGACGCAACACCGCCGAGCTCCTGGTCCGGGAGTGGGTCCAGGGGCTCGACCCCCTTCCGGACGGTGCCGAGGAGATCCTCAGCACGGAGCACGTGTACACGGTGCTGCCCCGCCCGCTGCTGCTGAGGTACGTGGCGGACCGGAGCACCGTCGCACGGGTGCGTGCCCTGTGGCGCCGCCGGGCAGTGACGAATCCCCTGTGGTACCGCGCGGAGACGGACCCGCGGCGGCTGCTGTACCTCGTCGTCGCCCAGCTGAACCAGTTCCGCAAGTACGCGCGGTACTACCCGCGCGCGCTGTGGCAGTCCGAGCGGGAGGCGTGATGGCCGGGACGGGCACGGACGGGACGGCGTCGTTGCCGGTCGGCGTGATCGGTGGCGTCGGCCCCCAGGCCACGGCCTACTTCCTGGACATGGTCGTGCGGCTGACCGACGCCGCCCGCGACCAGGACCATCTCGACCTGCTCGTCTACGACCACGCGACGATCCCCGACCGCACGGCGTTCATCCTCGGGACGTCGACCGAGGACCCGGGGCCCGTCATGGCCCGCGACGCCCAGCGCCTGGAGCGCTTCGGCGTCTCGTTCCTCGTCGTGCCGTGCAACACGGCGCACCACTTCACCGACCAGGTGGTCGCCGCCGTCGACGTCCCCGTGCTGAGCATCATCGACGAGACCGTCGCCGAGTCGCAGCGGCGTGTCGACGGGTTGCGGCGCGTGGGGCTGCTGGCCACCAGCGGGACCCTGCACGCCCGGGTGTACGACAGCGCGTTCGAGGCGAGCGGGGTCGAGGTCGTTCGTCCGGACGAGGCCGACCAGGCGGCCGTCATGGAGATCATCTACGAGCAGGTCAAGGCCGGCCGGCCGGTGGACCTGCCGCGGTTCACCGGAGTCATGGACCGGCTCCGGGCCGCCGGGGCGCAGGTGATCGTGCTGGGCTGCACCGAGCTCTCGATCATCGCCGCCGACCACGGCCTGCTCGAGGCGGACCGGAGCCTCGTCGACTCCCTCGACGTGCTGGCCCGCCGCACCATCGAGCGCGCGGGCCACCGCGTGCGCGCCTGAACGGCGCGGCTCAGCCGAGCCGGTTGGTGCCCAGGTACAGGTGCAGCACCGGGACCCGCAGCTCCTCGCGTGCCCGAGAGGCCCAGTCGCGCCGGAAGGTGTCCTCCAGGGCGTGGGGGAGGGTCACGACGACGATCTCGGTGTCCTCGACCCGTCCACCGACCGCGGAGCGCAGGGCGGGGAGCGGGTCGTCGTCGACGACCTGTCCCTCGGCTGCGACCCCGGTGGCCCGCAGCAGCTCGAGGGTCTCGGCGAGCTGCTCCTGCGCCGTCGCGACGGCACGGGCAGGCTCGGGCTCCCGGCCCAGGACGTCGTCCATGGCCTCGCGGAGCTCGCCGAGGCTGAGGTGGTCGATCAGCGAGACCAGGAGGTTGCGCTCCGTGTCCGCGGGGACCAGGACCTCGTAGCTCGTGTCCGCAGGGTGCAGGGACGTGATGTGCTCGACGTCGGCGGGGCCGAGGGCGTCCTCGGCGAGGATGACGATGCGGGTGCTCACCCTCTGAGCCTAGCCGTCCGTCGGGACCCCGGCCGCGTGCCTACGATGGCCCGCGTGGGAGAGCCGAGCGTGACCGGTCGAGTGATCGTGGTGGCCGGGGGGACCGGGGTCGTCGGTGGCGCCGTCGCGGAGCACCTGCTCGACTCCGGGGCCCGCGTCGTGGTCCCGAGCCGCGACCCGGAGGCCCGGGTCCCGGCCGGCGCACGCGCGGTGCACGTCCCGGACTGGGAGGACCCGTCGGGCCTGGTCGCCGTGCTGCGGGAACCGGGCTGGGCTCCCGATGCCGTCGTCGCCGCGCTCGGCGGCTGGTGGAAGGGCGAGGAGCTGGTCGACCTCGACCCGGCGACCTGGCGTTCCTTGCTGGAGAGCCACCTGACCTCGCACTTCCTGGTCGCCAGGGCCATGCTTCCTGTGCTCGACGGTCCGGATCCCGTGTACGTCATGCTCAACGGTGCCGCGGCCGAGCAGCCGATGGTCGGTTCCGGTCCCGTGAACGTCACGGGGGCCGGGCAGGCGATGCTCCTCGACGTGCTGCGCGCGGAGTCGATCGGTCGCCGGGTGCGGCTGCACGAGGTCCGGGTCCTGCACGCGGTCGCCGGCGACGAGCGCAACGAGGACCCGCAGAGCACCGCCGCTCCGCAGGAGGTGGCCCGACTCGTCGGCGCCGTGCTCGCCGATCCCGGTGCCGCGCCGCGGGTGTGCCGATGAGCCTCACCCTCCTGCGCCATCCGCACGTCCCGGCAGCGACCCTGCTCGCAGGACTCGTGCCGCCCCGGCACTTCGCCGAGGCGAGCTTCGCCGGCTCCGTGCCCGATCCCGCGCACCCCAGCCAGCTGACCGCGCGCGACCGCCTCGCCGAGGTGGCGACCGCCCTGCGCACGCCGACACGTCGTCGCCTGCTGGCCCCGCGCCGCGCGCCGGGAGCCGCTGCCGTGTACCTCGACGGCGGCTTCGGGGTGGGCAAGACGCACCTGCTGGCGGCACTGGCGAACGCCGTGGGGACCGAGGACGTCGCCTACGGGACCTTCGTGGAGTACACCCACCTGGTCGGGGCGCTCGGCTTCGTCCCGACGGTGCAGGCGCTGCGGACCCGTCGCGTCGTCTGCATCGACGAGTTCGAGCTCGACGACCCGGGCGACACGGTGCTGATGGCGCGGCTGCTGCGCGAGCTCGGCGATGCCGGCGTCACCCTCGCGGCGACCTCGAACACGCTGCCGGACTCGCTCGGGGAGGGGCGGTTCGCCGCTGAGGACTTCCTCCGGGAGATCCAGGCGCTCGCGACCCGGTTCGAGGTGCTGCGCATCGACGGCAGGGACTACCGCCACCGCGGGGCGCCCACCCCGAGGAGCGGACTGCCGGACGATGCGGTGCGGGCGACGATCGCGCAGCAGGAGGTCCCTGCCGAGTGCCTCGACTTCGACGTCCTGCTCGCCCACCTGCGCACCGTGCACCCCAGCAGGTACGGCGCCCTGCTCGGCGAGGTGCGGATGCTCGGGCTGACGGGAGTGCACCCACTCGTCGACCAGGCCGATGCGCTGCGCGTCGTGGTGCTCGTCGACCGGCTGTACGACCACGACGTGCCCGTCGCCCTGGGGGGTACCGGCACCACCGGGCTGTTCCCCCCGACGATGCTCGCCGGGGGGTACCGCAAGAAGTACCTGCGCGCCCTGTCGCGGCTCACGGCCTTGGCCGAGGACGCGGGAGCGCCGGGCGCTCCGTGACGGGCTGACGGCAGCTCAGGGCATCGAGTCGAGCCGACGCTTCTCCGCCTCCACGTCGAAGTCGGTGGCCGGCCAGCCGAGCTCGAGGCCCTCCAGCGCCTCGAGCAGCAGCTCGGTGACGGCGAGCCGCGCGTACCACTTCCGGTCGGCGGGGACGAGGTACCAGGGCGCGAGATCCGTCGAGGTGCGGTCCAGCACCGCCTGGTAGGCCTCGAGGTACGCGGGCCACTTCGCGCGGAC
>NZ_JBFHHB010000075.1:0-12772 GCF_041597215.1 Actinotalea sp.
CGTGCGGGTTGTGGCGCTCGCGCGGGTTCTGGCCGTGGCGCTCGGTCTGGCCGTGGCGCTCGCGGGCCTCCGGTGGCCGTCATGCGGCTCGCCCTCGTGGGTTCCCGAGTGTGCGTGCTCGACCGGCTCGGTGCCCGCGCGCTCGGGGGCGCTCCTCTGATGCGGGACCTGGGGTACGCCCGCCGCGGGCTCGGGGTAGATGCTGCGGCTCTGCGAGCGTCGGTTGCGACCGCGGAACCAGCTGAACGTGTACCCCTTGGGCAGGAGCTTCATCAGCGCGAGGGTCGCGTACATGAGGGTGTTGAGCGCGACGAACGTCGCCAGGACCTTGAAACCGTCGGCGTGCAGGATCGACTCGGACAGCAGCAGGCCGGTCGGCAGAGCCGTCACCGGCGTCGTCATCGGAGGGACCCCGCACGATCGCCGCGTCCTGCCGCTCGCACATCCTCGGAGAGGGTGTCGACGTCCGCTGGGGTGTCCGGCCCGGTCGCGGTGTCCGGCCCGGTCGCGGTGCCCGGCCCGGCTGCAGTGTCCGGCCCGGCTCCGTCGGCGGCCGTGAGGGAGTGCGGGACGTGACCCCAACCGGCGCGTCGGCCGAAGAGGATGTCGAGGACGCCCTTGACGTAGACGATGTCGAGGAACGTCGCGTACACGAGCTCGGGAAGCAGAGCGGCGGCCAGCCAGCGGGCGCGTGGACCCCCCTCCCACACCGTGACGACGCGCTCGACGGCGAAGAGCAGGCCCAGCCCCATCCAGAACGGGAACCACACCCACGAGTCGATGGCCACCAGGGTGATGCCGATGAGCAGGAAGTACGCCCCGAGGGCGATCACTCCGTAGCCGATCCCCAGCTGCTGCGCCCAGTACCGGAAGGTCTTGGGCCGCAGCCCGTACGCGCCGAGGTTCTCCAGCGCGCCCCGCTGCCACCGCAGTCGTTGGCGCCACAGGGTGGTCCAGGTCGGCATCATCTCGGTCACGACGGTGCACTCGCTCGGGGAGATCATCAGTGCGCCGAGGGACTTCAGGGCGATCGTGAGCTCGTTGTCCTCGGTGAGCGCCGCCGTGTCGTACACATCGCCGTGGGTGCCGGGCAGGAAGGTTCCCCTGCTCTCGGCGACGGTGCGCAGGGCGACGGGCCGGAACACCGAGGCGGTGCCGGTGAGCACGAACACACGGCCCTGCCTGCGCCGGATGTCTCGGCTGTAGCGGCTGTACTCGTTGCGCTGGAACTGCCCGAGCATCCCGGCGCCGTCCTCGCCGTAGAACAGCCCGCCGATGGCCATCAGTGCGCGGTCGCTGGTGAGCCGTGCCACCGCGACCTCGAGGAAGCCGTCGTCGAGGCTCGTGTCCGCATCCATGATCATCACGGCGTCGTTGTCGCCCTGGTCGGGCAGGATCCGGCGCAGCACCTGGTTCAGCGCGCCGGCCTTCTTGTGGGTGTTGTCGACGGACTCGATCACCTCGACCCCTGCTGCGCGTGCAAGCTGCACGGTCGAGTCCGTGCAGTTGTCGGCGACGACGATGATGCGCTCGGGCGGGTGGGACTGCCCCCGGAGGGACGCGATGGTCTGGGGGAGCGACACCTCCTCGTTGTGCGCGGGGATCAGGACGGTGATCGTCACGGGCCCGGCGAACACGCCGAACGTCCTGGCCATGACCAGCTTCGGGGCCAGTGGGTCGGTGTCGGCGTCGTCCGAGCGGCGGGAGCGGTTGGAGATCCGCAGCTCGATCACCGCGACTCCTGTCGCGAGCAGGGCCGCGAGGGCGACCGAGATGAGGGTCACCTTCGTGGTGGGTGCCTCGACGGCGTAGAGGACCTCCCACACGCCGAGGAAGAGCCCCGATGCGGGGGCCACCTCGATGCTCGTGCCCATGGCGCTCGCGGCGACCACCAGGAGGGTGGCCGCGATCGTCGCCAGGCCGAAGATGATCAGGCCGATGAGCCGCGCGAAGGCGCCGCCGTCGGTCGTCACCTGGCCGTCGGTCGTCATCTCGCCGTCGTTCGCCACCGTGCCGTCGGCCGTCACCCCGCCGTCGTTCGCCACCGTGCCGTCGGCCGTCACCTCGGCATCGGCCGTGCTGCCGGGTTCCGGTCGGGGCTTCGGCACGCTGCCCGCTGACCGTCGGCCGGAGGTCCGGCCGCGCACGGTGTCTCCGAGCGTCGGATCGCTCTCCCGGCCGGGCGTTGCACCCCCGGGTTCGACGCGGAGGTCCGGTCTCTCCGTGGTGCCCAGCAGGACCGCAGGGTCGACCGTGCTCACGTTCGACCCTCCCCTCCCGTCGCTCTCCGTGGCCCCCCGGCACTCGGGTATCGGCAGGGCCGAACGGGTGCTTGAGGTTCGCCCGATGCCCGGGCGAGCGGGAATGGGGGCGAGGTGGGTCGATTCGTCACGAATCGCCGCGACATCCTGGCGTGAGGGCTGGGCGAGTGCTGCGTGCGTCCGCCGGGCCTTCCACGTGAGCCCGCCCCGGGTGAGGCCGGGTGCGGCCCGGGTGAGGCAGGGTGAGGCAGGGTGAGGCAGCGTGGGGCTCCGGCTCGGACCGGGTGGTGCCACGAACGGGCCCTCCGCGTCGGCAGGACGATCGCACGCCCCGGCTGCGTGGGACGATCGGTCGTATGACGACCGGCATCACCGTGGGACCCACGCTGGTCATCCCTCGCGCGGAGTTGACGGTCAGGTTCTCCCGCTCGTCCGGCCCCGGCGGCCAGGGCGTCAACACGACGGACTCCCGGGTCGAGCTGGCCTGGGACGTCGCGACGTCCGCGGTGCTCTCCGACCTCCAACGCGAACGGCTCTTCGCACGGTTGGGGCCGCGCCTGGTCGACGGGGTTCTCACCGTGACTGCTTCCGAGCACCGCGAGCAGCTGCGCAACCGGGCTGCCGCCGAACGTCGTCTCGCTGCCCTGGTCGCCGCGGGCATCAGCCCTCCGCCGCGGCAGCGCCGCGCCACGCGCCCGACGCGGGGTTCCACCGAGCGTCGCCTGGCGGCGAAGAAGCAGCGATCGGCCACCAAGCGACTGCGGTCGCGCAAGGACGGGGAGTGAGGCGCCATGACGGGACTTGCCTTGTGGGTGCGGCACGTCGTCAAGGACGGGCACGAGGACGCCTTCGACGCGCTCGCAGCGCGCACGGTGGCGGCCATCGCGGAGAACGAGCCGGGCACGCTCGTCTACGCCGTGCACACGCTCGCCGACCAGCCCAGCGTGCGGGTCTTCTACGAGCTCTACCGGGACCGCGCGGCCTTCGAGGCGCACGAGGCGTACCCGCACACGAGGAGCTTCCTCGAGGAACGGCCCGCGCATGTCGAGTCCGTCGAGGTCGACGTCCTCACGGTCGCGGCTGCCCACGCTCGACCCGTCCTCCACGGGGATGTCGCGGCCAGCTCGTGAGCAGGAGTCGCCCATCCCGCCGGCACGGGCGACGGTAGCCTCCCCACATGGGGGCCATGATCAGCTACCTCTCCGCGGTCATCGAGTCGGTGCAGGACGCGCCGTGGATCGGCATCGCCGCCCTGGTTCTCCTGCTCTGGGTGATCCGCCTGCTGGCAGGTCGCCGCGCACCGGCGTGCCGCCCCGGCGAGGTGTGGTTCGCCATGGTGCCGTTCGAGGACGGCACGGGCGCCAAGGACAGGCCGGTCCTGGTGCTCAGGGCCGGCCGACGCACCTGCACGGTCGCCCACCTCACGTCACGGGACCGCAGCTCGCGGCGTGACTTCCTGGCGGTGCCGGACGGTGTGCCTGGGCTCGCCAGGGCCAGCTGGATCAGCAGGCGGGAGACCACGCTGCCGCGCGCGGCCCTTCGGCGGCGGATCGGGGATCCCGGTGAGGCGTTCCTCTCGTGGTACCGGCGCTCGCGGGAGGCCGCCGGGGCGGGCTGACGAGAGGCACGCGCAGCCTGGTCAGGCCGCTTCCACTCCGATGTCGGCTGGTGCGTTCACCGACCCACCGCTGCGCCGATCGAATCGGTACTCCATCGGCTCGGTGATCATCGGGCGCTCCCAGTGCTCCGGAAGCAGTGCCCCGTCCCGCGGCCGTGCCCCGTCCCGCGGCCCTGCGCCGTCCCGATCACCGTCCCGCGGCCGTGCGCCGTCCCGACGCCGCGCTGCCCCCTGGGTCCCGATGTCCGAAGGCGGCGCGGCATCCTCGGTCTCGACGTCCGAGGACAGCGCGGCATCCGCAAGGGGCGCCCGCCTCACCCTCGTGATCAGGAGATCCTGCTGATGCACCACGTGGTGATGGTGGCTGCAGAGGAGGACGGCGTTGTCGAGGTCCGTCGGGCCGGCGTCTCGGTCCCACCAGCGGATGTGGTGGATCTCGCAGAAGGCGGCCGGGACGTCGCACCCGTTCCAGGAACAGGAGCGGTCTCGCACGATCACGGCTCGCCGTTGTGCTGCGGTGAAGACCCGTCGAGTCCGCCCGACATCGAGCGGCACGCTCTCGGCCGAGAGCACGATCCGGCCGATCTCGCAGTCGCAGAGCAGGCGCGCGAGCTGCGACATCGCCAGGGGAGTTCCGTCGTCGAACGTCGCCGGCTCGACGAGGCGCGGCGGAGCCGTGGCTTCGCCAGCGCCTGAACGCCGCCGCTCGGCCTCGCGCAGCTCGACGAAGGTGGTGGCGGGGACCAGGACGGACACCGTCGGTCGGTTCGCCACCCCCGTCACGCGGGCATCCACCTCATCCTGCTCGGCGTCCTGCAGCACGCCTCCTGAGCCGGGAGCCCGGAGGGCGCGCACGCCGGCCATTCCGGACATGGCTCGCTCGGCCAGCGCGACAAGAGCATCCGCATCCGCCTGGGGCTTGTCCCTGGTCTCGTCCGGCGCCTGGCGGACGGAGGCGAGCGCGGTCTGCAGCGCCTGCGCCGAGAGCCGATCCAGGCGACCACGCAGGAAGGTCCCCTCGGGTTGGTGCGACATGACGAAGAAGCGCGCACGGCGCTGGGCCTCGATGCTGCGCTCGAGGGCAGCGGGATCGGCGGCTGCGAGGAGCCGTGCTGCTGAGGCCGAGAACTCCTTGACCGGGAGCCGCTGTGCCAGTCCGACGAGGCGATCCGCGACCTCTGGTCGGCGCAGGCTCGCACTCGCCTGCTCGCCGGCGGTCGCGGTGAGCCGGGCCAGCGCGTCGACGTGGGGCAGCGGCACGCGCCCCGAGGCGACCGCATCGGCCATCGCCGGGAGCGCGACGAGCGTCTCGGCCTGGCGGACCTCGCGACGGGCCTCCCCGAGCCCGGTGCGCGTGACCCGCGCCCGGGCGGAAGCGAAGTCCCTGTCACCCGGGACGAGCGAGGTCTCGGCATCCTGCTCGGCCACGAGGAGCACCGCCCGGGCGCCGGCCAGGATGCCCGCGAGCCGGTCGAGGAGCCGCAGCGCACCGGCGCGATCGGTGCCCGTCCACGAGCGCGACGTCGACAAGGGCGATCCCAGCCCGTCGGCACCGGCGACCATGGCCTCGAGCTGCGCGATCGCGGCCGTGGCAGCGCTACGGGACTCCGCCTCTCGGGCGGGTTCTCCGTCGCGTGCGCTGTCGAACATGTGTTCGATTCTACCCTGGCGAGGACGGGCGATCAAGGCTCTGACCTGCGAGTTTATCCCCAGCGAGGCGAGATCCGGTCTGTCCACAGGGCTTCAGGGGCAAGCAGACATCCTATGACTTATGGACAGGTCGGCCTTCTCCCCTTATCCTGGGAGGGCCAGCGACGGCTGGCCTGCGCGCCAGCGAACTGGCACCACCCCGAAGACGTGACCCTGGGAGGGCTCATGCTCGCGCGCACATTCTCGTTCGGACGACGGATCGACCTCGATGCCCTGTGCGGCACCGACACCACGCTTCCCGTCGTGACCATCAACGGCGCCGACCGCGCCACCGCTGCGACCTCTCGCGACCAGCGCCGCACGCTCTCGGCGGCTGCCGGAGCGCTCGCCACCCTGCGTGACCTCCGCGTCGCGGGCCAGGCCCACGTGCGGGTACTCCCCGACGAGCCGTACGCGCCCGAGCCCGCGATCGTCGACGCGGTGATCGAGATCCGGATCGTCCTCGCGAGCGGCCTCGAGCTCACGGTGCTTCCCCACCGCGCCGGTGGGACCGCGGCCGTCGCCTTCTCTGCGGTCACGCAGCGCCCCTGGGTCATCGACCTGGACGACCAGGCCTCCGCGGCGACCACCATGCTCGCCCTGACGACCGAGGTCCTCGGCGACGCCGAGTGGGCGGCCGACCACGGCGTCCACGCGCGGTCCGCGCGACTCGTGCCCAACGTCGAGACGCAGTGGCGGCTCGGACTGGTGACCGACGGGGGCTACGTCCTCTCCGAGCCCAACGGGGCCGTCGTGGTGGCACGGGGCCGTGACGCCGAGGGTCGGCTCGTGCCTCTCACGGGCCCCGAGGCACCCTCTGCGCCGGACCTCGCGCAGGCGGCAGCAGCGCTCACCCGCGACGCCGCAGCCCTGCTCATGGCGGCCTGAGGCGCCTGGCTCACCCCGGCCGTCACGCCATCCGTCACCCCGTCCGCCACGCCGGCCCTCGTCGGCCGGCCGTCGCCGTCCCGGCTCAGCTCCCCGGTGCGCCTGCGCCCCGGAAGTCGGCGAGGATCGCGTCGATGGCGACCGCGGTGCGCAGGGCGGAGTGCCCGGTGCTCGGGCACTCGCCCTGGCCCGTGAGGGCATCGACGACGGTCTGGATGAGGGGCCCCTGGGCCGTCGTGGGATAGGGCGCGGAGATCTCGCGCAGCCCGCTCGCCGTGGCGAGACGCAGCGGCTCCTGCCCGAAGGAGGAGAAGGTCAGCGAGCCCGCCGAGCCGACGATCTCGACCTCGTCGCGGTCGTCTGCGGCGTCGAAGTCCCAGACGCCCACGCCGGAGACCTGCGTCCCGAAGGTGAAGGTGGCCGTCACGAGGTCCTCGGCCGGGTACCGGTCGTCCCTGCTGATCGCCGCGCCGCTCGCCCCTGAGATCGGCCCGAGAAGGTGGTCGAGCAGGTCGAGGGTATGAGACCCGAGGTCGACGACGAGGCCCCCGCCGGACACCTCCGGCTGCAGGCGCCACGGGACGGGACCCGGTTCCCACCTCGGCGCCGGGGACTGGAACCGCACGCTCACGGTGCGCGGATCGCCGATCGCCCCGTCCAGCAGGAGCTTCTTGGCGGTGACGAAGCGAGGCATGGCCCGTCGGTAGTAGGCGACGAAGAGGGGGACACCCGCCTTCTCGCACGCCTCGATCATCTCTTCGCACTCGGCGGTGGTCCGCGCCATCGGCTTCTCGACGTAGACGGGCTTGCCGGCCGCAGCGGCGCGGGCGGTGTACTCCCCGTGGGCGCCGGGCGGCGTCGCGATGTAGACGGCGTCGACCTCAGGGTCGGCCAGCAGGGCATCCGCGTCGTCGTACCAGCGCGGTACCCCGTGCCGCCGGGCGTAGTCCGCGGCCTTCGCACCGTCGCGACGCATCACTGCGACGAGCTCGGAGTCCCTGGCCGACTGGAACCCGGGGCCGCTCTTCACCTCGGTGACGTCACCCACACCGATGATTCCCCAACGGACCGGACGAGTGAGCGGCAGCGTGACCATCGGGCGAGCCTAACGACGCGTCGCTGACGACCGGGGAGACGTCCATCGTCGCCCCCGGCCCGCCCGGGTCGGCGTGACCCCGAGCGTGGTGGCCACGACGATCGCGAGGACGGAGGCGGACGTCGTCCACGGCACACCGAGGCCGCGGCTCGCGTCGACGGCCATGGCCGCGACCAGTTGGCCTGCGACCACGGCGAGGGTGAGGGCGAACGTGCCGAGGTGGCGGACCGCCCACGCCGCCGCGACCACGATCGCAGCGCCCAGCGGGCCACCGAGGTACAGGTACCAGGCACCCGGGTCGGAGGGCAGGGAGGTCCCGGACAGGGCGCCGGAGACCGCAGCACCCCCCACGAGCAGCGAGATCGCGACGGTACCGCCCGTCGCCGAGGTCAGGCCCGCGATCATCGGGTCGCCCGAGTCCCGCGCCACCGCGCCGTTGCCCGCGTTCTGCACGGCGAGCGTCGCGCCGGCGAGGAAGAGCGCCACGCCGATCGCGATCGCCTGGCCGGCGTCGACCTCAGAACCGCCGGAACCTGCCGCCATCGCCAGCCCCAGGCCACTGACTGCGGCCAAGGCCGCCAGAGCCCGGCGTCCGGTGAGGGGGAGCCTGCCGGGCACCCCGACCCCTCGGGCGTCCAGCGCGAGTCCCGCGACCGTCTGCCCGGCGACGGAGGCCACCGAGGCGACCGCCACCCCGACGATCGGCACGCCGTACGCGGTCCCCAGCACGATCGGGATTCCGCACAACCCGATCGCGAACCACCACCACCGGCCACGGGTGCGCACTGTCCGGACGGTGCGCGCTGCCCGGCCGCGCGCCACGATGACGACGGCGATCGTCGCGAGGGTGCCGACGTAGGAGGCCCAGCCCGCCAGGATCGTCCCCGCGCCGGCGACGGCGAGATCCCCGTTGAACCGGCTCTGCGCGGCGATGAAGGCGCCGACGAGCGTCGCGACGCCGACGGCAGGGACAACGAGCACGGGTCCGGTCGATCGAGTCGTCGTCACCTGGGGATGCTAGCCACTGCGGTGTCCCGGGTGCCGCGGGTACGGTGCTCGGGGCGCGATCCGCGCCCGACGTCTGCGCCCTGAGGACGACATGCCCGCCGCACCGATCACCCTGACCGAGGAGTTCGAGCGCGCCCTGGCGATCCTCGGCTCGGGGCAGAACCTCTTCCTCACGGGCAAGGCCGGGACCGGGAAGTCGACGCTGATCCGCCACTTCATGGCGACGACGGATCGGCGCGTCGTCGTCGCTGCGCCGACCGGCATCGCCGCGCTCAACGTCGACGGCTACACGATCCACCGGTTGTTCGGCTTCGGCACGACGACCGACCTCGCCGCGGTCCTCGACGGGAGCTACCGGCCCGGTCGGTTCGCCGGGACGCTGGCCTCGCTCGAGACGCTCGTCCTCGACGAGGCGTCGATGGTGCGGGCCGACCTGTTCGACATGCTGGTGGCGGCTCTCGAGCGGTTCGGGCCGCGGCCGGGCAGCCCGTTCGGCGGGGTCCAGGTGGTCCTGGTCGGCGACCTGTTCCAGCTCCCGCCCGTGGTCGTCGAGCGGGAGAAGGAGTTCTTCGAGACCCGGTACGACTCGCCGTACTTCTTCTCTGCCGATCGGTTCTCGCGGGACGCGTTCCCCACCGTCGCGCTGACGACGGTGTTCCGACAGCTCGGCGACCAGCGCCTGACCGGGCTGCTCAACGCCGTACGGGAAGGACTGCTCGTCGAGCGGGCGCGAGCCGAGCTGAACGCGCGGACCGACCCGGACTTCGAGCCGCCCGACGGCGAGTTCTGGCTCACCCTCGCGCCGACCAACCGGGTCGTGGCGGCACGTAACCGGGGGCGCCTCGACCGCCTCCCCGGTGCGCCCGTCGAGTACCTCGCGACGGCGTCCGGGGACCTGAGCCTGTTCGACGCGCCCGTCGAGGAGACCGTCGCGCTCAAGGTGGGTGCGCAGGTCATGCTGCTCAGCAACGACCCGGCGGACCGCTGGGCCAACGGGACGCTCGGCAGGGTCACCGGCCTGCGCAGGGACGCCGACGGCCCGGTGGTCGACGTCGAGCTCCGGGACGGGTCAGTCGTCGCGGTGCGTCCGCACACCTGGGAGGCCACCCGCCCGGTCGTCGTGGGCGGTGCGCTGCGGCGCGAGGTGGTCGGCACCTTCACCCAGCTCCCGCTCACGCTCGCCTGGGCCATCACGATCCACAAGAGCCAGGGCCAGACGCTCGACCGGCTCGTCGTCGACCTGCGCGGCGGGGTCTTCGACTTCGGGCAGGTGTACGTCGCGCTGAGCCGCTGCACCTCCTTGCAGGGCCTCGTGCTGACCCGGCCCGTGCTGCCGAAGGACCTCAAGACCGATCGGCGCGTCGTGCGCTTCCTGCGGGCCTCGACGGACTCCGGGCCGGGGGAGCGACGCTGTGCGCTGGGCATCCTCACCGTGGGCGCCGAGGGGCGGTTGTCGCGCCCGCGGCCCGTCGAGATCGCTGTCGCCTTCGAGGACGGGTCGGCCGTGAGCACTCTGGTGAACCCGCAGCGTGACCTCGACGACGCCCGTGCCGCGTACGGGATCGCCGTCGACGACGTCCTCCTGGCGCCGACCCTCGCCGAGGCCTGGTCCGCCGTGGCGCCGCTGCTCGAGGGCTGCACACCCGTGGGGGTAGGGGTCGATCAGGTCCTGGGGCTCGTCGACTTCGAGCTGAAGCGGCTCGGGTCGGTCGTACCGCTGCCGGTCGGTGTCGAGGTCCCGCCCCGGGCCCTGACGAGCGAGGACCGACGGGCGCTGGCCGCGCCGACGGCACTGGCTCGTGCGCAGGCTGTCCTCCGGGCGCTGGAGCGCGAGGGCTTCGACACCTCGGGCGGGACGGCCTTCGACTCCCGCGAGGTCGACCTGCCCACGGCCGACGGCCCGGACACCCGCGCAGGTCAGGACCCCGCGCGGGACGGCCGGACGCTCGACGGAACGTACCTGCTCACCCGGGACTCCTCCGCGCGATCCCCGGAGAGCGCCGCGACGCCGACGCTCTCGGCGCTCCTGGGCACCAGCCGCGTGCTCAGCGAGGTGCTCCTCGGGCGCGACGGACATGCCGTGCGGGCGAGCGCGACGGCGCGAGCGCTCGCGGCCGAGGTCTCCGCGGACGTCGTGCGGGACGTCGTGGCCGAGCGGCTCGCCGCCGCCGCGGCCCGGACGACGGGCCTGCCCTCGTCGCTGCTGGACCGGCTGCGGCTCCTCGAGGGCCTGGTCGGGATCAGCGTCATCGACACGATCCTGGCGACGACTCCGGGCGGAGTGGGTGTTCCCGAGGTGCTGTGCGTCGGCGCCCGCGTGTGCTTCACCGGAACCGCGGTGGACGAGGCGGGCCGCGTGTGGACCAGGGACGAGATGATGGCGGCCGCTGCGAGCCGGGGGCTCGTCCCGGTGCCGTCGGTCACCCGGTCGCGGTGCGACGCACTGGTCGTGGCCGAGGTGGGCACGCAGTCGGGCAAGGCACGGAAGGCGAAGGAGCTCGAGAAGCCGGTGCTCTCGGCCGCGGAGTTCTTCGCGTGGCTCGGTGCAGGGGCCGTCGCTCCCCTCCCGGTTCCGTAGGTCGGCCGGCAGGACCTCGTGGGCGGCCGGGTCGCTAGGCGGTCCGGCGCATCGGCACGTGCGGGATGTCGTCCTCGGCGTACGGCGGTCCGTCGATCACGAACCCGAAGCGGGCGTACCAGTCCGCGAGGTGGGCCTGGGCGCCCAGCACGATCGGCGCGGCAGGGTCGAGCTCGACGCACCGTCGGACGGCCCGACGCATGAGCTCAGCGGCCAGGCCGCGGCCGCGCGCACCTGGATCGGTCGCGACCCGGCCGATCCGCAGCACGCCGTCGGGCTCGTGCAGGATCCGGACCGTGCTCACCACGCGAGCGCCCTCGCTCGCCCAGAGCAGCTCGGCGCCGGGCTCGAGGTCGCGACCGTCGAGATCCTCGTAGGCAGCGCGCTGCTCGACGACGAAGACCTGCAGGCGCAGCCGCATCACTCCGTACAGCGTCGCCGCGTCGATGTCCCGCAGGGCGCTTCGGTGGATGGTGGCGGTCACGGGGCAGGAGGCTACCCCGCCTGCGGATGTCCGCAGCGGTGGACGTCCTCACTCGCCGAGCGGGAGGGAGCGGACGCTGCGGAAGTGCCGGGGCCGGCCGTCGACGGGGTCGGTGAACGCGACCTCGGCCGCGAGGAGCTGGAGGGGCCGACGGAAGTCGTCGACGGTGACATCGCGCACCACGGGGTACAGCGGGTCGTCGACGATCGGGATCCCGAGCCCGGCCAGGTGGAGCCTGAGCTGGTGCGTCCGACCCGTGCGAGGGGTGAGCCGGTAGACCCCCTGATCGCCCACCTGACGTTCCAGCTCGACGAGCGTCTCGGCGTTGATCGGGGCCCCGGACACGACCTCGGCGCACCAGTCGCCGCGCTCCTTGCGGATGTGGTTGCGGACGACCGTCGGCAGCTCCAGGTCGGTGCGCACCGGTGCCAGGGCACGGTAGGTCTTGTCGACCGCGCGGCGCTCGAATGCCGTCTGGTACGGGCCGCGCCATCGGCGCTCGGTCGCGAGCATGAGCAGGCCGGAGGTGACCCGGTCGAGCCGGTGCAGAGGCGAGAGCTCCGGAAGGTCGAGCTCCGCCCGCAGGCGGACGACGACGCTCTGCTGCACGTGCCGGCCACGCGGGATCGTCGCGAGGAACGGCGGCTTGTCGACGACGACGAGCCGCTCGTCCCGGTGCACGACGTGGATCCGGCCCGGCACCTCCGGCTCCTCGCGGAGGTCGCGGTGGAACCAGACGAACCGCTGTGGCGCGTACGGGTCCTCGTCACGGACGGCGCGGCCGGTCTCGTCGACGAAGCGTTCCTGCGCCAGCATCCCCTGCACGTCGACGTGGTCCGGCAGGCGGTGCCGCAACCAGGCGCCCATCGTCGGCCACGGGTCAGGGGTGCCGCGATCGCGGACGGGTGTGCAGAGCCGGGCGGCGGCGAGGCCGTGGCGTGCCGGGAGCGGGGAGGCGGGAGGCACCGCCCGATCGTACGAGCCCGAGGGCCTGGTGGCGGGGTCGCCGGGCCCTCAGGGGCGGCGCGGGGTCGGTCAGTCGCGGGCGAGCACCTCGATCAGCTGCTCGACGGTGGGGGAGCCGTCGACACCGGCAGGGCTGCGATAGAGCCGACAGGACAGGCCCACCGGCGCGTCCGGCTCGGCGAAG
>NZ_JBFHHB010000076.1:0-12768 GCF_041597215.1 Actinotalea sp.
ACGGCCGACTCCCGCACCTGCGGCATCGGGTCGGTGTCGAAGTAGCCGTCCAGGGGTGCGCCGTCGCCCTGGCCGACGAGCACCACGGGCGAGGAGCCCGTCGCGACCGCGCGTCGAAGGAAGAACCCACAGATCTGGATCATCGTCTCGGGCGTCATCACGTGCGAGAGGTTGTCCTCGAGGACCTCCCGCGGGGAGGAGTAGTCGTGGACGTCCCGGGCGGAGCCGATCAGCGGCACCACCGCACGTGGCGCCGGGATCGCTCCCCCGAGGACGGCGGGCGCGCCGAGGTGGTAGCCCTGACCGACGGTCGCACCCAGCGCCCGCGCGAACTGCATGTCCGCGTCGGACTCGATGCCCTTGACCACGAGCGTCGCACCCGAGGTCTCCACGTACCGCAGGAGGGGACCGACCGCGGGGGCGAAGTCCCCCGGCTCGTCCTGCCGCAGCATCCGCATGTCGAGCTTGACCACGTCGGCCTGCACGAGCGGGAGCACGGCGAGGCAGCCGGGGCTCGAGGCGACGTCGTCGACGGAGACCCCCCAGCCGAGCGCCCGGGCGCGATCGACCGTCTCGAGGACACCGGCCGGATCCGCCGACAGGGCCGTGTCGTTGACCTCGACGAAGACGCGCATCGACGACTCCGCGCGGGCGACGACCCGCTGGATGTCCGCGGGGCAGCGGTCCAGGTGGAGGCCGACGGACATGTTGACGAAGAGAGAGGACGACGGGGGCGCACCCGCTGCGGCGAACGCCTCGAAGGCAGAGCCGAGACACACCCAGTCCAGCTCCGCCTCCAGCCCGTCGACCGCGGCCTGGCCGAAGAGCGCGGTGGCCGAGGCGAACGGCGACCCCTCGGGCCCGCGGCTCAACGCCTCGTAGCCGACCACGTCCCCCGTGCGCAGGTGCACCATCGGCTGGAAGACGCTGCTGACCTCCCGGTTCCGCACCAGGGAGGCGAAGACCTGGCTCATGCCGTCACCACTGCGTTCCGCCGCGGGGGCCGTCGTCGCCGCGTCCTCGCGGGTGCTCAGCACACTCGCCTCCTGCTTCATGATCGGTCATAGGTCGTCGGTCTCGCTCGCCGTAGCCATGACTCCGGCTCCCGCATCATCGGCAGCAGCACCGCGGCGACAAGGACTCCCGAGGGAACGCCTGACGAATCACGGCTCCGGTGCTGGCACCCGAGGGACGAAACACGCCATAGTGGACCCGCGACCGGGGGGGGCGGATCGCACCTGGCTGTCCCGACCGGTCCGCGACCGGCCCGTCATGAGAGAGGCCATGGTCAGCGACATCACCGCCTCCCGCATCAGGCTCGGACGCAGGGACGTGCTCTCCCGCCTCCTCGAGCGGTGCGAGTCCCTGACGGCCGTTCCCGCCCTCGCCGCCATCGCCGCCCTGCTGGCGCTCTCCTGGGCCGTCGCCTACGTGACGGGTGGTAGCGAGCGCGCGTTCACGCACCTGTTCTACGCGCCGATCGTCATGGCCTCCCTGCCGTTCCGCCTCGTCGGGACGCTGCTCACGAGCGTCGCCGCTGCCGTGCTGGCCGGTCCGCTGCTGCCCCTGAACTCGGTCCTCGGCGAGGCGCAGCCCGCCTCGACATGGATCACCCGCGCCGTCATGTTCGCCGCCGTGGGCACCGTCGTGGCGCTCGCCCTCGAGGGGCGACGCCGCGCGGAGAGCCGCCGTCTCGCCGAGGAGCTCCGGCACACCTTCGCCGCACCCCGGGCCACGCCGGTCGACGACGTGCTGGTCCCACTCGTCGCCGACGTCCTGGCCCATCGCCGGCTGCGCACCCTCTACCAGCCGATCTACGCGCTGAGCACCGGGAGCCTGCTGGCCGTCGAGGCGCTGACCCGCTTCGACACCGAGCCGATGCGCTCACCCGACCTGTGGTTCGCCGCGGCACGGGAGGCGGGGCTGGGGACCGAGCTGGAGCTCGCCGCGATCGAGTCGGCGATCATGCACGCCCGCAGCCTTCCCGAGGACGTGGAGCTCTCGATCAACGCCTCCCCGACGACGATGGCGGACCCCCGGATGCGCGCGCTCCTCACGGACGCGAGGCGACGCATCACCGTCGAGGTGACCGAGCATGTCAGCGTCGTCGACTACGAGGACTTCGCCAGGACGATCGAGCTGCTGCGCACGGAGGGTGTGCGGATCGCCGTGGACGACGCGGGAGCCGGCGTGGCGAGCCTCCGCCACATCGTGCACATCGCGCCCAACGTCATCAAGCTCGACATCTCGCTGACCCAGGGGGTGTCCGCCAGCCCGCTGCGGCTGGCGCTGGCGACCTCCCTCATCGAGTTCGCGCAGCAGACCGGCGCCCAGCTGCTGGTCGAGGGCGTCGAGGACGCGGCCGACCTGCGGGCATGGGCCCGCCTCGGGGCCCATGGCGTCCAGGGGTTCCTGGTGGGCAGGCCATCGGTGCTCCCGGTGCCCATCAGCTCGTCGCGGATCGTGCACCAGGCCGCGGCCCTCCTGCGCGCCGAGAGCCGGCGTCGGGTACCGAGCGCCTGACCCGCGGCCCGAGGGGGCCGGAGCCCGCCGCTCGGGCCGTCGGGCCGTCAGGCCTGGGGGGCGAGCACGAAGCCCGTGGCCCCGTCGTCCAGCACGGCATCGAGCTGCTGGTCGGCCAGGAGAGCCGCCGTCGCCGGCTCGATGTACACCCGGAACCCCTCACCCTCGACGACCTCGTCCCCCGCCACCGGCTCGGGAACGAGGGAGAGCTCGACCGAGCCCTCCTCGGAGGCGGGCGCGATCCGCATCCCGCCGCTCTCGGGGAGCCCGGCACCGTCGGCGAGCTCGTGGACGGCACTGCGGGCGTTGTCGGTGAGGGTGAGCATGGACGCTCCTTCGCTGTCGAGGTGGGCACGGACCGTCGGCCGGCGCCCTCGTACCCGTCCACCGTCGGTGCGACGAGCGGCGCGGTCAACCGGACCGGGGCCCGACGTCCACCGATCGACATGCCGGGATGTCACGGATTGGGACGAGTGCCGGGCCCCTTCGCCTCGTCGGTCGGCGCGACCGGGGTCGGCGTCGTGGGCTGGCCGTGCGCCGTCGCCTCACGCTCGGCGATCACGTCGCGGCCGGGACCGCCGAAGAGCCGCGAGCGCTCGACCGCAGCGAGGCTGCCGGTGAACAGTCGCGAGTCCTTGCCCTGGTCGAGCAGGGCCGTCTCCTCGCCGACCGCACCCCGCGGGACAGGACGGCGGGATGCGGTGGTCGGCTGCGCCTCGCCCGCCGACCCCTCGCTCGTCGCCGCCTCGCCGGTCGACTCAGGCTCGGCCCCCGCCCCGATCGCCTGGTAGCGCGTCCGCGGAAGTGCGCCGGGGTGCTCCCTCTGCAGCCACGCCACGAGCCCCTCGCGCACCGTGCAGCGCAGGTCGAAGAGGGTCGGCGCGTCCACGGCGCTCGCCAGGGCGCGCACCCGCACCCAGCCTCCCGTGGCCTCGGTGACCTGGAGCACGCCCACCCGGTGGTCCCAGAGCTCGCTGTCCTCGAGCAGCCGGACCAGCTCCGCGCGCATCGCGGGGACGGGAACGGACCAGTCCAGGTCGAGCTCGACCGTGCCGAGCAGGTCGGCCGCGCGGCGGGTCCAGTTCTCGAACGGCGTCGTGGTGAACCAGGTCGACGGCAGGATCAGGCGGCGGTCGTCCCAGGCGTGCACGACGACGTAGGTGAGGGTGATCTCCTCGATCCGCCCCCACTGCCCGTCGACGACCACGACGTCGTCCACCCGGATGGCGTCGGTGAAGGCGAGCTGGAGGCCGGCGAAGATGTTGGCGAGCGAGGACTGCGCCGCGAGACCGGCGACCACCGAGACCAGTCCGGCCGAGGCCAGCAGGCCCGCCCCGGCGACGCGCGCGGCGGGGAACGTCAGCAGCGCGCCGGCGAGCGCGCACAGCACGAGCACCGCGACGGTCACCCGGCGCAGGATCATCACCTGGGTGCGCACCCGGCGCGCTCGGGAGTTGTCCGGGCTGTCGAGGCTGTACCGGGCGAGCGTCGCGTCCTCGACGACGAAGAGAAGCGCGCCCAGCAGCCACGCCCCCGACAGGATCAGCAGGATGAGCAGCGCGTGCTCGACCCCGGCACGCCAGCCCGGCGCGTCCTCGCCCCCGGGCGTCACCAGGCGGATCGCGAGCCAGACGAGCACCACGACGAGCACGATGCGCAACGGGCGGCGAGCCCGGCGCGAGAGGTTCTCCGCGAGCCACGTCCCGCGTCCCAGCACGCGCACGACAGCGGAGATCACCTCCGCGAGCAGCAGGGCGACGATCAGCGCTCCGGCCACCCCGAGGACGAGGGCGACCCCGGACACGACGGCGGCCCCCGCCTCGGAGTCGGTGAGGGCAGGGACGGCGAAGGGGACGAGCGGTGCGGCAGTCACCCGGCCAGGCTAGGCCGTGCGCCGCGCCCCGCGACCGGTACGGGCGGGATGCAGGCCCGACCCACAGCAGATCCACCGGCAGATCCGCCGGCCCGTGGAGCAGCACGCCGTCGGGAGTGCGGACTTCTGTGCGATTTTGTTGGACTTCTTTTGTTTCGCTGCCTAGACTCGCGCCATGACATGGATGGTGACGGGCGGGGCCGGGTACATCGGATCACACGTCGTGCAGGCGTTCCGCGACGAGGGGATCGACGTCGTCGTCCTGGACGACCTGTCCAGCGGCGTCCGGGGCTTCGTCCCCGAGGACGTCGAGCTCGTCGAGGCGAGCATCCTGGACACCGACACCGTCGCGGAGACCCTGCGCCGCCGCGCCTGCGTGGGGGTGGTCCACCTCGCCGGGTTCAAGTACGCAGGGGTCAGTGTGCAGCGACCGCTGCACACCTACGAGCAGAACGTGACAGGGACCGCGAACCTGCTCACCGCGATGGAGCAGTCCGGCGTGCACCGCATCGTCTTCTCCTCGAGCGCCGCGGTCTACGGGACCCCGGACACCCTCCTGGTGACCGAGGAGACCCCCACGAGCCCCGAGTCCCCCTACGGTCAGTCCAAGCTCATCGGCGAGTGGCTGCTGGCCGATCAGGCCATCGCCACCCGCGAGAGCGCCGCGCCGCTGCTGCACACCTCCTTGCGCTACTTCAACGTCGTCGGCTCCGGTCGGGACGACCTGTACGACTCCAGCCCGCACAACCTCTTCCCCCTGGTGCTGGACGCGCTCGTCGCTGGCCGCACCCCGCGCATCAACGGGGACGACTACCCCACCGCCGACGGCACCTGCGTGCGCGACTACATCCACGTGGCCGACCTCGCGCGCTCGCACGTCTCCGCCGCCAGGGCACTGGCCGAGGGCCGCCCGCTGGAGCCCGTGTACAACCTCGGCAGCGGGGACGGCGTCTCGGTCCGGGAGATCATGACCGCCATGGCCTCGGTGACGGGCATCGCCTTCACCCCGGAGATCGCGCCGCGCCGCCCGGGCGACCCGGCGCGGATCGTCGCCTCGGGCGAGCTGGCCGCGCGCGACGTGGACTGGCGGATGACTCACGACCTCGACTCCATGGTCGCGAGCGCCTGGAGCGCCCGTCAGGCCGCCGGCCGCTCCTGAGGGACGATCGCCTGCCACGCAGGAAGGGACGCCGCGACCTCCTCGAGCACTCCGGGGTCGCCCCCGTAGATCCCGTCGGCGCGCGGCCAGTGCACGACGACGTCGGTGAAGCCGAGCGCCGCTGCGCGCTCGATCCCCTCGTGGAGCAGCGCGAGGGAGCCGAGGGAGTACAGCGGCGCCCCGTCGAGGTTGAGGTAGCGGTCCACAGCACCCGTGCGCCCGACCTCGGTCAGCGCGTCGTCGAAACGGCACGAGAGCCGCTCCAGGCCCTGCCACCACTCCTCCTGCGCCGCCGCGCCGCCGTCCCCGTCGACGCTCGGTCCGTAGGTGACCCAGCCGTCCCCCTTCCGGGCGGCCAGGCGCAGCGCCCGAGGGCCGTTGGCGGCCAGGGCGAACGGCACCCGCGGCCGCTGCACGCAGCCGGGGATCATCCGGGCGCCGTGCGCCGACCAGTGCTCCCCGCTCACGTCCGTGACCGGTGAGGTGAGGAGCCGGTCGAGCAGGTCGACGAACTCGGCGTAGCGGTCGGCGCGCACCGCTGGGCTCGGGCCCGGGCCGAGCACCTCGGCGTCGAAGCCCGTCCCGCCGGCGCCGATCCCGGCGATGAGCCGACCACCGCTGATGTCGTCGAGCCCCATGAGGTCCTTGGCGAAGGGCACCGGGTGCCGGAAGTTCGGGCTCGCCACCCACGTCCCCAGGCGGATCCGTTCGGTGACCGCCGCAGCTGCCGCGAGCAGGGGCACCGTCGCGAACCAGGGCTCGTCCACCAGCGAACGCCAGGACAGGTGGTCGTAGGTCCAGGCATGGTCGAAGCCGTACTCCTCGGCGCGCAGCCAGCGGCGCCTGGCCTCGGGCCAGCGGTCCTGCGGCAGCAGCACGATCCCGATCCGCATCCGTCCTCCTCGTGCGTCAGATCCCGCTCTCGCGGGTCGATCATCGGTCGCCCGTCGGGCAGGTCAGTCCCAGCCGAGCTCGGCGAGCCGCTCGTCGTCGATGCCGAAGTGGTGGGCGATCTCGTGGACGATCGTCACGGCCACCTCGTCGACGACCTCCTCGACCGAGGAGCACACAGCCAACGTCGGGTGACGGAAGACGGTGATCCGGTCCGGAAGCGAACCGGCCGCCCACCAGCCGTCCCGTTCGGTCAGCGGGACCCCCTCGTACAACCCGAGCAGCTCGGGGTCGTCCTGCGGCGCCTCGTCCTCGACGAGCACGACGACGTCGTCCATCCGCTCGGCCAGCTCAGGGGGGATGAGGTCGAGAGCGTCCCGGACGGCGTCCTCGAAGTCCTCACGCGACATGGTCACCACGGGCCCATTGTGGGCCCACGACCGGCCGCTTTGGAGATCCCGCCCGTTACCCGTATGCTTTCCGAGGTCTTCGGCAGGAGTCCTTGGACGGCCGTCTGACACCGGCCCCCATCGTCTAGCGGCCCAGGACCCCGCCCTTTCACGGCGGTAGCACGGGTTCGAATCCCGTTGGGGGTACGAGCAGCAGGAACCACGTACGATCAGCAGTCCAAGCAGGTCTTGTCTCACCACAAGGCCCCGTAGCGCAGTTGGTTAGCGCGCCGCCCTGTCACGGCGGAGGTCGCGGGTTCAAGTCCCGTCGGGGTCGCTCGTACGCCCGGTCCCAGGACCGGGCGTCGATGTCTCACCGCGATCGCGAGTCGCGGTCGGGCAGCACGGCCACTTAGCTCAGTTGGTAGAGCGTTCGACTGAAAATCGAAAGGTCGGCAGTTCGACCCTGCCAGTGGCCACCTCAGCGGATCGGCCCTCGGGCGCCCGCCCCCCGCCTTCCCTCTCCCCTGACGTCCGGGCTCCTGTGCCCGTGCACGCACGTGCGCCGAGTTCATCCGCCATGGACGCTGCGCCGAGAGCGCCGGTGCACAAGAATGGTCCGACGGGCCGCGTCGGCGACGGTGCGCCCGGCACCCCGGTGGCGGCACGAGCGCCCCGGCCGCACCGACAGGACGAAGGACGTGGTGGCGTGACCAGCCCTGGACACCCCGATTCCCGACCGAGCATCGGCGAGCTCGTCTCGTCACTCTCCGAGCAGCTGTCCCAGCTGCTCCGCAACGAGATCCGTCTCGCGAAGGCCGAGATGGCCGACAAGGCCAAGCACGCCGGGATCGGCATCGGCCTCTTCGTCGCGGCGGCCGCCCTCGCCTTCTTCGGGCTCGGCACCCTCATCGCGACCGCGATCCTCGGGCTGGCGAACGCCGTGGCTCCCTGGCTGGCAGCCCTGATCGTCACACTGGTGATCTTCGTCCTCGCCGGCGTGCTCGTGCTGATCGGCAAGAAGACGCTCGATCGCGGGGTCCCGCCGGTCCCGGCCAAGGCACAGGAGAGCGTCATGGCGGACGTCGCCGCCGTCAAGGAAGGGCTGGGCCGATGACCGACACCCACGACATCGAGGCCGACATCGCGCGCAACCGCGCCGAGCTCAAGGCCACCGTCGACGCCCTGTCCGAGCGCCTCGACCCGAAGGCCCAGGCCGATCGGGTCAAGGACGACACGATGGCAGCGATCGCCGAGCTCCGGCGCAAGGCGACGGGCGAGACGCGCGCGCCCGACGAGCCTGCCCCCACCACGACGGGTTGGGTCGTGCTCGGAGCAGGCGCGGCCCTCGCACTCGCGGTCGTCACGAAGGTCCTGCGCAAGCTCTGAGCAGGGGCCGCTCGCCCCGCAGGCGGGCCTCCGCGTCCTCCGCGGGCCCTCGCTCGCTCACCGCGCCGCTGCGGCCCGCCAGAGGTACTGGGCGGCGTGCCCACGGAACGGACGCCAGTCCTCGGCGCGGCGGAGGGCGGTGCGTGCGTCCGCACCGCCGATCGCCTGCCGGAGCACGAGGTCGTGCGCGGGGAAGGCGTCCAGGTCCCGCAGCGCACGGAGCGCCACGTACTCGACGGTCCACGGGCCGACCCCGGGCAGCGACGCGAGTGCGGCGCGGGCCGCCGCACGGTCGGCCTGGGGCGACAGGTCGAGCCCGTCGGCCAGCGCGCCTGCCAGGTGGGCGAGCGTCGCGGCCCTCGAGCCTGTCAGACCGATCGACCGGAGGGCCGCCACACCCGCATCGGCGATCAGGGCGGGTTCGGGGAAGCGCATCAACCCCGCGCCGCCGGGCCGGCCGAGCAACGCGACCAACCGGCCGGTGAGGGTCCTGGCAGCGGCCACGCTCACCTGCTGCCCCAGCACCGTGCGCAGGGCGAGCTCGCCACCGTCGACCGTCCCCGGGACGGCGAGCCCCGGACGGGCCGCGACGAGCGGGCCCAGCAGGGGATCGCCCGCGAGGTGTGCCGCGGCACGGGCCGTGTCGGCGTCGAGTCCCAGCCAGACCCGCATCGGCGCCGGCAGTCCCGGCCCTGCACCGGGGAGGCCGTCGACCTCGAGCAGGGCCCTCGCCCCGACCTCGGTCGCGGGGCGGAAGCGCAGCGTGACGGGCAGGGCCACCGCGTGCCGGCTCGGGGCGACGCACCGTCTGACCACGGGACCGTCGACCTGCTCCAGGCCCGTCGGCGCCCGCGCGGCGACGTGCGCCAGCCAGCTCTCGACGTCGTGGTGCTCGGGGAGCTCCGTGCGCCGTGTGCTCAGCTGGACGCGGGCGGGACGACGGTGTGCACCTCGGGGGCGTTCGCGACGAGCGCCCGGATCTCGGTCTCACGGAAGCGCCGATGCCCACCCAGGGTGCGCACGGCCGAGAGCTTTCCCGCCTTGGCCCATCGCGAGACGGTCTTCGGGTCGACCCGGAAGAGGACGGCGACCTCTCCGGGGGTCAGCAGCGCCTCGTGCTCGATCGTCTCTGCTGACACGTCGCCTCCTGCTGGCGGTGGATCGCCTCACGGCCGCGGCCGCCGGCGTCCTCGTTCGGGCCTGCCACCGACGAGCAGGCAGGACAACCGTACCGTGGCACCGGTCCCGGACCCGGGACATTTGGGACGAAAGCGCCCGGCGTGCCGCTGCCGGGCTGCCTCCGATCGGGCCCCGGAGCCGCACGGAACCCGCCGCGGGTCGCAGGAATGCCTGAGCACCATGTACCGTTGTCCTACGACGCAGATACCACACACCCGGGGCCGCACGTGTACGCACGGTGCCGCCCCGCTTCCACGTAAGAGGGGGTCGATGCCATGGGGCGCGGCCGTCAGAAGGCAAAGCAGACCAAGGTCGCTCGCGAGCTGAAGTACTCGAGCTTCGAGCCGAACTACCGAGCCCTCGAGCAGGAGCTCACGTCTGGCGGACGCCGCACCGACCTCGCAACGGAGAGTCGCTCCGACGACGAACCGTCGGAGGACGACGAGTTCGGCCGCTGGTCCGCCTCCGAGCGGTGAGCTGCTCGACGAGCACCCCGGAGCGCTGAGCGCCGGGCGGTCCGCCGGCGCCGAAGCGCTCTCCGCGGCGTGCGCCGGATCCGTGCGCCTGTGCGCCGGAGCCATCCGCGCGTGCGCCGGAACCGTCCGTGCTCGCCGGAACCGTCCGCGCGTGCGCCGGATCCGTGCGCGTGTGCGCCGGATCCGCCAGCACCCGCCCGCGGGCGGGTGCTCAGACGCGGTAGTCGCCGGTGAGCCGGACCCCACCGCCGTGGACACCCTTGGTGCCTCGCAGCACCCCGGCGGCACCGTCGTCCGCGGCGACCCGGCCGAGCACCCAGGCAGGCACCCCGGACGCCGCGAGGCTCGCGAGCGCCGCGTCCACGCCGTCCGGCGACACCACGGCGACCATGCCGACACCGAGGTTGAGGGTGTTCTCCAGGTCCCCCCACGGCACGGAGCCGAGCCGGCGCACCAGGTCGAAGACGGGCGGCACGATCCAGCTCGACCGGTCGACCTCCGCCACGAGCCCGACGGGCAGCACCCGGGCGAGGTTCGCGGCAAGGCCCCCACCGGTCACGTGGCTGAAGGCGTGCACCTGCGCCGCCTCGGTGCGCGCCACGTCCAGGCACGGCCGGGTGTACAGGCGGGTGGGCTCCAGGAGCTCGAGACCGAGCGCGCGGCCGAGCTCAGGGACCTCACGGTCGAGCTCCCACCCCGCGACCTGCAGGACCCGGCGCACCAGCGAGTAGCCGTTGGAGTGCAGCCCTGAGGAGGCCATCGCCAGGACGACGTCACCCGCCCGCACGCGCTCCGGGCCGAGTACGTCGTCGGCCTCCACCACTCCCGTCGCTGCACCGGCGACGTCGTACTCGTCGGGGGCGAGCAGGCCCGGGTGCTCGGCGGTCTCGCCGCCCACCAGCGCGGTCCCCGTCTCCGCGCACGCCGCGGCGATCCCCCGGACGATGTCCGCCACGCGCTCGGGGACGACCCGCCCGGTGGCGATGTAGTCGGTCATGAACAGGGGCTCTGCCCCGACCACGACGATGTCGTCGACGACCATGCCGACCAGGTCGAAGCCGATCGTGTCGTGGACGTCCATCGCCTGCGCGATCGCGACCTTGGTGCCGACGCCGTCGGTGGAGGTCGCCAGCAGGGGCCGACGGTAGGAGGTCAGCGCCGAGGCGTCCCAGAGCCCGGCGAACCCCCCGACCCCGCCCAGCACCTGCGGGCCGTGGGTGGCGCGCACGGCCGCGGCCATGAGCTCGACGGCGCGATCACCGGCCTCGGTGTCGACTCCGGCTGCGGCGTAGGTGACGGGTTCGCTCACGGGTGCTCCAGTGCTCCGGCCCCACCGACACCTCCGAGGACGCCGGCAAGGCCGTCCTCTGGTGCGCCGAGGGGGAGCTCGGTCTGCTCGACGAGGGCGGCGCCGATGCGGTCGGACGGAGGAAGGGGAATCGGGTACTGGCCGGTGAAGCAGGCGGTGCACAGCTGGGAGGAGGGCTGCTCCGTCGCGGCGACCATTCCCTCGAGCGAGATGTAGCCCAGCGAGTCGGCCCCGATCGAGCGACCGACGTCCTCGGGGCTGAGCCCGGTCGCGATGAGCTCCGCGCGAGAGGCGAAGTCGATCCCGTAGAAGCAGGGCCAGCGCACGGGCGGGGAGGAGATGCGCACGTGCACCTCGGCGGCGCCGGCCTCCCGGAGCATCCGGACGAGGGCGCGCTGGGTGTTCCCGCGCACGATCGAGTCGTCGACGACCACGAGCCGCTGACCGCGGATGACCTCGCGCAAGGGGTTGAGCTTGAGGCGGATGCCGAGCTGCCGCAGGGTCTGGGAGGGCTGGATGAAGGTCCGGCCCACGTAGGCGTTCTTCGTCAGCCCTTGCGCGTACCGGATCCCGGACTCGGCGGCGTAGCCGATCGCCGCCGGGGTCCCGGACTCCGGGACCGGGATGACGAGGTCGGCGTCGACCGGGAACTCCCGGGCGAGGGTCCTGCCCATCTCCACGCGCGCGGCGTGCACCGAGCGACCGGCGATCGTCGTGTCCGGGCGGGCGAGGTACACGTACTCGAAGACGCAACCGGTCGGGGTCGCCGGGGCGAAGCGCGTGCTGCGCAGCCCGTCGGAGTCGATGACGATGAGCTCACCGGGCTCGACCTCGCGGACGAGCGAGGCCCCGACGATGTCGAGGGCTGCCGTCTCGCTCGCCACGACCCAGCCCCGCTCCAGACGCCCGAGCACCAGGGGCCGGACGCCGTGCGGGTCACGAGCGGCGTAGAGCGTGTGCTCGTCCATGAAGACCAGGCAGTAGGCGCCCCGCAGCCGCGGGAGCACCTCCAGGGCGGTCGCCTCGAGGGTGTGATCGGCGTCCCCCGCGAGGAGAGCGGTGACCAGGGCCGTGTCGGTCGTGTTGCCGCGGGCGAGCTCGCCGCGGCGCCGCGGCCCGTACCGCTCGGCGACGAGGTCGATGAGCTCGGCCGTGTTGGTGAGGTTCCCGTTGTGACCGAGGGCGACAGTGCCGCCCGCCGTGGCACCGAGAGTCGGCTGTGCGTTCTCCCAGGTCGAGGCGCCCGTCGTCGAGTAGCGGGTGTGCCCGATCGCGATGTGCCCGGTCAGGGCGTTGAGCGCGGTCTCGTCGAAGACCTGGGAGACCAGGCCCATGTCCTTGTAGACCAGCAGCTGCTCGCCGTTGGAGGTCGCGATGCCCGCCGACTCCTGCCCGCGGTGCTGGAGCGCGTAGAGGCCGAAGTAGGTGAGCTTGGCGACCTCCTCGCCGGGTGCCCACACGCCGAAGACCCCGCAGGCATCCTGCGGGCCCTTCTCGCCGGGAAGGAGCTCGTGGGTCAGTCGACCGTCGGGGCGCGCCACGGGGCAATGGTCGCACACGGCTCAGACCCGGCCCACCCC
>NZ_JBFHHB010000077.1:0-12695 GCF_041597215.1 Actinotalea sp.
CCGGCGGGCTGGTACCCGTAGGGCTGACCGGGCTGGCCCGGCTGGCCGGGCTGGCCCTGCCACGCCTGCTGGGGTGCGGGCTGACCGGGCTGGCCCTGCCAGGGCTGCTGCTGGGCCGGCTGGCCCTGCCACGGCTGCTGCGGCGCCGGCTGACCGGGCTGGCCCTGCCACGGCTGCTGCTGCCCCGGCTGCTGGCCGGGTGCCGGCGTCCCGGCAGGCGGGCCCCAGTCCGCGGTGGGCTGCGCCGCCGCCTGCTCCCGTGCGGCCCGCTCGGCGAGCGCCGCGTCCACGGCCGGCTCACCGAGGGAGGCGAGCCACTCGACAAGGCCCGGGTAGGCGGAGGGGTTCGTCGCGATGACGGGGCGCAGATCGGGGCGCAGCGCCGCGATGTCGGCGAGCGTCTGGGCCGGCGTCGCCGGGTCGCCTGCCTGCTGGGCCGTGAACTGGGTCGGCTCGGTCATGGCGTTTCTCTCCTCGTCGACCGGCGGTGGCTGAGACCAGCTGTCACAAGAACCGTAGTGCTTCGGTCCACGCGACGGGGTGGGAAATGCGCGGACCACCCGACCGGGCGCCTCAGAGGAGCAGGAGCGGGAAGACGTTCCAGTAGCTCAGCAGCGAGAGCAGCAGCACGCTCCCGGTCACGTTCCCGGCCAGCACGGCGGCTCCCGCGCGACTGCGGGACGCGCGCACGCCGCGCCGTCGCCGTCCGTCGAGGATCCGGAAGGTCAGGACGACTCCGGCGACGACGCTCACCACCCCGAGCATCCGCACGGTGAGCCAGCCGCCCTGGACCACCAGGGCGTTCGTCCGGTAGTGCTGCGCGAGGTTCGCGACCACCAGGAGGTACACCACGAAGCCCACGAAGGAGGCGAGCCCCGTCGTTGTCATCACGGTCAGCGGTAGCCGGACCCCGGGCGCGAGCAGTCGTGTCCGTCGCCCCATGAGGCGACGGGTGCCCCACACCACGGGGCCGACGAGGAGGGCGAGCCCGATGGTGACGAGCAGGGCGACCAGCTGGTCGCCCTCGGCGAACCAGCGCGGCCTGTCGACGGGGCTCGCGACGAACCGCTGGTACGGCTCCGCGCCTGCCACGGTCGGCTCGGCACCCGCCGAGAGCGGGAGCGACTGCACCCAGGCGGCCATGTCCCGCGAGAAGTCCGGGTCGAGCACCCCGTCGACCCGGATGCCGTGGTCGGCGTCGAGGTAGTACCGCACCGTCCACCCGGCGTTCCCGGCCGTGGTGAGGTCGTCGATGATCTGCAGGGCCCCCTGGACGGTCGGCATCGCGGCGTCACCCGTGCCGTAGGCGACGAAGACGGGCTGGCGCATCCGCTGCTGGAAGGGCTCGACGTCGAAGTCGATGTACTCCATCCCCCCACCGGGGAGCTGCATCCCGACCGTCCGTGGGATGGCGCGCAGGATCTCGACCGGCACCCCCGTGGCACGCAGGTAGGAGTCCGAGGCGAAGGCGGCCTGCTGGCGCGGCGGCACGACGGGAGCGGCGACCAGCATCGTGAACGCGACGTTGGCGTTGTCGGCCGCCATGACCGGAACGATCCAGCAGCCCTCGCTCTCTCCGTAGACCCCGACGAGGTCGGGATCCACACCGGGGAGCCCGCGCAGCAACGCGACGGAGCGCAGGTAGTCGTTCGCCATCGTCACGTAGTCGCGATGCCGCGTGGAGTAGGTGTCCAGCCTCTTGTCCGGCACCATCGTGACGATTCCCGCGGAGGCGAGGTCGTGCGCCTGGGTGACGAAGGCCTCCTCGTACTTGCCCGTCCCGGCGCCGTGCACGAAGACGATCCCCGGGCGCAGCCCCGTCGCTCCCACGGGCTCGGAGATCTGGGCCTCGACCGTGGCACCGTTCAGCTCGACGGTGACGACGGAGGTGACGACCTCATAGGTGCCGACCGGGTCGGCGTCGGGGACCGATGTGACGCTCGTGTCCGGAGTCGCGACCTCGATCGTCCTCGTGAGGGGTACCGGGTCCCAGGACGGACCGGAGACGGCCCCGAGGATCCCCAGCACGACCACGGCGATCGCGCTGGTCAGGGCGATCCGGTAACGCACCCGCCCACTGTAGTCGCCGTCGTCCGCCGATCACGGGTCGAGGGTCCGCTGCCCTGCCCGCCCGAGCCGTGCCTCAGAACCCGAGCCGCGAGAGCTGCTTGGGGTCCCGCTGCCAGTCCTTCGCGACCTTCACGTGCAGGTCGAGGTACACGCGCGTGCCCAGCAGGGCCTCGATCCCGCGACGAGCGGTCGCACCGACATCGCGCAGCCGAGCACCGCCCTTGCCGATGATGATCGCCTTCTGCGAGTCCCGTTCGACGAAGAGGTTCACCCGTACGTCCAGCAGACCGGGCGTCCCGTCGGGGCCGACGTTCCCCTCGCGCGGCACGATCTCGTCCACGACCACGGCGAGCGAGTGCGGCAGTTCGTCGCGCACCCCCTCGAGGGCGGCCTCGCGCACCAGCTCGGCGACCATGACCGACTCGGGCTCGTCGGTGAGCTCGCCGTCGGGGTACAGCGCAGGGCCCGGCTCCAGGTGGGACACCAGCACGTCGACGAGGGTGTCGACCTGGTACCCGTCCACCGCGCTCACCGGGACGATGTCGGCCCAGTCCCCGAGCTCCGCGATCGCCATGAGGTGCTCGGCGAGACGTCCCTTCGGCACCAGGTCCGCCTTGGTCGCCACCGCGACGACCGGCGTCGCGGCGCGGCCCCGTGCCAGGTCGCTGAGCTGCTGGGCGATGAACCGGTCACCCGGCCCGACGCGCTGGTCCGCCGGAAGGCAGAACACGATGACGTCGACCTCGCCGAGGGTCTCGCGCACCAGCTCGTTGAGCCGCTCGCCGAGCAGCGTGCGTGGACGGTGCAGACCGGGGGTGTCCACCAGGACGATCTGCGCCTCCGGCCGGTGCAGGATCCCGCGGACCACGTGGCGGGTCGTCTGCGGCCGCCCGGAGGTGATCGCGATCTTCTGGCCGACGAGCGCGTTCGTGAGCGTGGACTTCCCGGCGTTGGGGCGCCCGATGATGCACACGAACCCGGATCGGAAGGGGGCGGTCATCGGTGTGCTCCTTGTTGGCCGGTCGACCGGCCGTGCGTCGGGGTGGTGGTGCCTGCCGTGTCGTCACTGCTGCCTGCGGCGACGGGCGCGAGCCGCACCCGCAGCGCGGAGAGCTGCTTGCGTCGGCCGTCCACCCGGTCGGCCGTGAGCTCGAGCCCGGCCACCACGGCGCGGGAGCCGATGAGCGGGACCTTGCCGAGCGCCTTGGCCAGCAGCCCGCCCGCCGTGTCGACGTCGTCGTCCTCGAGATCGAGGTCGAAGAGCTCGCCGAGCTCGTCGACCGGTAGCCGCGAGGGTACCCGGTACGCGCCGTCCCCGAGATCCTCGACCTCCGGCCCCGAGCGGTCGTGCTCGTCCGTCAGCTCACCGACGATCTCCTCCAGCGCGTCCTCGATCGTCACCAGACCGGCGATCCCGCCGTACTCGTCCACGACCATGGCCACGTGCGAGGCGCTGCGCTGCATCTCGCGAAGGAGCTCGTCCACCGGCTTGGACTCCGGGACGAAGACCGGCGGCCTGGTCAGTCCGTCGACGACCTCGGTCCCCGAGTCGGGGCTGCGGTGCTGATGCCGGACGACGTCCTTGAGGTAGAGCATCCCGAGCACGTCGTCGACCGACTCGCCCACCACCGGCACCCGGGAGTACCCGGACCTCAGGAAGAGCGACATCGCCTTGTGGATCGGGGTCTTGCTCGGGAGCGTGATCATCTCCGTCCGAGGCACCATCACGGCCCGGGTGAGCGTGTCGCCGAGCTCGAGCACGGAGCGGAACATCTCGCGCTCCTCGTCCTCGATCGAGTCCGACTCGCTGACCCGGTCGACCATCTCGCGGATCTCGTCGTCGGACAGGTCGTGCTGGTCGGCGGAGGTCCTGCCGGCGACACGTACCGGGCCGGCCACGACCTGCGCGGCGCGCAGCAGGGCAGAGGTCAGGACGACGATGCCGGCCGGGTGCTTGCGGGCGAGCGAGCGCGGGACGTGTCGGACCAGGAGGAGGGCGAAGGCCGCACCGAGCACCCCGGCGATCAGCAGGCTCTGCCACGGCGAGGCGCCGAGTCCCGCGACGAGGAGCGTCAGTGCGACGGTCGCGAAGGACTCGCAGCCGATGCGGACGGCAGCAGCGGCCGCCGCCGCCGCGTGCGGGTCCCTCGAGAGCCGCGCGATGCGCGTGCCCGACGGGGTGTCGCTCACGAGCTCGGCGAGTGCCGACCGGCCCAGGCGGAGCAGTCCTGTCTCCCCCGCGCTGAGCAGCGCGGCGATCAGGACCACCAGGCCGGTGCCGGTGGCGAGCCACGCCAGGGAGGCGCTCATCGCTCCGCGAGGAAGGTCAGCAGGAGCTGGCGCTGAAGGCCGAACATCTCCTTCTCCTCCTCCGGCTCGGCGTGGTCGAAACCCAGGAGGTGCAGGATCCCGTGCGTGGTCAGGAGCAGGAGCTCCTCGCTGGTGGAGTGACCCGCCTCCTTGGCCTGACGTGCCGCGACCGTCGGGCACAGCACCACGTCACCCAGAAGACCCGCGGGAGTCGGCTCGCCGTCGCCCCCCGGACGCAGCTCGTCCATCGGGAAGGACAGGACGTCCGTCGGGCCCGGCTCGTCCATCCAGCGCACGTGCAGGTCGGTCATGACGTCCTCGTCGACCAGCAGGATCGACAGGTCCGTCTGGGGATGCACCCGCATCGCGTCCAGGACGTGCCGGGCGAGGGCGGCGAACTCCGCCTCGTCCACCCGCACGCCGCTCTCGTTGTTGACCTCGATGCTCATGACTGCCCCTTGACGTCCCAGTGCGCGTACGCGTCGATGATGTCGCTGACCAGTCGGTGCCGGACGACGTCCGCCGAGCCGAGCGGGCAGAAGGCGACGTCGTCCACCTCGCCGAGGATCCCCTCGACGACCCGCAGGCCCGACACCGTCGCCCCCGGGAGGTCCACCTGCGTGACGTCGCCCGTCACCACCATCCGGGAACCGAAGCCGAGCCGGGTGAGGAACATCTTCATCTGGTCGGCAGAGGTGTTCTGCGCCTCGTCCAGGATGATGAAGGCGTCGTTCAGGGTCCGGCCGCGCATGTAGGCGAGCGGAGCGACCTCGATGGTCCCCGAGTCGATGAGCCGAGGGATGGAGTCGGGGTCGACCATGTCGTGCAGCGCGTCGTACAGCGGCCGCAGGTACGGGTCGATCTTCTCGCTCAGCGTCCCGGGAAGGAATCCGAGCCGCTCGCCCGCCTCGACGGCAGGGCGGGTCAGCACGATCCGGTTGACCTGCTTGGCCTGGAGCGCCTGCACGGCCTTGGCCATCGCGAGGTAGGTCTTCCCCGTTCCTGCCGGACCGATCCCGAAGGTGATCGTGTTCCGGTCGATCGCGTCGACGTAGGCCTTCTGCCCGACGGTCTTCGGCCGGATCGTGCGTCCACGGCTCGAGAGGATGTTGTGGGTCAGCACCTCCGCCGGACGGTCTGCGCCGCTCCCGGTGGCCGACGCCAGCATGGCGACCGAGCGTCGGACCACGTCCGAGTCGAGCACGGTCCCGCTCGCAGCCACCTCGAGGAGCTCGTCGAGGAGGCGACTGACCACGGAGACGGCCGAGGGCGGGCCCTGGACGGTGATGACGTCTCCGCGGGCGTGGATCCGGACTCCGGTGAAGCCCTCCTCGATGGCACGCAGGACCTCGTCGCCGGGACCGAGCAGCGCGACCGCGGGCAGGTGGGCGGGGACCACGACCCGGTGCTCGACGACCCCCTCGGGGGGCACGGCCGCAGCGGCGGTGGGGTGGGTCATGGGCGGGTCTCTGTCATGAGCTCGGCCGGCCGGCCTGGTTCTCCTTCGTGGGGCGCGGGGTCCATCCTACCGACGCGTCCTCGGCTCGGCCCGCGCGCGCGGCCCCGCTCACTCCGCTCAGGCCGGGGACCAGCCCAGGTCGGTCCCGCCGAGCACATGGGCGTGCACGTGGAACACGGACTGACCGGCATGGGCGCCGGTGTTGAAGATCAGACGGAAGTTCCCGTCCGCCCGGTCCTCGGCGATCTCGTGCGCCAGGCGGACCACCTGAGCGAGGAGATCGGGGTCCGCAGCGGCGAGCTGGGCGACGTCCGCATGGTGGTCACGAGGGACGACGAGGACGTGCAGGGGGGCTTGCGGGGAGATGTCCCGGAATGCGACCGCCTGCTCCGTGCTCGCGACGACCTCGGCGGGCACCTCACCCGCGACGATGCGGCAGAAGAGGCAGTCCTGACTGGCCAACGGTGTGCTCGACATTCCGCCAGGCTAGCCGTGTCGGCACGTCTCGGCTCGTGCCGACTGCCAGGATGGCCGCAGGACCCGAGCGAGGAGACACGATGGCGCTGCACCTGATCCGGAGCGGTTCGACGGGACGCGGGATCGCCGGAGGGCACCGTGCACGCGCAGCGCTCGTCGCACTCGCGGCTGCCGCGACCTTGACCCTCGCGGGCTGCCAGACGGGGACGACGGAACCCGCTGACGCACCGGACGAGACCTCGACGGCAGCGGTCTCCGAGGAGCCCACCGCGTCGGCCGAGCCGAGCGCCGAGGCCACCCCCGAGGAGGAGCCGAGCACCGACTCCGGGACGACGACGATCGAGGCGCCCGCCCAGGGCGCGACCGTCGCCGGCCCTGCCGTCACGGTCAGCGGCACCGGGACGGCCTTCGAGGCGACTTTGCTGTACTCCGTGCAGGACGCGGAGGGCGAGACCGTTGCCGAGGGGTACACCCAGGCCGGTGCGAACGGGGAGATCGGCCCGTTCGCCATCGACCTCACGCTCGACCCCGGCGACTACACCGTCCAGGTGTGGGAGCCCGGCATGGGTGAGGGCGACGCCTCCGCACCCGCCGTCAACCTCGCAGAGGTCACCTTCACCGTGAGCTGAGCGCGCCTGCCCGGTGCAGGTGTCGGACACAGGTCCGCCTGCCCGCATTCCCGGCGGTCGAGAGGCCACGCCTGCCTCTCCCGAGAGCGCTGATGCCTCGGCCACCGCGCCAGGACCTGCATGTCGACGTCCGCATGCGCCCGACGCTCCGCCGCCCCGACGCTCCGCCGTGCCTTTGGTCCTGAGTGCGACGAACCGCATCGCCCTAGCATCTATCTGACCAGATACACCTGGTCAGATAGGTCGACGCGGACGGGTCCGTGTCGTCATCGGATTCGTCATGCACCGGAAGGGGCAAGATCGTGGTGGAGAAGAAGCCCGTGGTCGTCATCGGAGCCGGCTGCGCGGGGCTGTCGGCTGCCTACACGCTCGGCAAGGCAGGGGTCGAGTGCATCGTGCTGGAGGGGAGCGACCGTGCCGGGGGCAGGGTGGGCAACCGGTCAGCGCACGGCTTCACCTGGGCCACCGGCGCAGCGATGACCGAACCGCAGTGGGAGACGACCTTCGAGTACCTCGAGGAGCTGGGCCTGCGCGATCGGGTGGACACGGTCGAGTCCCAGGTCTACGGCTTCTGGTCGGGTGGCCGCCGGCGCTTCGTCCGGCTGGGCAAGGGGATGAACCCGTTCAAGCTGCTGGGCTTCTTCCTCGGCAGAGGGCTGCCGTTCTCGACCTACCCGCAACTCCTCCGGTTCGCCGCGGCCATCCGGCCGTACTCCTCGCGCATCGGTGCCAAGGGCGGTCATGACTTCTCCGGCCTGATGGAGATCGCGTCGATGAGCACCGAGGAGTTCGGGCGCAAGAATGGCGGGGCGAGCCTGACGGACCGGATCCTCAACCCGTTCCTCGGGACCATGGTGCTCGGACGCGCCCGCGACGTGAGCATCGCTCACCCGATCGCCCTGATGTCCCTGATGCGCGGCATGTGCACCGTCGACGGCGGCCTGGCGGTGTTCATCGATGCCCTGTACGAGCAGGTGCGGGATCGGGTCCGGCTGTCCACCCCCGTGCAGGAGGTCGTCATCGAGGACGGCAAGGTCGTGGGCGTGCGGACCGCCGACGGACTCATCGAGACGTCCCAGGTGATCCTTGCGACCGATGCCGCCGACGCCATCCGCCTCGTACCGGAGCTCCCCGAGACGATGCGGGCGCCGCTCTCCGCGTGCACCTACTCCTCGACCTACAACTACGTGTTCGGGCTCAACCGCCGCATCGTGCCCGACGACTTCCTGTCGCTGATGATCCCCGCGAGCGCCAACTCGCTGATCACCACGATCTTCGACGAGAACTCGGGTGTCTCCAGCCCGCGGGGTCCTGAAGGGACCGGGCTCGTCCACGCGTTCACCGCCGGATGGCACGACGACACCTTGAGCGCCGTCGATGACGAGACCCGCCGCCGCCTGGTGATCAGGGAGATCCAGCGCTTCCTGCCCGAGTTCCCCGACGAACCGCTGTTCACCGACGTGATCCGCTACGACCGGGCGATCAGCCTCGAGGCGCCCGAGCAGGTCACAGCGATCCACGACCTCAACGACCACCACCTGCGCGATGTGCCCGGTCTCTACCTGGCGGGCGAGTACCTCTTCCTCATCGCGTGCACCGAGGGCGCCCTGTCCACGGGCAAGCGCGCCGCACAGATGGCGGTCGCCGATCGCTGACCCGGTCGGGGTGGCCGCCGCGACCGACGGGCGGCCACCCCGGCACGGCGCGACGGTGCGCTAGGGTCGCCTCCGATCGCTGAGGGCAGGGAGCGCGCGGTGAAGCTGAAGGACGTCCTGCTCGGGCTGGTCGAGCTCCACCCGGGCGCCACCGGCTACGAGCTCAAGGCGATCATCTCCGAGTCGACCGGGTACTTCTTCGGCGCGTCGCTGGGCCAGATCTATCCCGCGCTGCGCGAGCTGACCGAGCAGGGCGCGCTCACGGTCAGCGACGACCCTGCGGGCGGCCGGGACCGCAAGCGGTACACGACCACCACGGACGGACGGGAGCGCTTGCGCTCCGTTCTGGAGACCAGCGAGGACCTGCCCCCGTCGCTGTCGGCCTTCAACCAGTTCCTCCTGCACCTGACCTTCGTCGCGCTCGTCGGCGAACGGCAGGCCTCGGCCTACATCGCGACGCAGCTCGAGCACTTCCGGGCCGAGCGAGTGCGGATCGACGCCCACCAGCTCGACGCCGAACGGGCCTTCCTCCATCTCGACGGCAGCACTCGGGAGCGGCTCCTGAAGCTGTGGGAGGCGGAGTACCGCTTCCTCCGGGATGACCTCGACCGGAAGATCGCCTGGATGGAGTCCCAGCTCGACGAGCAGTAGAGCGCGCCTGACCGGTGCTCAGGACCAGCGACCGGTGCGGCTGGCGAGCAGGGCCAGGGCTACGGGGCCTGCGGTCGAGGTGCGCAGGACGTGCGGTCCGAGCCGGACCGGCCGGGCGCCCGCCTCGGTCATGGCAGCCACCTCGGTCTCGTCGATCCCGCCCTCCGGTCCCACCACGACGAGGATCTCGCCGTCCGAGGGGAGCGCGACCGACGCGAGGGACGCCTCGGCTTCCTCGTGCAGCAGGAGCGCGGCCCCGCCTGCCTCGACGGTGCTCCGGATCCGACGGACGAGTCCGTCGAGACCGACGGCCTCGTCGACGACCGGGACCCGGGCGCGTCTGGCCTGCTTCGTGGCGGTCCGCACGGTGGCGAGCCAGCGGGCGCGCGACCGCGCAGCGCGATCCCCGCGCCAGACCACGATCGAGCGTCGTGCCTGCCACGGCACCACCGCGTCGACCCCCACCTCGGTCGCCGCCTCGATCGCGAGCTCGTCACGGTCCCCCTTGGCCAGGGCCTGGACCAGGACCAGCCGCAGGGACTCCTCCGGCTCGTCACGGCGGCTCAGCACGTCGAGCTCGAGGCTCCCGGGCTCCACCGCGGCGATGACGCACTCCAGCCGCACTCCTGAGCCGTCGACGACGTCGACCCGCTCCCCCGTGCGCCGACGTTGCACGACACCCGCGTGCCGGGCCTCCTCCCCGCGGAGCACGTACCGACCTCCGACGTCGAGAGCGCCGAGCGTCCCGGGGTCCGCGAGGAAGACGGGTGCTGTCACCGGCCGGAGAGCTTGTCGCGGAGCTTGGCGAACACCCCCGGATGGGCAGGTGCGAGCCTCGACTCGGGCCGTTCCTCGTCACGCAGTGTCGCCAGGCGGCGCAACAGGTCCGTCTGCTCCTCGTCCAGCCCCGTGGGCACCTGCACCTCGACGTGGATGTGCAGGTCACCCCGTCCTGCGCCGTTGAGGTGACCGATGCCGAGCCCGCGCTCCACGACGACCTCGCCGGGCTGGGTCCCAGGACGCAGGTCGACGGCCCGAGGGCCGTCGAGCGTCTCGAGCTCCACGGTGGTGCCCAGCGCAGCCGCCGTCATGGGCACCGGGAGCGTGCAGTGCAGGTCGTCCCCGCGACGCACGAAGAGGTCATGCGCCTTCTCACGGATCTCGAGGTAGACGTCACCGGAGGGCCCTCCGGCGGGACCGACCTCGCCCTGACCGGTCATCCGGATGCGCGTCCCGGTCTCCACACCGGCCGGGACGTCGACCGAGAGCGTGCGTCGGCTGCGCACGCGGCCCTCACCGGAGCACTCGGGGCAGGGGTCCGGGATGACGGTGCCGAAGCCGTGGCACGCCGCGCACGGGCTCGAGGTCATGACCTGGCCGAGGAAGGACCGGGCGACGCGCTGGACCACTCCGCGGCCACCGCAGACGTCACAGGTGCGCGGGGAGGTGCCGGGACGGCAGCAGCTGCCCTCGCAGGTCGAGCACAGGACGGCGGTGTCGACCTGGACCTCGCGGTGCACGCCGAAGGCAGCCTCGGCGAGGGTGACCTCGAGCCGGAGCAGCGCGTCCTGACCCCGACGCGCCCGCGGGACGGGCCCGCGCTGGGCCGACGCTCCCTGGGCCGCACCGAAGAAGGTCTCGAAGATGTCCTGGAACCCGAATCCGGCGCCGAAGCCGCCCTGACCGCCGCCAGGGGCCGACGGGTCGACCCCGCGGTCGTACATCTCGCGCTTCTCGGGGTTCGACAGCACCTCGTAGGCGCGGGACACGTCCTTGAAACGGTCCTCCGAGCCCTCGGTGGTGGCGACGTCAGGGTGCAGCTCACGGGCGAGCTTGCGGTACGCCTTCTTGATCTGCTCGGGGCTCGCGTCCCGCTCGATGCCCAGGACGGCGTAGTAGTCGGTGCTCACAGGTCTCTCTCTCGGCGGTCTGTGTGGAAGGTCATGGCGTCATCCGGCGAGGATGCGCGAGAGGTAGCGGGCGACGGCACGGACGGAGGCCATCGTGCCCGCGTAGTCCATGCGGGTGGGGCCGAGCGCGCCGATCCGCGCGAGCGGTTCGCCGTCAGCACCGTACCCCGCGGCGACGATGGAGGTCTCCGTGAGACCGACATGCTGGTTCTCCCGGCCGATCCGCACGGCGACCCCAGCGGAGTCCTCCGCCATCTCGGTGAGCAGCCGCAGCAGGACGACGTTCTCCTCGAGCGCCTCCAGCACGGGCCGGATCGTCCCGGGGAAGTCCGTCCCCGTCCGGGCGAGGTTGGCGGTGCCCGCCATCACGAGCCGTTCCTCCGTGGACTCGGCGAGCGTGTCCTCGACGACGTGCACGACCTGGCGGACCAGGGGCTGGTCCTGCGGGGCGAAGGCAGCCGTCATCTCCTCGAGCGGGGCGGCGAGGTCGATGAGGCGCCGGCCGGCCGCGTGCACGTTCAGCCGCGCCCGCAGCTCGGGGACGACGCGCTCGGCATCCATCCCCTCGACCTCGACGATCCGCTGCTCGACCCGGCCCGTCTCGGTGATGATGACCACCAGCAGGCGGTCGTCGGCGACCGGGACGAGCTCCACGTGCCGCAGGGCCGAGCGCCGCAGGGAGGGGTACTGCACGACGGCGACCTGCTGGGTGAGCTGGGCGAGCAGCCGCACCGCCCGGTCCACGACGTCGTCGAGGTCGACTGCCTCCTCGAGGAAGACGGAGATCGCCTTGCGCTCCGGGGCGGACAGCGGCTTCACGGCGGACAGGCGGTCGACGAAGAGCCGGTAGCCCTTGTCGGTGGGGATGCGCCCGGCGGAGGTGTGCGGCTGGGCGATGTACCCGGCCTCCTCGAGCGCCGCCATGTCGTTGCGGATCGTCGCGGGCGAGACGCCGAGGGCATGCCGCTCGACCAGCACCCGCGAACCCACCGGCTCGTGCGTGAGCACGTAGTCCTCGACGATCGCGCGCAGCACGTCGAGACGACGGTCGTCGCTCATCGGATCCCCTTCCCGGCCGTGGCACCTCGCTCCGTCGGGGTGGCACTCACCCCCGGCGAGTGCTAATCGTACGACGCGCGCCGTCCGGCAGCCCGCGCTGCCCACCACCTCCCGCCGCCTCCGGCGGCCTGCGGGGCGGCGCCACGGGCCGACGGCGTGGCTGCGGGCGCGGTGGAGCGAGGACTGCGACCATCTCCCGGACCACGAGGAGGACCGATGGATCGCTACGGACGCGACGTGCTGCGCACCGGGACCGGCCGCACCCCCCGGTCGACGCCGACCCCCGCCGCGCAGGGGCTCGTCGTGGAGGAGGTGGGCACCGGCTGGGTGGGCGCCGTCGTCCGTGTCGAGCGGTCCGGCGGGATGCACGTCGTCGTGCTCGAGGACCGCAAGGGACGCACGCGCACCTTCCCGCTCGGGCCCGGCTTCTGGGTGGACGGCGAGCCCGTCGAGCTCACGGCGCCTGCCGGGCCGC
>NZ_JBFHHB010000078.1:0-12689 GCF_041597215.1 Actinotalea sp.
CGGGCTGCGCCGGGCGGGCCTCCTCGACCCGTTCCGGTGCGTTCACGGGGTGGTGCGGGGAGGGCACGACGTCGTTCGCGAGCGGCGGGTCCGCGGGGTCGCGGTCGGCGGGAGGCGTCAGGCTGGGCGGGTCCGCGGGTGGCGCGGGCTCGGTGCGTGCCTCGCCGGGGCGCTGCTTGACGCGCACGCGCAGCGTCGGCGCGCCGACGACGGCGACGGGCCGCTCGGGGGAGGGCTCGTGGGACTCCTGGGGCTCGGCCGCCTGCTCCGGAGCCGCTGCGGGGACGGGTGCGGGAGCCGCGGCGGGCGCGGGTGCGGGTGCCGGTGCGGCGACACTGCCGGCGAGGACGCCCTCGAGGGCGGCGACGACGGGTGCCACGTCGACGGCGGACTCCCCGGTACCGGACTCGATGGCGTCGAGCACGACGCGCACCGTGTCGACCATCCGCAGGAGCACGTCGGTCGTCGGCTGGTCCATCGTGCGCCGGCCGTCACGCAGCTCGACGAGGAGGTTCTCCCCGGCGTGCGTCAGTCGCTCGAGACGGCCGAAGGCGAGGAAGCCGCTCGTCCCCTTGATGGTGTGGATCGTGCGGAAGATGCTCCCGAGCAGCCCGCGGGAGCCCGGGGCGCTCTCCAGGGCGACCAGGTCGGAGTCGAGCTGATCGAGGTTCTCGCGAGACTCCACCAGGAACTCGTGGACGATGTCGTCCAGGTCCTCCACAGGTCCTCCCACGGCCGGGCGACGGCAGACCCGTCGCTGATCTGCCTCATCGGACAGTTCCGGCAGGTTGTGAGGGGTGGTGGGGGGTCCGTCCCGGACGGGACGTCGGGCTCAGGCCTCGGGTGTCGGGTCTGGGGCCTCGGGCGTCGGGGGGCGCAGCGCGCGCAGGCTGTCGATGGCCGAGTCGTCGGCGGACCGGGCCGCGTCCTGGTTCGCCTGGGTGACGGCCTCGAGCACCTCGGCCCGGTTGACGCGCACCGATCGCGGGGCGTCGATACCGATGCGCACGCCGTCGCTGCGCACGTCGATCACGGTGATGACGATGTCGTCACCGATGACCAGGCGTTCGCCGACGCGACGACTCAGGACCAGCATGCAGGCGAGACTATCTGCTCCCGGTCCCGGGAGCCCCGGTGGCCGCTGCACGCGCGCGTCGCTCCCCGGCCGAGGCGACCGGTCGACTCACTCCCAGCGCGCGTCGTCGGCCAGTCGTTCGCTCAGCACGGCGGCCCAGACCACGGGTGAGGCCGGCAGACCGTCCACCCAGCCCACGGGCACGCCCAGGTTGAGGACCGTGCCAGGTGCCTGCGCGGCGAAGGTCTCGGTGGCGGCGACGGCGTCGAAGGGTCGCCGGGCGCCGACGGCGCGCAGCCAGCGGCGCAGCTCCACCCCGCGGGACCGTGCGTCGATCGCGGCCCAGGCGTCGTCGGGCTCGAGGGCGGCGAGCAGGGCAGCGGCCTCCGCGAGGTGCTCCGCGCCAGGACCCACCCCGAGGGCCACGACCGTCGGGACGTCGTCCGGGACCTTCTCGCGGAACCGGGCGGCCTGGATCGTGGTGAGGAGGCGGCGCCCGTGGCCGGGGCGGGCCGGCAGGTCGCCCGCCAGGACGACGTCGGTCGGGGCGAGCCCCGCGCGGTGCGTCATCTGCTGAGCCGTCCGCAGCGCCACCTCGGGCTCCCCGGCGACCACCACCACGTTCCCCGGCCGCAGTCGCACCGGACGGGGCCGGTCGAAGCGCCGCACGAGCTGGGACAGGGCGACGGGCGCGTGCGGGTCCGTCGAACCGGCGAGCAGGCGCGTCGGGATGCCGAGCTCGAGCAAGGAGGCGACGGTGGACCGTGGGCGGTCGGCGTCGTCCGGCTCCACGACGCCGCGCGGCTCGGGGGCGGGTGCGGTGAGGTCCTCACCGGGGGGCTCCTGCGGTGCGGCCGGGGCGGAGGGTGCAGTCGGGGTCGTCGGGGCCTCGGCTCCGCTCCCGTCGAGCTGCGGGAAGACGGCAGGGCGGACGGTGCGTTCCGGTGCCGCTGCCGGACGGTCCTCGGCGGAGGGCGCGGGCTCGGTCCCGACCAGCTCGTGCATGGCCGCGAGCACGTCGGCGAACGTCTCGCCGCCGGTCGACACGTCGGGGACGGAGTCCTGGGACGTCGGCGCGGCGTGGCTGAGCGAGCCCTCGACCGCGTCCGCAGCGGCCAGGAGCGCGTCCAGGCCGACCGCCTCGACCGAGGTTCCCGCGGACCGGGGGGCGTCGATCGTGGTCGCCGCCCGTGCCCGGCCGAGCCGACGGCGCGGAGGCTCGGGAACCTCGACGGTCAGCTCGTAGTGCTCCTTCGCGAAGAAGCCGGCGATGCCGCCGGTGCGCACGCGCTCGGCCCGCACGATCCGGGCGTCGGGCCCCATCTCGTCGCGCACGCGCAGCATGAGGGTGCGCAGGTCCTCGCCGTCAAGCAGCAATCGCGTGGACATCGGTCACCACCCCCACCGTCTCGATCTGCAGCCCGGCCCCCGTCACCTCCCCGTAGGAGAGCACGGCCAGGGCGGGGAGCGACAGGACAACCGTACGGTGCAGCGCCGGGCGCAGACCGGGAGCACACACCAGGACGGCGGTCTTCCCCGAGGACTCCGCCTGCCCGACGACCTGCCGCATCGAGGTGAGGATGCGCTCGGCCCGCGCCGGGTCGAGGAGCAGCTGCGTGCCGCCCTCGGCCGGCCGCACCGACTCGGCGAGCGACTGCTCGAGCATCGGGTCGAGCGTGATCACGCGCAGCACGCCGTCGGAGGCGTACGGGGCGGCCAGTGCCGGGCCGAGCCCGCTGCGTGCGGCCTCGACCAGGCCCTCGGGATCGGTGGAGACCTTGGCCCGCAGGGTGAGCGCCTCGTAGATCCGGCTGAGGTCGCGCACCGGGACGCGCTCGGCGAGCAGGCCCTGGAGCACCCGCTGGACCTCGCCGAGGGTGAGCAGGCCCGGGACGAGCTCGTCGACGACGGAGGGGTTGACGGACTTGACGCCCTCGGTGAGCACCCGCACGTCCTCGCGGGAGAGCAGCCGCCCGGCGTTCTGGTCGATGATCGCGCCCAGGTGCGTGATGAGCACCGAGACCCGGTCGACGACCGTCGCGCCGAGCATCTCCGCCGAGTGGCGCAGCTCGGCGGGGATCCACTTGCCCGGCAGGCCGAAGACGGGCTCGACGACGGCGGTGCCGCCCAGGCCCTCCAGGTGGTCGCCGAGCGCGAGCAGCCGGCCGGCGGGGGCCTCGCCGCGGCCGACCTCGACCCCGGCGATCCGCACGACGTAGGTCGAGCGCGGCAGGTCGACCGAGTCGCGCGTGCGCACCGGCGGGACGACGATCCCGAGCTCCATCGCGATCTTGCGGCGCAGTCCACGGACACGGGCGAGCAGGTCCTGGTCCGAGCCGGAGCCCACGAGGTCGACGAGGTCGGGAGCGAGCATGATCTCCAGCGCGTGCACCCGCATCTGCTCGATGAGCGCCTCCGGGGTGTCGTTGCTCCCCGGTGCCGCACCAGGGGTGGCCTGGGCGGCGAGGAGCTCCGCACCCGCCTGCGCGTCCTTGCCCGCCTTGATCCGCTGGGCGACGACGATGAGCAGCGATCCCACGATCATGAAGGGCAGCTTCGGCATCCCGGGGACCAGGGCCAGACCGATCGAGGCGGCACCGGCGATGAGCAGGGCGGTCCGGCTCTGGGTGAGCTGCTCGCTCGCCGCGGTGCCCATGTCCGAGTCCGAGGTGGCCCGCGTGACGATCAGACCCGTCGAGACGGACATCAGCAGCGCGGGGATCTGGGTGACCAGTCCGTCGCCGATGGTCAGCAGGCTGAACCGCTCGATCGCCTCACCGGGGCTCATGCCCATCTGGAGCATGCCGACGGCGAAGCCACCGAGCAGGTTGATGATCGTGATGACGATCCCGGCGATCGCATCTCCCTTGACGAACTTCGAGCCACCGTCCATGGCCCCGTAGAAGTCCGCCTCCGCGCCGACCTCCTTGCGGCGACGGCGGGCCTCGTCCTCGTCGATCAGGCCGGAGTTGAGGTCGGCGTCGATCGCCATCTGCTTGCCGGGCATCGCGTCGAGGGTGAACCGCGCACCCACCTCCGCGACGCGACCGGCGCCGTTGGTGATGACCGCGAACTGGATGACCACCAGGATGAGGAAGATCACCAGGCCGATGACGAGCGATCCGCCGACGACGTAGTGGCCGAAGGCGTCGATGACCTTCCCGGCGAAGCCGTCGCGCAGCACGAGTCGGGTCGAGGCGACGTTCAGGCCCAGGCGGAACAGGGTGAGCACCAGCAGCAGCGAGGGGAAGACCGAGAAGTCCAGCGGCTTGGACACGTACATGCTGGTCAGCAGCACGACGAGCGAGATCGCGATGTTCGTCACGATGAGCACGTCGAGCATCGCCGAGGGCAGCGGGACGACGAGCAGCAGGACGACGCCGACGACGCCGAGCGGAACGGCCAGCTGGGTGAGGTTCCTGCCGTTCATCGGTGGTCCTCCTGGGCGGGGCCGGCGGGGTGCCGGGCGGGTCGGGTGCTGAGCGGGCGGGGGGCGTGCGCGCGAGGTCTCATGCGGCCACCGGGATCCTCGTGGGACCGCCCGGGGCCTTCTGGATCCCCGTGGCACCGCCGCGACGGCGCAGGGCCATGACGAACGCGAGGATCCGGGCGACGGCCGTGTACAGCTCTCCCGGGATCTCCTCGCCCAGGCGGCAGGCGGAGTGCAGCGCGCGGGCGAGCGGGACGTCCTCGACCATCGGCACCCGCTTCTGCGCTGCGACCTCGCGGATCCGGGTCGCGACGTGCCCCTTGCCCTTGGCGACGACCTTCGGTGCGCCAGAACCCGGTTCGTAGCGCAGGGCGACGGCGACATGGGTGGGGTTCACCAGGACGACATCGGCCGTGGCGACGTCGGAGATCATCCGGTTGCGGCTCATCGCGAGCTGACGGGAGCGGATCGCGCCCTTGAGCTGCGGGTCACCCTCGGACTGCTTGGACTCGTCCTTGATCTCGCGCTTGGTCATCCGGGTCTGCTTGAGGTTGCGCTTCTGCACGACGAACACGTCGGCTGCGGCGAGGATGAGGCCGGCGATCACCGCCGTGCGGAGCAGGTTCCCCGTCCCGTCCCCGGCCACCGTGAGGATCTGACGCAGGGTGTGGGTGCCGGAGCCGAGCATCATCGGGACGAGCCCCTGGACGACGGACCACAGGACGGCGCCGATCGCGAAGGTCTTCAGCGTGGCCTTCACTCCTTGCCACAGCGCCTGCTTGCCGAAGGTCCGCTTGACTCCCTGCGCGAGGTTGAACTGCTTGAACGTCGGCTTGAGCTTCTTCCCGGAGATGTGGATGCCACCCTGCACGGCGGAACCGGCGACGGCGGTCAGCACGGTCGCGCCGAGCAGGGGCGCGACGATCAGGAGCACCGAGCCCAGTCCGGTCTCCAGTGCCTGGATCGCGAACGAGAGCTCCGGGTGGGCGATCACCTCCCGCACGGCGAGCAGCTGGCTGGACCCGTGCCTGGACCCGGCCGCGAGGACGAACGGCAGCACGAGCCCGCCCACGCCGATGCCCAGCCATGCCGAGAGGTCCTGCGAGCGCTGCAGCGCCCCGTCCTTGCGGAGCTTCTTCATCCGCTGCGGGGTGGCCTTCTCGGACTTCTCCTGGGAGTCGCTCAACGGGTCACCTCCAGCAGTCCGGTGATCGAGTCGTCGGTCAGGCTCGCGACCACGTGCGGAAGGGCGAGGTAGGCGCTGGCGCCCAGGACGAGCGTGAGGAGGATCTTCAGCGGGAAGCCGAGGGCGAAGGCGTTGAGGGCCGGAGCCACACGCGTGAGCAGACCGAGGCCGACGTCGGCGAGGAAGAGCACGGCGATCAGCGGCCCGGCGATCTGCAGAGCGGAGACGACCATCCCGCTGACGCCCGTGGTGAGGGTCTGCGCGAGGGTGGCCAGGTCGATCCCGGCTCCCAGCGGAAGGGCGTCGAAGCTGTGCACGAGCCCGGTGATGAGCACCTGGTAGGCGTCGGAGGCGAAGAGCAGGACCAGCGCCGTCATCTGGTAGAGCCGGGAGAACTGCGCGCCGTTGGTCATCGACATCGGGTCGAAGGCCTGGGCGATCTGGAAGCCGCCGAACAGGTCGATGAGGTTCCCTGCCGACTGCACGGCCGCGAAGACCAGGGAGACCAGGAAGCCGAGCGACAACCCGACGACGACCTGCAGCAGCACCTCCCCGAGAAAGGCAGGCGTGCCGGAGGCGATCGACGCCCCAGGGGTGAGTCCCGCCTCCTGCGCCGCGGCGACGGCCCGTGGGGCGGCCGCGATGCCCAGTCCGCCGGCGAGCATCGCCTTGACCGTCCCGGGCACGGCACGGTGGGCGAACGGCGGTGCGACCACGAGGAAGGCAGCGATCCGCACGCCGGCGAGCATGACCGTCTCGACGGTGCTCAAGGGGATGCTCAGCTCCACGGCTCAGCCCCCCAGCAGGGAGGGGATGCGCTCGAAGAGCTGCGTGGTGAAGCTGACGGTCTCGCTGATCATCCAGTGCCCGGCGATGAGCAGGGCGGCGGCGACCGCGATCGCCTTCGGGACGAAGGAGAGGGTGACCTCCTGGATCTGCGTGATCGACTGGAGCAGCGAGACCGAGAAGCCCACGACGAGGGCCGTGATGAGGATCGGTGCGGCGAGCTTCCCGGCGAGGATGACTGCCTGGAGGCCGATGTCGAGGACGGCAGTGGTGTCCATCAGCTGTAGCTCCCGACCAGGGCCGTGATGACCAGTCCCCAACCGTCGACCAGGATGAACAGCAGGAGTTTGAACGGCAGGGCGACCATCGTCGGCGGGAGCATCATCATGCCCATGCTCATCAACGAGGCCGAGACGACCAGGTCGATGACCAGGAACGGCACGAAGATGACGAAGCCGATGATGAACGCCGACCGGAGCTCGGAGAGCATGAACGCCGGGACGAGAGTGGTGAGGTCGACGGACTCGGGCGACTCGGGGTTCGGGCGGTCGGCTGCCCGGGTCACCAGCGCGAGGTCGGACTCGCGCGTCTGACCGAGCATGAACTCCCGCAGCGGGTCCGCGCCGACGTCGACCGCCTCGGAGAAGGTCAGCTCCCCGTGCAGGTAGGGCTGCACCCCGAGGTCGTTGATCTCCCCGACCACGGGTGCCATGACGAAGAGTGAGAGGAAGAGGGCGAGCCCCGCCAGGATCTGGTTCGGCGGCACGCCGTTGAGCCCGAGGGCATTCCTCGACAGGGCGAGGACGACGAAGATCTTGGTGAAGGCCGTCGTCATGAGCAGCAACGAGGGGGCGACCGACAGCAGGGTGATGGTCAGCAGGACGACGATCGAGCTGCTGGGCGTGCCGTCGATCCCGTTGATGTCCACCGAGACCGTCGGACCGCTGTCCGGAGCGGAGGGATCGGTCGGGGCGGTCGGCTCGACCGGCTCGACGACGCTCGGCACCGAGAGGGCGGCGGCGGCCACCGGCGAGGCGGCAGTCGTCGCGGCATGCGCCGTCGCGGGGCCGAGGATCACGGTGACCACCGCGACGAAGAGCACGAGGGCCAGCGAGAGCCGGCGCAGCGGGCGCATCCGGGACCGGCGATCGGCGGGTGCGTGACCGACGGCCGGGAGGATCGCGGTCACCGACGAATGGTCCGTTCCTGCACCGCAACCACCGCCTGGCGCCACGTGGCGGCGCTCAGGACCGATCCCTCGAGAGGGTTGCGGGGCGTGGGGACCGCAGGCTTCCGTGCCGCGGGGGGTGTCGGGCGGGTGGACGGGGTGCGGGCTGCCGTCGTCCCGGCGTGCTCGGGGACCAGGCCCTCGAGCTCGTCGAGCCGGGCGAGTGCCGCGAGCTCCTCCGGGTCCAGCTCGATCCGCTCGGCCGCGTCCTGCGGCTCGGCGGGGACGGGCTCGACCTCGGTGAGCAGGGTGACGCCGTGCTCGCTGACGCCCAGGAGCAGTCGTCGTCCCTCGACCTCGATCAGCGCGACCGAGGCCTTCTGGCCGACGGACTGCCTGGCGACGACGTCGAGAGAGGTGGCGCGGGCGCGACGGCCCGCGGGGGTGCCCGCCATCCGGCGTCCGGCCCACCACAGCAGGCCGAAGACGCAGGCCAGCGCGAGTGCCACGCGCAGGCCGAGGACGACGGTCGAGGAGTCCATCAGAGCGACTCGCTCACGATCTCGGTGATCCGGATGCCGTACTCCTCGTCGACGACGACGACCTCTCCGCGGGCGACGAGGCGGCCGTTGACCATGACGTCGGCCGGTGCGCCGGCGGCGCGGTCGAGCTCGAGGACGGTGCCGGGCACGAGCTCGAGGACCTGGCGCACCGGGAGGCGGGTCCGGCCGATCTCCGCCGTGAGCGTCATCTCGACGTCCTGGAGCAGCCGGAGCCCGCGGTGCAGATCGGCCGTGGGGGCGACGGTGCGCTGGTGGGGAAGCGGGCCGGGCGCGGTCCGCACCCGCAGGCCGAACCAGGCCTGGGGAGCGCTCGTCCCCTGCGCGGCGAGCGCGACGACGGCGAGGTCGGGCGCTGCCAGGTCGGCACCGACGGGCCCGGAGGTCGCCGTGTCGAGGACGCCGTTGCCGAGCGTCGCGGCTGCCGCCTCGAGCGCGGGGCGCAGGGCCTCGGCGAGCGAGATGCCGCCGGCCTGGGCGACGGCCTCGGCCACGGCCTGGTCGGCCACGAGGACGAGCTCCGCGCTCACCGCACCGACGAACGCCGCGCGGACGGCGACGACCTCTGCCGAGGGCAGCGTCGTGGCGGGGGCGACGTCCAGCGGGACGGTGGACGGCAGCAGCCGCGCGAGCTCGGCAGCGGCGGACTGCGCCAGCTGCACGGTCTCGGGTGCCAGGGTGGCATCGGTGGTGTGCGGGCTCATGCGTGACTCTCCTCCGAGGTGACGACCATGCAGGCAAGACGGGCGCCGTTGCTGCCGAGGGCTGCGCGCGCGAGGGGGACGTCGTCGACGACGACGTCGAGCGGACGATCGGCGCGGTGGCCGAGGGGGACGACGTCCCCGACCCGCAGGGACTCGACCCGGCCGGAGGTGATCGTCAGCGGCTGGAACCGCACGCCGACGACGACGGGGACCTCACGGACCTGGTCGGCGAGGGCCGCGAGAGCTGCTCGGTGCTCGCGCAGCTCCTCTCCCGTCCTGGCGTCGGCCGCCTCCCCGGCGCGCAGCGGTGCGAGGAGGACCTCGGCCGGGAGCATCAGGCGGGTACGGGCCGTGCGACCGCCCAGCTCGACGTCGAAGGTCGCGACCAGCACGGGCTCCGAGGCGGCAGCGGCCTGCACGAACTGCGGGTTGTACTGCACGGACCTGGCACGAAGGTCGAGCGGGGTGACCGCCGTGAAGGCGTAGGACAGGTCGTGCAGCGCGTGCTGGACCAGGTCGCCCAGCAGGGACCACTCGATGTCGGTGAGCTCACGCTCCTCGTCGCCGAGCGGCTTGCCCGGGCCGCCGAGTAGGTAGTCGATCCACACCATCCCCGCCTCGACGGGGACCTGCAGCACCGCGGTGGAGCGGTTCTGCTCGACCTGGCACAGGATCATCAGCGTCGTGGCCGGGAGGGGTCGGACGAACTCGTCGTAGGAGCGCAGCTCGACGGACTCGAGGGTGACCGCTGCGACGACGCGCGTGCGTGAGGTCAGCAGGGTGCCCCACTGGCGGGCGAAGGTCTCGAACGCCATCTCCAGGACACGTCCGTGCTCGCGCGCCAGGGTCATCGGGCGGCGGAAGTCGTACAGCTCGGGCCGGCCACCGCGCTTACGGCGCGTCGAGGCCGTCGCCTGGGGTGCGTTCGAGACCGTCACGGGCTGCACATCGGCGGCACAGGGTCGCCGATGAGGGATCGGTGTCGATCACTTCCGGGTGAAGCCGGAGCCCGAGCACGGCCGCTGTCAGCCTCGCCCGGTAAGGACCCGGGCGTCCTGCCCGGTAGCGTGCCCGGGCGTCCTGCCCGGGTCTGGTCAGATCGAGGTCACTGCGAGACGAAGTCCGTGAAGTAGACGTCCATCACCTCCCCCTCGTAGGCCTCCTCGAGCTGGTGCAGCAGCTCGGCCTTGAGGGCGTCCCGCTCGGTGGCGTCGGACACCTCCTCGAGGGAGCGCTGGGAGAACAGGGCGATGGCCAGGTCGAGAGCCTTCGCCGTGTCGACGTCCTCGTGGACCTCCTCGGTGAGCTGCAGGCCAAGGCCCAGGCGCAGGTAGTGCCCGCCGGAGAGGTTGATGCTCACGGAGTCGACGACCTGCACGGCGCCGGCGACGTGCTCGGGCTCGGCCGGCTCGGCTTCGGCCGCGCCGGCCGAGGGCTTGAGCAGGAACCAGTAGGCGGCGCCACCGGCGAGCAGCAGGAGCACGACGATCGCGAGGATCATCGTCTTCTTGCTGCGCTTGGCCGGGACCTCGTCCACGGTCTCGGCCGCCGCACCCGCGCCGCCCTTGGGGGCGATCTTGGTCTTGCTCGAGATCACGCGCTGCTCGGTGGGCATCGGGCTCACCCCTTCTGGGCCGCGGCTGCGACCTCGGGTAGGTACTGCTTGACGGCGTCGGGGACGGGGGAGAGGACGACGAGGTCGACGCGACGGTTCGCGGCGAGCGGGTCGCCCTCGGGGTCGGCCAGCGGGCGCTGGTCACCGAAGCTCGTGGCGGCGACCCGGGTCCCCGGCAGCCCGTCGACCTCGACGAGGCGGCGTAGCACCTGGACGGCACGGTCGGCGGCGAGCTCCCAGTTGGTCTCGTAGTTGCGCCCGGCGGGGAGGGTGTTGGCGTTGCCCTCGACCGAGATCTCCTCGCTGAGGTCCCGCAGGACGGGGCCGATGGCGTCGAGGATCGCGTAGGCCGTCGGCGTGAGCTCGGCACTCGCCGGCCGGAAGAACACGTCGTCGGCGACCATCCCGACGATCAGGCCGCGCGAGGTGACCGAGAAGCGGACCCGGTCGTCCAGGCCCTGCGCCGCCAGGCGCTCGGCGAGGGTGTCGGCGATCCCGGTCAGCCGGTTGTACTCGGTGATCGCGAGGTCGTAGTTCTTCTGCTCCTCGGTCAGGTCGGTCTCTGGGGTGACCGTCACGTCGGGCGTGATCGCCTCGTCCATCGGGACGCCGACGTCGTTCTTCAGGCTCGGGGTGATCTCGAAGGCGCTGAGCCCGGTGAGGGCGCCACTGCCTCCGGCGAGCATCGACGGTGCCTCGTTGCCGAAGCCGATCGCGAGGGACTGGCGGAGCTGCTCGAACTTGACCTCGTCCACCTTGCTCATCGCGAACAGGACGATGAACAGCCCGACGAGCACGGTCATCATGTCGGCGTAGGAGACGGCCCACCGCTCGTGGTTCTCGTGCTCCTCCTCCTCGTGCTTCTTGGGCCGTCGGCCGTGGCCGCCGTGCCCGTGACCCGAGCTCATGCCGCCTCCTTCTTCGCCGCGCTCGGCGGCATGAGGCTGCGCAGTCGCTGCCCGACCAGGCGCGGGTTGGCCCCGGCCTGGATGGCGAGGAGGCCCTCGACGATCATCTCCATGTGCTGCTGCTCGAGCTCGGACACCCGGGTGATGCGGGCGGAGATCGGCAGGTAGATGAGGTTGGCGGTCAGCAGTCCCCACAGGGTCGCGACGAACGCCGCGCCGATCATGTGGCCGAGCTCGTCGGGGTTGGAGAGGTTCTCCAGCACGTGCACGAGCGAGACGACGGTGCCGATGATGCCGACGGTCGGGGCGTAGCCGCCCATGTTGGCGAAGAACTTCGAGGACACCTTGTCCTGGGCCTTCTTGCTGCTGATCTTCGCCTCGAGCATGTCCCGCAGGTCGTCCGGGTCGGTCCCGTCGATGGCGGACTGCAAGCCGTCCCGCAGGAACTCGTCCTCGACGGCCCGTGCCGAGTCCTCCAGGGCGAGCAGGCCCTCACGACGGGCACGGTCGGCGAGGGAGACGATCTCCTCGACCGTCGCCTCGGAGTCCGGCTGCTTGAACATCAGCCAGCTGCCCAGGTTCGCCATCGTGCGCTTGACGTCCTTGATCGTGCCGCTGGCGATCCCGGCGCCGATCGTGCCGCCGATCACGAGGATCATCGGCGGGAAGAGCACCACCGACATCGGGCTCGAGCCCTCCATGAAGATGCTCAGCAGCACCATCCCGAAGGCGAGGGCGATCCCGCCGAGCGTTGCCGGGTCCATCAGTCACCCTCCGGGACGCTCGCGAGGGCCCTGGCGGGTCGGAGGTCGGTCACGGCGGCGACGGCGTCGACGTCCTCGACCGGCTGGCTGGAGAGGGCGAGCGTCGCGGAGACGACGCGGGCGCGGTACTGCACGACGAGCTCGGTGATCTCGTCGAGCGACTCCGCGACGATGTACTTGGTGCCGTCGATCAGCGTGAGGATCGTGTCCGGCGTGCTCTCGACCCGCTGGAGCAGGTCAGGGTTGACCGCGAAGCGCGGTCCGTTGAGTCGCGTGACGACGATCATGGTGATCCCATCCCTGGAGTGCATCCGGGCCCGTCCATGAGCCCTTCGAGGTCCTGATCGGCCGCGACGGCGCCGCCCTGAGCCATTCGCCCAGCATCACCCGCCCGCCACACCGCAGCCGCCCGCCGGCCCGTCGCGCCCGCCCATCGGGCGCCACCGTCGGGCGCCGCGTCCCTGGTCCGCCGGCCCGCCCGCCACCGTCGGGC
>NZ_JBFHHB010000079.1:0-12634 GCF_041597215.1 Actinotalea sp.
GACGGTCGGCCGTGGGTCCGGTCAGCGCGCCGAGCCGCCCTCGCCCTTCTGCCGCTTCTTCCCCTTGGCCTTGCCGGGCACTGAGGGCGCGCTCGACGTACGAGGCCCGTCCCGTTCGCCGTCCAGGGGCGAGGCGGCCGCGGTCCCGGCGGTCCGGGGCAGCCTCGGGAGCGGGGCGCGGTCCAGCCAGGCGTCGAGCAGCAGCCTGACCTCCTGGGCGTGAGCGATGCCGCCCGCGTTGTCCGCGTGGCCGTCGACGATCTCGCGGAAGTCCTCCGTCGTCACGACCCCGTCCCGGTGACGTGCGGTCCACGCCCGGACGACGGCCCAGAAGACCTCCTCCCCCAGGACGGTGCGCAGGGCGTGCAGGGTGAGCGCCCCTCGCTTGTAGACGCGGTCGTCGAAGAGGTCCTCGATCGCCGGTGCCGCCAGCACGAGGTCCTGCGGCTGCTCGGCGAGCCGCGCGTGCCAGGTCCGCGCCATCGCGTCGGTGTCGGGCCCGCCGCCGTGCGGGGACCACAGCCACTCGGCGTAGCAGGCGAACCCCTCGTTGAGCCAGATGTGCTGCCAGGAGGCGACGGTCACGCTGTTGCCGAACCACTGGTGCGCCAGCTCGTGCGGGATGAGCCGCTCGTCACCGTCGGACGGCGCCAGGTGGTTCGCCCCGAAGACCGCGATGCCCTGGGCCTCCACGGGGATCTCGAGCTCGTCCGGGGTGACCACGACGGTGTACCCGTCGAAGGGGTACGGGCCGAAGAGCTCCGTGAAGAGCTCCATGATCGCGCCGTGCCGGGAGAGCCGCTCGAGCGCAGCCAGCCGGTGCGCGGCAGGGACGAGGGCGCGCTGCCGCACCGGGTGCTGCGCGAGGTCGAGCTCGACGTACTGCCCGATCTGCACCGTCGCCAGGTATGGGGCGGTCGGGTGCTCCTCCTCGAAGACCCAGGTGGTCGAGCTCGCCCTGGCACGCCGGGAGACGAGCCGGCCGTGCGCGCGGACGACGTAGGGGTTGTCGACGGTGAGCCGCGTCGTGAAGCTCGCCTTGTCGGCCGGCCGGTCGTTGCAGGGGAACCAGGACGGCGCGCCGATCGGCTGCCCGGCCACCAGGACGCCGTCCTCCAGCTCCTCCCAGCCGACCTCGCCCCAGAGGCTGTCGATCGGACGCGGGTAGCCGGCGTAGCGGACCGTCACGGTGACGACGCTCCCGGCGGCGACGGGCTCGGTGAGGCGGATCGTGAGACGGCCTCCCGAGTGCGCGAACCGCCGCATCCGGGCACCCACGACGGTGATCTTCTCCACGGCGAAGGCGGCGAGATCGAGCGTGATCACGGTCACGGGGACGAGCGCCCTGACCCGGAGCACGGCCGTCCCGGACAGGCGGTTCGTCGTGACCTTGTAGGCGAGGTCGAGGTCGTAGTGCTCGACCTGGATCTCGGCGCTCCCGTGCCCCAGCGCGTAGGGGTCGGCCGTCATCGTCGTGCCGATCCCGTGCGCCAGGGCGCGATCGGGTTGCCGACCCACCGGGTCCCTGCGGGGACCCGCTCCCCGCGCAGGACGAGGGAGGCGGGGCCGACGGTGCTCCCCTCGCCCAGCTCGGCTGCGGGAAGGATGATCCCGTGCGGACCGAGGGTCGCGCCGGCCCCCAGGGTCACCGGACCGAGGCTCATCACCCGATCGTGGAACAGGTGCGTCTGGACCACGCAGCCCGGGCCGACGCTCGCCCCGTCCCCCAAGGTGACCAGGTCGGGCTCGGGGAGCCAGTAGGACTGGCACCACACCCCGCGACCGATACGTGCCCCCATCCCCCGCAGCCACCACACGAGCGCGGGGGTACCCGTGACCGAGTCGAGCAGGAAGGGTGCGGCGACGACCTCGGTGAAGGTGTCCGCCAGCTCCCCGAACCACACGGCCCGGCTCCACAGCGGGTGCTCGACGGCACGGAAGCGACCGACGAGCAGTCCCTTGGCGAGCACCGTCACGGCACCGGCGAGCGCGCCTGCGGCGAGCAGGACGAACCCGCCGAGAAGGGCCGCCGTCCCCCAGCCGCCGACCACGACGATCCACTGGAGCGCGAGCAGGGTGGCGAGGGCGATGAGCCCGGCGATCACCGCAGGGACGACGCGCAGGGCCTCGACGCCGCCGCGCGCCCAGCGCAGCCGGGCCGGCGGGTGGTACGTGCGCCCGGGGTCGTCGAGGGTTGCGGTCCGCGGGAGCACGACGGGAGGGCTGCCGAGGTAGCTCGAGCCCGCCCGCGTGCGGCTCGGTGTCGCGGAGAGGACCGCGACCAACCCGTTGCGCGGGACCGTGCGACCGGGCGCCGTCATCCCCGAGTTGCCCACGAAGGCCCGCCTGCCGACCTTCGCGGGGGCGACCCGCAGCCAGCCGCCACCGAGCTCGTAGGGCGCGACCATCGTGTCGTCCGCGAGGAAGGCACCGTCCTTGATCCGCATCATCGACGGGACGCCGACGACGGTGGAGATCTCGGTCTCCTTGCCCACCCTCGCGCCGAGCAGGCGCAGCCAGCCGGGCGTCGCCACCGAGGAGTACAGCGGGAAGAGGACGGTGCGTGAGGCGTCCATCAGGCGCTCGATCGACCAGGCCAGCACTCCGGCGCCCGAGCGTGTCGGGTGGTACCCGGCGCGCAGCCGCGCGCCGAGCAGGCGGACGGCGACCAGCACGAGGACCGCGTAGCTCGCGAGCGCGAGGACGGTTCCCGGGATCCCGGCGAGGAGGGCGGGTCCGATCGCCGAGCCGAGGGTCGAGGACCCGGCCACCGCGCGGGCCACCGGGACGAGGCCGACGACCGCCGCCAGGACCGGGAGCGCCGCGATGCCCGCACCGGCGACGGCGTAGGCGACGACCCACCGCCGCCCCGTGCCCTCCGGGCGCTCGGGTGGCCACGGGTGACGGGCCTCGTGCGCCCGCACCGCCGGTGACCCGACCCAGTACTCGTCGTTCCCGGTGATCCCGTGCACGGCGGATCCCGCGGCGACGTCGGTGCCCTCGCCGATCCGCGCACCCGGGTACAGCAGGCTGCGCGCACCCACCGTGGCACGGGCACCGATGGTGATGTGCCCGATGTGCACCGTCTCGCCGTCGACCCAGTACCCCGACAGGTCCACCTCGGGTTCGACGGAGCACTCGCGGCCGAGGGTGAGCATGCCGGTGACCGGCGGGACGCTGTGCAGGTCCACATGCGCACCCATCCGCACCCCGAGCGCCCTGGCGTAGGCGCCGACCCATGGCGCGCTGGCCGTCGTGACGGCGCCGAAGCCCTCCACGAGTCGCTCTGCCGCCCACAGCCGCAGGTGGACCGATCCGCCCCGCGGGTGCTCACCGGGCCGGACACCGATGAGCAGGAGGCGCGCGCCGAGAGCGCTGATCCCCATCCGGCCGAGCGCGCTGCTGGTGAGCAACCAGCCGAGCGCGACTCCCCACCACGGAACCACCGGTACCCACGGGAGGTCGGTCGCCATCCCCAGGGCCAGGTCGAGGGCCGCGAGGACGGTGAGCCAGCGCAGGGCGACGAGAGTGCGCAGCGGGACGAGGGCCAGGAGCTGGAGCAGCTGGCTCCGCACGGCGACGGGTGCTGCGAGGGACGGTCCGTCCGGGGCGGCGCCGACGCTGCCCTGCTCGCCGGACCGACCCGGCCAGGTGCGGTCGAGGTACGCGCCGAGGTCCCCGACGGCCGGGTGGTCGTAGACCTCCGCGACGGTCGCCTCCGGGTACCGCGTGCGCAACGCGGAGACGAGCTGTGCGGCGGTGAGCGAGCTCCCACCCCTGGCGAAGAAGTCGTCCTCGCGGCTGTCCGGGGCGACCCCGATCACGGAGGTCCACTGCTCGGCGACCCAGGCCGTCACCGGGTCGAGGTCGAGGGTGGCGCCGGCGTCCTCGGCGCCCGGCAGGGGCCACGGAAGGGCGTCCCTGTCGACCTTGCCGGAGGTGCGGCTGGGGATCTCGTCGACGACGGCGAGCAGCGGGACCATCGTTCCCGGCAGGACCTCACGCAGCAGGGCGAGCAGCTCGGGGGTCCGGACGGGGCCAGGGCCCTGGGGAACGAGGTACCCGACGAGGACCTTGCTCCCGCCAGGAGTGCTGCGGACCGCCGCGGCGGCGGCCGCGACCCCCGGCAGGGCCTGGAGTGCCGCGTCCACCTCCCCGAGCTCGATCCGGTGACCGTTGACCTTGACCTGGTCGTCGGCCCGGCCGACGAAGACCAGGCCCTCGCGATCGAAGGTCACCAGGTCACCCGTGCGGTAGGCACGGTCCCAGCCGAGGCTCGGCATCGGCGCGAAGCGTGCCGCGTCGAGCTCGGCGTCGAGGTAGCGGGCGCAGCCCACTCCCCCGATGACGAGCTCACCCGTGGCCCCCTCGGCCACCGGCCGCCCCTCGGGGTCCACCACCGCCAGGTCCCAGCCGTCCAGGGCGTGACCGATCCGCACGGGGGCACCCGCGCGCATCTGCGCCCCGCATGCCACGACGGTGGTCTCCGTCGGCCCGTAGGTGTTCCACACCTCGCGTCCTGGCCGGGCGAGCCGGTCGCCGAGCTCGGCGCTGACGGCCTCACCGCCGAAGATGAGCAGGCGGATCGCGTCGAGGGTGTCGACCGGCCAGAGCCCTGCGAGGGTCGGCACGGTCGAGACCACGGTGATCTCCCGCTCCACGAGCCACGGGCCCAGCTCGATCCCCGCGCGGACCAGCGCGCGCGGGGCAGGGACCAGCGCCGCGCCGTGGCGCCAGGCGAGCCACATCTCCTCGCAGGAGGCGTCGAAGGCGACCGAGAGCCCCGCCAGGACCCGGTCACCGGGGCCGAGCGGTGCGTCCTGGAGGAAGATCCGCGCCTCGGCGTCGACGAAGGCCGCCGCGCTCCGGTGCGAGACGGCGACGCCCTTCGGCATGCCGGTGGACCCCGAGGTGAAGATCACCCAGGCGTCGTCCTCGACCAGCGGCGGGTGGATGCCCGAGGAGGGGTGGCCCGCCCCCGCGAGTCGCGTGATCGACCCTCCGTCGCCCAGCACCACCTCGACGTCGGCCTGACCGAACACCCGGGCGGCGCGGTCGTCCGGGTCGTCGGCGTCGACCGGGACGTAGGCGGCACCGACGTGGAGCACCGCGAGGATCGACAGGTACAGGCCGACGGTGCCCGAGGGCACCCGGATCCCGACGCGGTCCCCTCGGCGGACCCCTTCGGCCGCGAGCGCTGCCGCACGGGCACGGACCGCCACCGCGAGCGCCGCATAGGTCAGCACCTCGTCGCCGTCGTCGATCGCCACGGCGTCGGGGTACCGGGACACGGTCGCGGCGAAGACCTCGACGAGGGTCCGCGGTGGGGCGGCGAACGCCGATCGGAGATCGGCGCCTGCCTGGTCCTCGAAGATCACCGCGGAGTCGCTCCTCGTCGGATCGGGGCACGGCGCCCGAGCAGCCCGAGGGAGCCCGTCGCCGCTGATCGCGTGATGCTCTCATACGCGGGTGAACCGGCGACCTCGGCCCTCACCTACCATCGGGCCTGTGCCGAACCCGCAGGACCCGACCGCTCGGGAGTACTCCCCCTCGTGGGCGGTCCTGGTGGCCGTCGGGGCCATCGGCGGGCTGCTGTCCGGGGCGTTCGGGGTCGGCGGTGGGATCATCATGGTCCCGCTGCTGGTGAGCCTGACCCGGATGGACCACCGGCGCGCGGCCGCGACCTCGCTCGCCGCCATCGTCCCGACCACGATCGCCGGGTCGCTCGGCTACCTCGCTCGTGGGGAGGCCGACGTCCTGGTCGCGGCGGTCGCCGCCCTCGGCGGGATGGCCGGATCCGCGATCGGGGCCCGGGTGCTGCGCCGGATCCGGCTCGAGTTGCTCCGGTGGCTGTTCCTCGCGCTGCTCGTCGCCGTGGCGGTACGGCTCCTCACCGCGGTCCCGACCCGTGGCGACGCAGCGGAGCTGACGATCGGCGGTGCTCTCGCCGTCCTGGCGATCGGGACGCTGACGGGCGTGGCCGCCGGGCTCTTCGGCATCGGCGGCGGGGTGATCCTCGTCCCGGTGTTCGTGGTGCTCTTCGGGTACAGCGACCTGCTCGCCAAGGGCACCTCGTTGCTGGCCATGATCCCGACCGCCATGGTCGGCACGGCCGACAACCTCCGGGCCCGTCAGGTCCAGCTCCGGTCGGGACTCGTCGTGGGTGCCGCGGCCACCACGGCCTCCTTCGTCGGCGTGGCGCTCGCCTTCCTCATCCCGCCGCGGCTGTCCTCCGTGCTGTTCGCGACCCTGCTGCTGGCCGCTGCGACCCAGCTCCTCGTGCGGATCCTGCGCTCACGCCCCTCCTGAGGCACGACGCGCCCGGACCACGACGCGGCCGGGACACGACGAGGGGCGGACGCGCGACGCGCCCGCCCCTCGTCGAGCCCACGGCTCAGTGCTGGTGGTCGTGACCCTCGGCATGCTCGTGGTCGTGGCCCTCGGCGCGCTGCGCCTCGACCGCGGCACGGACCTCGTTCATGTCCAGGCCCTTGACCGCCTGCACGACCTGCTCCAGGGACTCCTTGGGCAGGGCGCCGGGCTGGGCGAAGACGAGGATCCCCTCGCGGAAGGCCATCAGCGTCGGGATCGAGGAGATGCCGGCGGCGGAGGCCAGCGCCTGCTCGGCCTCGGTGTCGACCTTGGCGTGGACGATGTCCGGGTGGTCGTCGGAGGATGCCTCGAAGATCGGGCCGAACATCTTGCACGGGCCGCACCACTCCGCCCAGAAGTCCACGAGCACGATGTCGTTCGTCGTGACGGTCTCTTCGAAGGCGGCTTCGGTCAGCTCAAGGGTAGGCATGGGGTTCCTCTCTGCCTGGGATCGCGGTCGTCCGTTCGTGGATGTCAACGTCGGCGTGCCCCCGGTATTCCCCCGGGGCTCTCCCGCCTAGGCTCACGGCATGACCGAGACCGCCGACTTCCCCGAGGACCCCCGACCCGACGGTTGGCTCACGGAGCGCGAGCTGGCCTCCGCCCGGCGCCACCTGCCGCTGGTCTACGTCGACGCCGTACCGGTACGCGTGGACGAGAGCGGAGACGTGATCGCCGTCGGCCTGCTGCTGCGGGTGAGCAGCGTCGGAGCGATGACCCGTGCCGTCGTCTCGGGCCGGGTGCTCTACCACGAGCGGATCCGGGACGCCCTCCTGCGGCACATCGAGAAGGACCTCGGCCCGATGGCCCTCCCCCAGATCCCGGCGAGCCCCCAGCCCTTCACCGTCGCCGAGTACCTGCCGACGCACGGGGTCACGCCGTTCCACGACCCGAGGCAGCATGCGGTCTCGCTCGCCTACGTCGTGCCGGTCGCCGGCGACTGCCAGCCCCAGCAGGACGCCCTCGACCTCGCGTGGATCACGCCGGAGGAGGCGTGCGAGTCCCAGGTCCAGGCCGAGATGACCGGCGGTCACGGGTACCTCGTGCGGCAGGCGATGGCCTGGGTCGGACGCCAGCCCTGAGCCGCTCCGCCGAGCGGCAGAGCGGTGAGCCGCTCCGCCGAGCGGCAGAGCGGTGAGCCGCTCCGCCGAGCGGCCGCGCCCCTCGGTCAGCCGAGCAGACGCGCCAGGTGCGGGGCCATCGCTCGGAAGGCGTGACCGCGGTGGCTCACGGCGTTCTTCTCCTGCGGGGTGAGCTCTGCCGAGGTCAGGGGCCGGCCCTGGGCCCGAGCGGGCTGGGCGTCCGGCTCGAGGATCGGGTCGTACCCGAAGCCCCCGGAACCCCTCGGCGCCCGGGTCAGCCGGCCGCGGAGCACTCCCGTCTCCACGTGCTCGTCCCCGTCGGGGGTGACCAGCGCAGCGGCGCACACGAACTGCGCACCGCGGTGCTCGTCGCGGACGTCGGCGAGCTGGTCGAGGAGGAGGGCGAGGTTCGCGGCGTCGTCACCGTGACCACCGGCCCACCGGGCGGAGAAGATCCCCGGCGCCCCGCCGAGCACGTCCACCGCGAGCCCCGAGTCGTCGGCGAGCGCCGGCAGGCCGGTGGCTGCCGCCGTCGCACGCGCCTTGAGCAGGGCGTTCTCGGCGAAGCTCACGCCGTCCTCGACGGGAGAGGGCGCACCCACCTCGCCAGCGCCGACGATCTCGAGGCCCTCCAGCCCCGGGAGCCCCGCGAGGATCTGGCGCAGCTCCGCGACCTTGTGCGTGTTGTGCGTGGCGAGGACGACGCGCGTCACGGCACCATGCCCTCGGCCAACGCCTCGGCCTGAAGCGCGGCGAGCCGGGCGGTCCCGCCCACGGCCAGGTCGAGAAGGACGTCGAGCTCAGCGCGCGCGAACGGCGTGCGCTCGGCGGTGCCCTGCACCTCGACGAAGCCCCCGGATCCGGTGACGACGACGTTCATGTCCGTCTCGGCGCGCACGTCCTCCTCGTAGGGAAGGTCGAGCATCGGCCTGCCGTCGATGATCCCGACGCTGATGGCGGCGACGGAGTCGGTGAGCACCGGCTTGTTCCCGGCCACCGCTCCGTTGACCCGCCCCCAGCTGATGGCGTCCGCGAGGGCGACGTAGGCACCGGTGATCGCCGCGGTCCGGGTGCCGCCGTCGGCCTGGAGCACATCGCAGTCCAGCACGATGGTGTTCTCCCCGAGTGCGGAGACGTCGATCACGGCGCGCAGCGAGCGACCGATCAGCCGGGAGATCTCGTGCGTGCGACCACCGATCCGGCCCTTGACCGACTCGCGGTCGCTGCGGGTGGAGGTGGCGCGCGGGAGCATCGCGTACTCGGCGGTGACCCAGCCGGAGCCCGAGCCCTTGCGCCAGCGCGGCACGCCGGTGGTGAACGACGCCGCGCACAGCACGCGCGTGCGGCCGAACTCGACGAGCACGCTTCCCTCTGCCTCGTCGAGCCAGCCCCGTGTCAACCGGACCGGGCGGAGCTCGTCGGGGCGGCGGCCGTCGGCGCGCAGGAAGGAGTCGTTCGTCGATGTCATGGCCCGAGGCTACGGCAGGCCGCGGGTCCCCCGGGCCCGCTCAGAGCACGATGACCAGCCCGGGCACGGCACGGCCGATCGGCCCGCGGTAGACCTCCGCCGCCTCGAGCTCTGCGACTCCCGCGGCGTTCCACGCGGGGACGTGGGTGAGCAGCAGGCGGCGGGAGCCACCCGCCTCGGCCGCCTCGCCGGCACGCCGTCCGGTGAGGTGGATCCCGCGGATGGCGTCGTCGCGGCCCTCGACGAAGGCCGCCTCCGCCACGAGCAGGTCCGTTCCGGCAGCCAGCGCGTCCAGTCCCTCGCAGGCATCGGTGTCGCCGGAGTAGGAGAGCGTCACCTGGCGCGCCGGGTCCTCGTCGGAGGGACCCGTGACGCGGATCCCGTAGGCCGGGACGGGGTGCTCGACCGGGACGGCAGTGAGCGTCATCGGACCCACCCGCACGGGCTGTCCCGCCTGCCAGGGGTGCACCGCGAGCTCGTCGCTCATCGACTCCCCCGGCTCCATCCCGTAGGCCTGGGCCAGCCGGCCCGTCGTGCCGAACGGCCCGTGCACCGGTACCGGCGTGGGTGGGGCGAGGTTCGCGCCCCCACCACCGGGCCGGTAGCGCAGGTAGACGTACAGCCCGCACAGGTCGGCCATGTGGTCCGGGTGCAGGTGGGAGAGCGCGATCGCGTCGATCTCGGCGGGGTCCAGGTAGCGCTGGAGGGGGCCGAGTGCCCCGCTGCCCAGGTCGAGCAGCACGCTCCAGGTACGACCCGCCGCGTCCTCGGCCTGGACGAGGTAGCAGGACGCTGCCGATTCGGGGCTCGGGAACGAGCCCGCGCAGCCGACGACGGTGAGTCTCATCTCAGGTGGGCCCTTCCCTCGACCGCCGCGACCTCCGGGCCGAGGAATCTCCGGGCCAGGGCGAGGAAGGAGTCGGTGTCGCCCGTCGCGAGGAAGCGGTGCTCGGGCGGACCGAGGTCCGGGTCCCGCTCGAGCCCGTGCGCCACGAGCGAGCGGTACACGTCCTTGGCCGTCTCCTCCGCCGAGGAGACGAGCGTGACGCCCTCGCCCATCACGTACGAGATGACGCCGGTGAGCAGCGGGTAGTGCGTGCACCCGAGCACGAGCGTGTCGACGTCGGCCTCGAGCACCGGTGCGAGCGCCCGGCGCGCGATCTCCAGCACCTGCGGCCCGGAGGTGCGCCCGCTCTCGACCAGCTCGACGAACTCGGGGCAGGCCTCGGAGGTGAGGCGGATCCCGGAGGCGACGGCGAAGGCGTCGTCGTACGCGCGGGAGGAGATCGTCGCCCTGGTGCCGATGACACCGACCCGACCGGTCCTGGTCGCCGCCGCAGCGCGCCGCGCCGCGGGCAGGATGACCTCGACGACGGGCAGTCCTCTCCGCTGGGTGTACCTCTCGCGCGCGTCCCGCAGGACGGCGGCCGAGGCGGAGTTGCAGGCGATGACGAGCATCTTGACCCCGGCGTCGACCAGGTCGTCCATCACCTCGAGGGCGTGCGCGCGGACAGCGGCGAGCGGCTTGGGTCCGTAGGGCCCATTGGCCGTGTCACCGATGTACAGGACCGACTCGTGCGGGAGCTGGTCCAGCACCGCCCGGGCGACCGTGAGCCCGCCGACGCCGGAGTCGAAGATCCCGATCGGCGCGTCGCTCACCCGGCCAGCGTAGTGCCCGGGGCGGGCCGTGCCCCCCGGCACGGGCAGCTCAGAGATGCTCACCGCGCACGGGCGGCAGGCCCTCCACGAGCCTCGCGACGAGCGACTCCTGGAGCTCACCGAGCACGAGGTACACGGCCGAGAGGAACCGTGCCGTCGCCTCCTCGTCGGCGACCTCCTCGGCGGCATCCGCCGTGGCGAGCACGTAGAGCCGCTCGCTGTCGGCGTCCGTGCGCAGGCCGAGCCGCTCGGCGAGCACGAGCCGCACGTCGGTCAGTGCAGCAGCGACGGAGCGGGCGTCCGGCCCGGCGACGAGCACCTCGGGGCCCTCGCCCACCAGCGCCGCGTGCAGCAGCCCGACCTGGTGCGACGTCGTGTCCCGCAGGTCCGCCTCGGTCAGGCGCCGGAGCTCCGCGGCCAGCTCCGCCTCGGCCGCGGCGTCCGGCAGCAGCCGGAGCAGGGCGGGGTCCTGCGGCGGGTCGATGGCCGGCCACTCCTCGACCGTCGACGACTCCTCGCCCGCATCCACCCCGGTCGAGGCGAGCCTCTCGGCCCGGGCGGACCGCAGCTCGTCGCCGCGGGACGCGAGCAGGTCGACGACGCCCTCGACCACCTCGGCGAGAACCGCCCGCTCGCGCCGGTCGATCCTGGCGACCAGCCGACCCTCGCCGTCGCGGCGGAACTCACGGAGCGGGAGCGTCACGAGTCCGCCTGGACGGTCGCCCACAGGCCGAAGCCGTGCATGGCCTGCACATGCGCCTCCATCTGCTCGCGCGAGCCTCGCGCGACGGTCGCCCTGCCCTCCTGGTGGACCTGGAGCATGAGCCGTTCCGCACGCTGCTCGGAGTAGCCGAAGTAGCTGCGGAAGACGTAGGCGACATAGCTCATGAGGTTCACCGGGTCGTTCCAGACGACCGTGACCCAGCCGGGGCTCGGCACGACGACGGCATCGACCTCCTCGAGGGGTTCCACGCCTTGCTGTGCCATGACCCCATGCTAGGAGCCCCGGGAGCGGTCGACCTAGGCTCGCCCCATGAGCCCCCTGCTCCCCTCGACCGCCCTGCTCACCGACCGCTACGAGCTGACGATGCTCCAGGCAGCGTTGCGCGACGGGACGGCCTCCCGACGGTGCGTCTTCGAGGTCTTCACCCGCCGCCTGCCGCCCGGCCGGCGCTACGGAGTCGTGGCCGGGACCGGTCGGCTGCTGGAGGCCCTGGAGGCCTTCCGCTTCGACGACGACGTCCTCGCCTTCCTGGAGCGGGACGCCATCGTCGACCGCGCGACCCTCGACCACCTGGCCGACTGGCGGTTCACCGGCTCGATCCGCGGCTACGCCGAGGGTGAGTGCTTCTTCCCGGGATCCGCCGTCCTGGTCGTGGAGGGCACCTTCGCCGAGGCCGTCCTCGTCGAGACGCTCGCCTTGTCGATCCTCAACTTCGACTCGGCCGTCGCCTCCGCCGCCTCACGGATGACCAGCGCCGCCGTGGACCGGCCGTGCCTGGAGATGGGCTCGCGCCGCACCCACGAGGAAGCCGCCGTCGCGGCGACGAGGGCCGCAGTGGTCGCCGGCTTCGCCGGGACGTCGAACCTGGAGGCGGGCCGGCGCTACGGACTGCCGACCATCGGGACGGCGGCGCACGCCTTCACCCTGTTGCACGACGACGAGGCGAGCGCCTTCGCCTCGCAGGTCGACGCCCTGGGCCCCGGCACGACCCTGCTCGTGGACACCTTCGACGTGCGCGCAGCGGTCGAGTCGGCCGTCGCGGTCGCCGGGACAGGACTGGCCGCGGTGCGCTTGGACTCGGGGGACCTGACCTCCCTCGCCCAGGAGGTGAGGTCCCAGCTCGACGCCCTGGGGGCGACCGGGACGAAGATCGTGGTGAGCTCGGACCTGGACGAGTACGCCATCGCCGCGCTGGCGGTCGCCCCCGTCGACTCCTACGGGGTGGGGACCTCCGTGGTCACCGGCTCCGGCGCACCGACCTGCGGGATGGTCTACAAGCTCGTGGCACGCGAGGGGCGCTCCGGACGGATGGAACCGGTCGAGAAGGCC
>NZ_JBFHHB010000080.1:0-12540 GCF_041597215.1 Actinotalea sp.
AAGACCACGCTCTTGAACGCCTTGGCCGGGTCGATCCCGCCGCGGGAGCGGGTGATCAGCTGCGAGGAGGTCTTCGAGCTGCAGATCGACCACCGGGACACGATCGGCCTGCAGTGCCGCCAGCCCAACCTCGAGGGGGTCGGCGAGATCACCTTGAGACGGCTCGTCAAGGAGGCCCTGCGGATGCGGCCCAGCCGGATCATCGTCGGGGAGGTGCGCGAGGCCGAGAGCCTCGACATGCTCATCGCCCTGAATGCCGGCGTGCCAGGCATGTCGACGGTGCACGCGAACAGCGCTCGAGAGGCCCTGACCAAGATCTGCACCCTGCCGCTGCTCGCCGGGGAGAACGTGACCGCCGCCTTCGTCGTGCCCACGGTCGCCACCGCGATCGACCTCGTGGTGCACCTGGAGGTCGACGGGAACGGGCGTCGCCGCACGAGGGAGATCGTCGCGGTCCCGGGGCGGGTCGAGTCCGGTGTCGTGGAGACCTCCGACGTGTTCCGCACGGTCGGCGGCCGCCTGGTCCGGGGCCCGGGGTTCCCGCCGCACCCCGAGCGCTACGCGAGCGTCGGCGTCGACGTGGCCGCCCTCCTGCTGGACGGCGACTGACATGGGCGTGGTGGCCGGGCTCCTGCTCGGGGCAGGCCTCTGCCTGCTGCTGTGGGCCGCCACGTCCGAGCCTGCGCCGCCGCGCCGGTCCCGGTGGCGCCCGGCGCTCGCGGACCTCCTGGCCCAGGCGGGAGCGCCCGGGGTGACACCCTCGGGACTCCTGGCCCTGTGCGCCTCGACGGGGCTGGCCGTCGGCCTGCTCGTGACCGCCCTGACCGGCACGCCGGCGATCGCCGCCTGCTTCGGGGCGATGGCCGGGTGGGCCCCGCTCGCCCTGGTGCGGTCGAGGGCCCGGGCCCGGCGCGCTGCGCTCCGGGGCCTGTGGCCGGATGTCGTGGACCATCTCGCCTCGGGCATCCGCGCGGGGCTGTCCCTCCCGGAGGCGCTCGCCCAGGTCGGCGAACGCGGGCCTGTCGAGCTGCGCCCGGCCTTCCTCGCCTTCGCGGAGGACCACCGGGTCACCGGTCGCTTCGAGGAGAGCCTGGACGCACTCAAGGCGCGGTTGGCGGACCCGGTGGCCGATCGCATCGTCGAGGCGCTTCGGCTGACGCGAGACGTGGGCGGTAGCGACCTCGGGCGTCTGCTGCGGACCCTCGCCGGGTTCCTGCGCACCGATCTGCGCACCCGGGGAGAGCTCGAGGCCCGGCAGAGCTGGACGGTCAACGCCGCCCGCCTGGCGGTCGCGGCGCCGTGGGTCGTCCTGGCCCTGCTCGCCACCCGCCCGGAGGCCACGGCCGCCTTCGGCACGGGGGCCGGAGCCGTCGTGCTGGCCGCCGGTGCCGGGAGCTCGGTCGTGGCCTACCGCCTGATGATCCACATCGGACGCCTCCCCGACGAGCCACGGGTCCTGCGGTGAGCGCGCCGACGATCGCCGTGGCGGCTCTCACCGCTGCCGCACCGGGCTCGATCGGCGTCCCGCTGGGTCCGGGAGCCGGCGCGGCAGTCGGCGCACTGTGCGGCCTCGGTCTCACCCTGGTCGCCGTGCACCTCGCGGCCCGCCGTCCCCGGCTCGGCGACCGCGTCGCGCCGTACCTGCGCGCTCCCGTCGCTGAGAGCGGCGCGGGACCCGACGTCGGCCACCGCACTCCGTTCACCACGGTCGAGCGGCTGCTCACGCCCGTCATGGCCGATGCCGTGCGCTGGGTGGAGCGGCTCGGCTCGCCGACCGCCCAGCTGCAACGCCGCCTCGTCCGGGCCGGCGGAGAGGTCTCGGTCGAGCGCTTCCGGGTGGAGCAGGTCGTCGCCGCCGTCCTGGGGACCGCCTGCGGCCTGGCTCTCGCCCTGCTGCTGCTCGCCGGGCGCGGTCTGCCGCTGCCGCTCGCGCTCCTGCTCGTCGTCACGGGGGCGCTGGCCGGGCTCGTCCTGCGGGACCAGGCACTGACCAGACGGATCCAGACGCGCGAGCGCGAGATCCTGCTGGAGCTGCCGAGCCTCGCCGAGCTGCTCGCCCTCGGCGTCGGCGCCGGCGAGGGCGTGCGAGCCTCCTTGGACCGGGTCTCCACCCTGAGCACGGGTCCGCTGAGCGAGGAGTTCCGCGGCCTCGTCGCCGCGACCCACGCGGGGCTGCCGCTGGCCGAGGCGCTGGAGAGGCTGGCCGACAGGACGGGCGTGGCAGAGCTCACTCGTTTCGCCGAGGCGATCGCCGTGGCCGTCGAGCGCGGGACGCCGCTCGCCGAGGTCCTGCGGGCCCAGGCCCAGGACGTCCGCGAGGCGGGGCGTCGGGCATTGATGGAGGCGGGCGGACGCAAGGAGGTGGCGATGATGGTCCCGGTGGTCTTCCTGATCCTCCCGGTGACCGTCGTGTTCGCCGTCTTCCCCGGACTCTGGGCCCTGAGGCTCGACCTGTGACCGCCGCCGAGCACGGCACCGACCACGCCCCGGCGGGCGGCCGACGCCCGCCGCACCGAGGAAGAAGGAGAAGCCCATGCGCGAGATCGACCTGACCGAGGAGCGGGGCGATGTCCCGGGCTGGGTCCTGGTGACCCTGATGACTGCCGGCCTCGTGCTGGCGATCTGGGCCGTCGCGGGACCGGCGCTGACGGGTCTCTTCGAGTCCGCGATCGCACGTGTCTCCGGGTTCGGCGGCTGAGGTCCGCCGCGACGCGGGATCGGCCGTCGTCGACTTCGTGCTCGTCGGCGCGCTGACGACGCTCCTCGCCGCAGCCGTCCTGCAGCTCATGCTCGCGCTGCACGTACGCAACACGCTCGTCGACTGCGCAGCAGAGGGCGCGCGGTACGCGGCCCTTGCCGACCGCGACCCCGCCAACGGAGCTGCCCGCACCCGCGAGCTCATCGAGGCCTCGCTCGCTCCGGGGTACGCCCGCGACGTCCAGGCCGGCCGGACGGTGATCGACGGGCTCGCTGTGGTCGAGGTGCAGGTCGTCGCTCCGCTGCCGCTGCTGGGCCTGCTCGGACCGACCTCGCTCACCGTCACGGGGCACGCCCTGGACGAAGCCCCGTGAGCACCGCCCGTCGGGGTGCCCCGCGCGCTCGGCGCCGGCCCACCGTCGTGGCCGTCAGGCGCGCACTCGTCGGCTCCGGGGACGGGAGGGCGCCGCAGGGCGACGAGGGCAGCGCCGTCGTGGAGTTCCTCGCCGTCACGCTGATCCTGCTCGTCCCTCTCGTCTACCTGGTGCTCACCCTCGGTCGGCTGCAGGCCGCCGCCTTCGCCGTGGACGGCGCCGCGAGGGAGGCGGTCCGCGCCGTCACCTCCGCCGCAGGAGCGTCCTCGGACGCCGCACCCTCGGACCGCGCCCCCGCCGGGGCACGGGCGGTGGCCGCGGTGGGGATCGCGCTGGGCGACCAAGGGATCCGGACCGACCCGGCCGGGGTACTCGAGCTGAGCTGCGGGACGGACTGCAGCACGCCGGGGAGCACGGTGACCGCGACGATCCGTCTGGCCGTGGACCTGCCGCTGGTCCCGGGATTCCTTCGGGACGCCGTCCCGCTCAGCGTGCCCGTGAGCGCCTCGGCCTCCGGCACTCTCGCACGCTTCGCCGAGGGCCGGCCGTGACCGCCGGGGAGGCGCCCAGGCGCGACGACCACGGTCAGGTCATGCTGCTGACCCTCGGCTTCGTCGTCCTCGCCGTGCTGCTGTTGACCGCCGTCGTCTCGGCGAGCGCCGTGCACCTTGACCGCAAGCGGCTCCTCGCCCTGGCCGACCTCACGGCACTGGCCTGCGCCGACGCGCTCGACGAGGAGGCCTACTACGCAGCCGACCGTCAGCCGGCTCCCGAAGGCGGGACCGGCGTGCTGCTGACCGAGTCCAGCGTGCGGCAGGCAGCGACCGAGCACCTGGCCACGGCAGCACCGGCGACGGGGCTCGAGGACGTGCGCCTGGTGTCCACGAGCCTGGACGGGCAGACGGTGTCGGTCACCCTGCACGCCGTGACCCGGCCCGTCCTGATCAGCGCCGTCACCGCCCCGTGGTCGGACGGGATCGACCTCACGGTGACGGCCTCCGCGACCACACGCTGACCGCCGGGCCGACGAACGCCCGCGAGCCCAGCGGACCGGTGCCCTCCTGCGCGTCCGGGGCGCCACCGAGCAGCGGGCAGCGACGGACCCGTCCGGCCGGGACCCGCACCCGAGTACCCTTCCGTGGTGGCCGCAACCGACTTCCCCTCCGAGATCGCCGCCCTACGGACGACCCTCGGCACCATCAGCGCCGTCGTCGACCCCGATGCCCTCCGGGCCCGGATCGCCGAGCTGTCCGAGCAGGCCTCCGCACCGGACCTGTGGGACGACGCGGACGCGGCGCAGAAGGTCACCTCGGCCCTCTCCCACGCCCAGAGCGAGGTCGAGCGCCTGTCCGGCTTCGAGCGACGCCTCGACGACCTGGAGACCCTCGTCGAGATGGCCGAGGAGGAGGACGACGCCGAGACGCTCGCCGACGCCGAGGCCGAGCTCGTCACGCTCCGCAAGGACCTCGGCGCCCTCGAGGTGCGCACCCTGCTCTCCGGGGAGTACGACTCGCGCGAGGCCGTCGTCACGATCCGCGCCGGCGCCGGTGGCGTGGACGCCGCCGACTTCGCCGAGATGCTGCTGCGGATGTACCTGCGCTGGGCCGAACGCCACGGCTACCCCACCGCCGTCCTGGACACCTCCTACGCGGAGGAGGCCGGACTGAAGTCGGCGACCTTCGAGGTCAAGGTGCCCTACGCCTTCGGGAACCTGTCCGTGGAGGCCGGGACGCACCGCCTGGTGCGGATCTCCCCCTTCGACAACCAGGGCCGACGCCAGACCTCCTTCGCCGCGGTCGAGGTGGTCCCGCTCATCGAGCAGACCGACCACATCGACATCCCCGAGAACGAGATCAAGGTCGACGTGTTCCGCTCGTCAGGCCCGGGTGGTCAGTCGGTCAACACGACCGACTCCGCGGTGCGCCTGACCCACATCCCCACCGGCACCGTCGTGTCGATGCAGAACGAGAAGTCGCAGATCCAGAACCGCGCCGCGGCCCTGCGCGTCCTCCAGTCCCGGCTGCTCGTCCTCCGCCAGGCCGAGGAGAAGGCCACCCAGAAGGAGCTCGCCGGCGACATCAAGGCGAGCTGGGGCGACCAGATGCGCTCCTACGTGCTCCAGCCGTACCAGATGGTCAAGGACCTGCGCACCGAGTTCGAGGTCGGCAACCCGGCCAGCGTCTTCGACGGGGACATCGACGGCTTCATCGAGGCCGGGATCCGTTGGCGTCGCGGGACGGACTCCTGAGCTCCAGGGCTCCGCGCCCCTGCAGCACCCGCTCGAGGGCTCCGCGCCCCGGCAGCGCCCGACGAGCCGCCCACGGGCGGCGAGCACGGCCCGATACGTCCCGCTGCGTCCCCTTCGCACCCCGTCCACAGGCGCCGGGCGGCGTGTTGCGGCGCGTGGCTCCCGACGGCGTGCTTAGTGTGGGCCAGCAGTCCCCTGCCACCGGTGCTCGGCGTGCCCGTGCACCGCAGGCAGGAGCACAGGTCGCCGATCCCCCCGGAGCACAGTGATTCGCCTCGAGAACGTCACCAAGGTCTACGCGCGCGGGGCAAGGCCTGCCCTGGACGCCGCCGACCTCGAGATCGAGCGGGGCGAGTTCGTCTTCCTCGTCGGGGCGTCGGGCTCGGGCAAGTCGACGATGCTGCGTCTGGTGCTCCGCGAGGAGCGCCCCACGGCGGGCCGCGTCTTCGTCGCGGGCAAGGACCTGTCGACCCTGTCGAGCTGGAAGGTCCCGCACCTGCGCCGCCAGATGGGCGCCGTCTTCCAGGACTTCCGGCTGCTGCCCAACAAGACCGTCTTCGAGAACGTCGCCTTCGCGCTCCAGGTCATCGGCAAGCCGCGGCACCACATCATGACGACGGTCCCCGACACCCTCGAGCTCGTCGGCCTCGGCGGCAAGGAGAAGCGCCGCCCGCACGAGCTCTCCGGTGGCGAGCAGCAGCGCGTGGCGATCGCCCGCGCCTTCGTCAACCGGCCGTCGATCCTGCTCGCCGACGAGCCGACCGGGAACCTCGACCCGACCACCAGCGTGGGCATCATGCGGCTCCTCGACCGCATCAACCGCACCGGGACGACGGTGGTCATGGCCACCCACGACGACGAGATCGTCGACCAGATGCGCAAGCGCGTGATCGAGCTGGACTCGGGCCAGGTGGTCAGGGACCAGTCCCGCGGCGTGTACGGCTCGGATCGCTGAGGGGCCCGGAATGAGACTCCAGTTCATCCTGTCCGAGATCGGCGTCGGCCTGCGGCGCAACCTGTCCATGGCGGTCTCGGTCGTCCTGGTGACGTTCATCTCGCTGACCTTCGTCGGCTCGGCCGCGCTGCTGCAGCTGCAGATCAACCAGATGAAGGACGAGTGGTACGACAAGGTCGAGGTCTCGATCTTCCTGTGCCCCCAGACCTCCGACACCGCGACCTGTGCCAGCGGTGAGGCGAGCCAGGAGCAGATCGACACCATCGACTCCGAGCTGAACGGCGATGCGCTCGCGCCCTACGTCGAGGAGGTCTTCTTCGAGACGAAGGACCAGGCCTTCGCGTCGTTCCAGGAGCGCTACTCGGGAGAGTGGTGGGCCCAGGGCGTCACGGCCGACCAGATGCAGGCCTCGTTCCGTGTCGCGCTGGTGGACCCGCAGCAGTACGAGGTCATCCACGACTACTTCACCGGCAGGCAGGGCGTGGAGGAGGTCCGCGACCAGCGTCAGGTGATCGAGCCGATCATCCTCGTGCTCAACCGCGCGACCCTGCTCTCCGTCGGCCTCGCCGCCGTCATGCTGCTGGCCGCCGTGCTGCTCATCACCACGACGATCCGGCTGTCGGCCTTGAGCCGCCGCCGTGAGACGGGGATCATGCGTCTGGTGGGGGCATCGAACCTGTTCATCCAGCTACCGTTCATGCTCGAGGGCGCGATCGCCGCGACGATCGGCGCTGCGATGGCGGTCGGCGGTCTGTGGTTCGGCGTGCGGTACCTCGTCCAGGACTGGCTGGCCACCTCGGTGACCTGGGTTCCGTACATCGGCACGGATGCCGTGTGGATGATCGCCCCGGCGCTCGTCGCCGTCGCGATCGTCCTCGCGGCGATCTCCTCCCTGGTCTCCCTCAGCCGATACACGAAGGTGTGAGCCCGATGAGACGCAAGGCGCGCGCCACCCTGGCGGCCTTCCTCGCCCTCGTGGTCCTGTCGATCGGCGCGGCCCTGCCGAGCGCGGCGGACACCTACGACGACGAGCGCGCGCAGACCGAGGCGGCGCAGAAGGCTGTCGACGAGGCGCTCGCTGCCCTGCAGGGCGACCTGGAGGACACCGACGAGGCCCTCATCCAGGCCTACGCCGAGCTCAAGGGCATCGAGGCCCAGGTCCCCGTCGCCCAGGAGCAGCTCGCCGCGGCAGAGACCCTCCTGGCCACCGTCGAGCGGGAGGCGGCGCTCATCGCGCAGCGCCTCGAGGCCGCTCAGTCCGAGTCCGAGCGCCTGGGCACTCAGATCGAGACCGGGAACACCCGCGCGAGCGAGCTGCGCGCGGCCATCGGGCAGATGGCGAGGGACGCCTACAAGGGCGACCTGGCGACGTCGTCGTTCACCGCCGTGCTCGACTCGACCTCCACCGAGGACTACATCGAGCAGACGGCACTGGCGGCAACCGCACTGCGCACCCAGACCCAGGCCCTGCACGAGGTCGAGCAGATCGTCGCGACGAACCGCAACCTCGCCGCCCGCCAGGAGGCCGTCGCCGAGCGGGTCGCCGTGCTCAAGGCCGAGGCCGACGCGAAGGTGATCGAGGCCGAGGAGGCCCGCGTCGCCGCGGCGGAGCGCAAGGCCCAGGTCGAGTCGCTGCTGGCGGAGCAGGAGGCCAAGACCGCGAGCCTCGAGTCGCTCAAGGCCGATCAGGTGGCCAAGGCCCAGGAGCTCGCGGACCAGCAGGCCGCGCTCGAGGCCGACCTGAAGGAGATCGTCCGCAAGCAGGAGGAGGCCCGCAAGGCCGCCGGTCAGTCGCCCATCGGCTCGACCGCCTCGCAGCCCTTCATCAACCCGACCTCCATCAACCCGATCTACAAGACCTCGGACTACGGCATGAGGTTCCACCCGGTCCTGCTCTACTGGCGCATGCACGCCGGGACGGACCTGCGCACCTACTGCGGGACCGAGATCTACGCCGCCGCCTCGGGAACGGTGCAGTGGGCGAAGTTCCGCTCGGGGTACGGCAACCAGGTGATGATCAACAACGGGTACTGGAACGGCAGCTCGTTGATGTCCAGCTACAACCACATGTCGAGCTTCACGGTGTCCTCCGGGCAGCAGGTCTCCCAGGGGACCTTGATCGGCTACTCCGGGAACACCGGGACCTCCGCCGCCTGCCACCTGCACTTCGAGGTGTACGTCAACGGGGCCACCGTCGACCCGTGGCCGCTCATCGCGAAGTGACCTGGCGGTAATCCCGGTGAGCGCGGGTCCGCCGATCGCCTAGCCTGGACCCATGGCCAAGGAGACGGGACGCAAGCTCGTCGCGTCGAACAAGAAGGCGCGGCACGACTACCACATCGACGACACCTTCGAGGCGGGCATCGTGCTCACCGGCACGGAGGTCAAGGCGCTGCGCGCAGGCCGCGCCTCCCTGATCGACGGGTTCGCGAGCGTCGACCGCGGTGAGGCATGGCTCGAGGGTGTGCACATCCCCGAGTACACCGAGGGCACGTGGACCAACCACGCCCCGCGCCGCAAGCGCAAGCTCCTGCTGCACAAGCACGAGATCGAGGAGCTGGCGATGGAGAGCCAGGCCAAGGGGCGCACGATCATCCCCTTGTCGCTGTACTTCGTCGACGGCCGGGCCAAGGTCGAGATCGCGCTGGCTCGAGGCAAGAAGGAGTACGACAAGCGTCAGACCCTGCGGGAGAAGCAGGAGAACCGCGAGGCACAGGCGGCGATGAGCCTCCGGCGCCAGAGGTGAGCGCTGCGACGACGGCGCCCGGCACCCTGTCCGCCGAGCGCTCCGCCCGGCCCTTCCTGCGGTCCCTCGGCGCGGCGGCTGTCGTCCTGCTCGGCCTGCTCGCCTCGTCGGCACCCGCGTCGGCATCCACCGACGAGGAGTCGGTCCTGAGGTACGCGCAGACCATCACCCTCGACGGCGACGGTCAGGCCCTGGTCGAGCTCGAGCTCACCCAGGACTTCGGCGACCTCGGACGGCACGGCCCCGAGCTCTACCTCGTGGACCGCATCGGCTACGACGACGCGCAGGACCGCGAGTACCTCATCGGAGGCGTGACCGCGTCGAGCAGCGACGCGCCGGCTCAGGTCCACCTCGAGGACCTCGGTTCCCGGCTGCGCATCCGGATCGGTGACCCGGACACCGAGATCAGCGGGGTGCACACCTACCGGATCACCTACCGGGTCGACGGCTGGGTCAACCCCGCGGGGTTCGCCTTCCCGAGCGGGACCCTCGCGCAGGACGAGCTCTACCTCAACGTGATCGACGAGGGCTGGAGTCTTCCGCTGCAGGACATCTCGGTGACCGTCGTCGGTCCCGCGGACGCCACGGCCGTCGAGTGCTTCGCCGGCCCGACGGGCTCGACCACCCCCTGCGACGGGGTACCGGCCCCCGGGCCCTCGGTGACGGTGACCCAGTCCGCCCTTGACCCCGGCGACCCGCTCACCCTGGCCGTCGGGTTCCCCGCCGGGACCTTCGACACCGCTCCCCTGCTCGTCGAGCGCGCGGTCGAGCGCAGCCCGTTCGCCCTGACGCCCCTGACCGGGGGTCTTGCGGCGCTCGTCGCCGGCGTCGGCTCGTTCCTCGTGCTGCGCAGGGCTCGTCGGGTCGGTCGGGACGAGGTCTACCTGGGCCTGACTCCGGGGCTCAGCCCCGTGCCCGGCGCGGACGGCACCACCACGGCGCGGGGCTCGCGCTCCAGGCACCCGGTCGCCGTCCGGTTCACCCCTCCCGAGGGCCTGCGCCCGGGTCAGCTCGGCACCCTGGTCGACGAGAAGGCCGACACGCACGACGTCACCTCGACGATCGTCGACCTCGCCGTCCGAGGATTCGTCCTCATCGAACGCCTCAGCGACCCGGAGGAGGACTGGCGGCTGATCTGGACCGGGAAGGAGCCGGTCCGACTGCTGCCCTACGAGGACGTCCTGGTGACCCAGATCTTCCGCGGTCAGCAGTCGACGACCCTCTCCGAGCTGCGCACCACGTTCGCCTCCGACCTCAAGCGCGTCCAGGGCCTGCTCTACGAGGACGTGACCGACCGCGGCTGGTTCCGCAGCAACCCGCAGACGGCACGCGGACGCTGGGCCGGCGGCGGGGTCGGTCTCGTCGTGCTCGGCGGGCTGCTGACCGCCGCCCTCGCGCAGTTCTCGTCGTTCGCCCTGGTGGGGCTCGGGCTCGTCGTGGTGGGCGTCGTCACCCTGGCCACCGCCGGGCTGGCCCCGGCACGAACCGCCGCGGGGTCTGCCGTGCTCGCCCAGACCGAGGGCTTCCGCCTGTACCTGGCCACGGCCGAGGCCGAGCAGCTGCGCTTCGAGGAGGGCGAGGACCTCTTCAGCCGGTACCTGCCCTTCGCCATCGCCTTCGGCCTGACCGAGCGGTGGGCGCGGGTGTTCGCCGAGCTCGCCGCGCGGGGCGAGGACCTCCCCACCCCGAGCTGGTACCTGGGTTCCTGGGGTCACGCGGGCTTCTGGGCCTCGGCCGGAACCCTCGACCGCGATCTCGCCGGCTTCACGTCCGCTGCCGACTCCGCCGTCTCGGCACCGACCCCGGGTTCCTCGGGCTCCTCAGGGCTGGGCGGCGGCGGGTTCTCCGGTGGCGGCGGCGGGGGCGGGGGCGGCGGCTCCTGGTGACCTGCGAGGCCCGGGGTCGGCCACGCCGCCGGTGCCGTGTCCCTCGGTCGGGACCTCCGGCCCACGGGAATCCCGGCGACGTCCCGCGCGTTGTCGACTACGCTGGACCTGCTGGGTGGAACCGTTCGCGGTCGCTCCCAGTGGTGACAACTGCATAGGGGGTGATCGGTTTCGACGATGGTCGTCGTTCCAGGAGAAGCGGGTCGAGGATGCAGGGTTATCTCGTCAACGCTCCCTGCAAACCAATAGGTGCCGATTCCAAGCGCACCGACTTCGCACTCGCCGCCTGAGCGAGTCTCGAAGTCCGTCAGCCTGAGGTAGCTCTCGCCTCAGTCCCTGGCGTCATCTAGAGAGCCACTGCTTGCAGTCCATGTCACGGGGGCTGCAGGGACTCTTACGTGACTGGGCCCGTCAGCGGCATGTCCGCGTGAACGCTGGGGCCGAGAAAATCTACTAGCGGACTGCACCCGGAGAAGTCCTGGTTCACTGCCGTCGGACGCGGGTTCGATTCCCGCCACCTCCACGATGCGATCGGCCGCAAGGCCGGTCGCGCCCCTGAAGGCCGTCATCCCTCTCGCCAGGGATGGCGGCCCTTCTCGTGCGCGCGGTGCGCGGCGCGATGGAGGCCGCCGACGGCCAGCGTGCCGGGCGAGCTGGTTCCACGGAGGCGTAGCCCTACACACCCGGTCCGCCGCCGGCACCTGGCGCGTGGCCACCGAGCGGTTCCAGGGCTTGGTGGCGCATGCTTGAGCCATGAGCGCCGTAGGCCGGAGCGCTCGGCACGACTGCAGGCCGAAAACGGCGGGAGGGTCCCGCCGACGCCGGCGTTTGCGTCCGATGCAGAGGAGTTGTCACCGTGACCGACCCCGCACAGCGTGCCGCGTCGTCGTTCCCGGACCCCGACGTGGCCCTGACGCAGATCCTGGTCGTGAGCGACGTCGTCCGCTCTCGGGACTTCTGGACAGAGGTGCTGGGTGCCGAGCTGTACCGCGAGTACGGCGGAACCAGCGTGGTGCTCCGTTTCGCCGGGGCGTGGCTGCTGCTCGTCACCGGTGGTGACCCGACCGAGGACAAGCCGAGCGTCACACTCGCGCCGCCTGCCGATCCAGACCGGGTGAGCGCTGCGATCACGCTCCGGGTGGGCGATTGCCGGGGTGCCTACGACGTGCTGGTCGGGCGAGGCGCCCAGTTCCTCACCCCGCCTCACGACTGGGGCGGCGAGGTCCGCTGCTTCCTGCGCGATCCTGACGGGCATCTGATCGAGCTGTCCGAGGCTCGCGCTGAGGCGGAGAGCGGGTCCACGCGATGAGGATCCAGCTCCTGTACTTCGACGGCTGCCCCAGCTGGCAGGTGGCCGACGCGCGCCTGCGCGAGGCGCTGACCGCCCTGGGCCGATCCACCCCGGTGAAACGCGTCCTGGTGACCACCGCGGACGAGGCCGAGTCCTGGAGGTTCCACGGATCGCCGTCCATCTTGGTGGACGGGGTGGACCCCTTCGCCGAGCCGGACGCGCCGGTGGGCCTGTCCTGTCGGCTCTATCGCAGCCCTGCCGGTGTCGACGGCTCCCCCACCGTCGAGCAGCTGATCGAGGTGCTCGCCCGCGACTGACCGACCCCGCGCCGCCCCTGAGGGCC
>NZ_JBFHHB010000081.1:0-12447 GCF_041597215.1 Actinotalea sp.
AGGCGCCGCGGAAGCGTCCACTGCCGCAGGCCGAGCACCGCGATCGCCCCACCGAGCGCCAGCTCCCAGATGCGCGTCGTGGTGACGAAGTACGCGGCCGCCGGGTTGTTCGCCGTCAGGTGCACCGACCACGCGAGGGAGGCAGCGAGCACCGCCAGGACGACGACGCCCACCGTCCCCCCGGTGCCGAGGCGGCGCAGGCGTCGTGCGACCAGCGCCGCAGCCCCGATCAGCAGCGGCCACACGAGGTAGAACTGCTCCTCCACCGACAGGGACCAGTAGTGCCGCAGGGCAGTGGGGGCGTCCTCCGCTGCGAGGTAGTCCGTCGCCGAGCCGGCCAGCGACCAGTTCTGCACGTACAGCGCCGAGGTGACGGCCGCGCCACCGGTGCGCCCGAGCTGCGTGCCGGGGAGCACCACGGCGCCGAGCGCGACCGTGACGAGGATCACCAGCGCGGAGGCCGGGAGCAGTCGCCGCACGCGTCGACCCCAGAACCGGCCGACGGCGCGCCAGGTGGTGGGTGGTTCGCGCAGCAGGTGCGCGGTGATGAGGTAGCCAGAGATGACGAGGAAGACGTCGACGCCGACGTAGCCGCCGCGTACGGCGCCGGGCCACAGGTGGTAGGCGAGCACCGCTGCGACGGCGACGGCGCGCAGGCCCTGGATATCGGCCCTCATGGCCTCGCCCGGTCGCCGTGCGGCGGCGACGGCAGGTGCGGGGGTGGCGACGGTCACGGCGCAAGTATGGGGAGTGAGTCGAGGGGGAGCGAAGCCCGCGTGCGGCGGCACCGGGCCCCGCGCTTAGGGTCGATCCCATGACCTTCCCCGTGCGCATCGCTGTCCAGCTCCAGCCCCAGCAGGCCGACTACGGCCAGATCCGTGACGCGGTCCGCCGTGCGGAGGACGCCGGAGTCGACGTGATCTTCAACTGGGACCACTTCTTCCCGCTCTACGGAGACCCGGACGGTAAGCACTTCGAGTGCTGGACGATGCTCGGCGCCTGGGCGGAGCAGACCAGCCGGGTCGAGATCGGCGCGCTGGTCAGCTGCAACTCCTACCGCAACCCCGAGCTTCTGGCGGACATGGCCCGCACCGTCGACCACATCAGCGGCGGCCGGCTCATCCTCGGCATCGGCGCCGGCTGGTTCGAGAAGGACTACCAACAGTTCGGCTACGAGTTCGGCACCGCCGGGTACCGGATCGGTGACCTCGCGCAGGCGATGCCGCGCATCACGGCGCGCCTGGCGGCCGGCAACCCGGCCCCCACCCGGAAGATCCCCGTCCTCATCGGGGGTGGGGGAGAGCGCAAGACGTTGCGCGTGGTGGCCGAGCACGCCGATGCGTGGCACTCCTTCGGTGACCTCGCGACGCTGACCCGCAAGAGCGCGATCCTCGACGAGCACGGTGCGGCCGTCGGCCGGGACACCGCGACCCTCGTCGAGCGGTCGGTCGGGGTCTCCGCCCCTCCGCGGCAGGTCGCGGCCGATCTGGTCGCCGCGGGCGTGAGCCTCTTCACGATCGGCGTCGGCGGGCCGGACTACGACCTCGACCTCGTCCGGCAGTGGGTCGCCTGGCGGGACGCCCAGGGCTGAGCGCCGCGCGCCCCGTCAGCCGTCGCCCGGGCTCGGCGACTCGCTCCCCGCGGGGGTGACGACGTCGGACCACGCCGCCTCGGCCCCGCTGTGCCCGATCCGCACGGCCTGGACGGTCGTGCCGATCCCGGCGAGCACCGCGAGCACGACGAGCCCACGGATGAGCGGGCGGGGGAGTGCCGCGAGTCCGGTCGGCGCGACCGTCGGCCCCGGCGCGGCGGCCAGTCGCGCGTTGGTCCGCTCCTGTCGGGCCCACCAGAACAGCCCGGCGGCCGCGATCGTCAGCACGGCGACGAAGGGCAGGAGGCCCTCCGCCATGCTCATGTGCGTCCCGAGCAGCGCGGAGGCCTCGACGCGGCGCGCCAGGGCCTCGCCCGACTGCGTCGTGATCGGCGTGAGCACGAGCGCAGCCAGGGACAGGGCGAGGGGAAGGGCATAGGCCCACTGGCGGAACCGGCGCCACAGGGCGGCCAGGATGACCGCAAGGGCCGCGGCCGGGACGACCACCTCGGTCGCGTGGACGATCAGCGGGTGCAGCGGCAGGCCGGCGACGAGGTCGAACACGGTGACTCCTCGGGGCGGGAGAGGTCGGTCCTGGGCGGGCCGGCCGTGGTCGGGATCGGACGGTCGGGCGGTGCGAGGTCCCGGTGCTCAGACGGGGTTCGACCACCGGTGCACTGCGCCGCTCGTGGTCACCAGCATGCCGCTTGTCCCGTGCAACGTGCCGACCCACTCCGCAGCGCCCGCGCCCCGAGCGACGGCCGCCGTCGCCAGGACGTCGGCCCAGAGCAGGGACGGGCCGATCACCGTTGCCGAGAGCAGCCCCTCGGCGGCCGCTCCCGTGTGGGGATCCATGATGTGCGCCCCGCGCGAGGCGCTGCCCGAGGTCGCGACGGCGCCGTCGGACACCGGCACGTGCGCGAGCACCCGGGTCTGGTCGCGGGGGTCCTCGATGCCGACCTGCCACGGCTCGGAGTCGGGCGCAGCGCGCAGCTGGATGTCCCCACCGGCACCGAAGGCGTAGCCCAGCGTCGGCGCGAAGGCGTCCAGGTGCCGTGCCGCCCAGGTGACCCCGAAGGTCTTGACCAGTCCGGTCGGGTCGAAGACCCCGGGCATCCCGGGCACCGCGTTCCACGCGTCGAACCAGCCGCCGGTGCGCTCGAGTGCCGCTCGGCAGAGCAGCTCCACCTGGCGGACCTGGGTGCTCGCGTCCTCCAGGGTGAGCTCGCCGTGCTGGATCCGGCTGATCTCCGAGTCGTGGCGGTAGGTGCTGAACCGCGCCTCGATCTCCCGGAGGTCGTCCATCGCGGCGGCCACGGCCGAGGCGACCTCCGGGGTGCGCGCCTGAGGGCCTCGCACGTGCACCGAGATCGGCATGCCCATGATGTGCTCGACCCACGCACGGGACTGGGCCTGTGCGGGCGCCGCCGTCGTCGAGCCGGCCGCGGCGGCCAGCGTCGCGGTGCTCACAGCCCCGCCTGGTCGAGCGCGCTCTGCAGCGAGGCGATGTAGCCGTTGCTCGTGTAGGTCGCCCCGCTGACCATCTGGATCGACGCGCTCTGCGCCTCGACCGCCTCGGCGTTCAGCGTGGGGATCGCGTAGGAGTTGATCCGCTGGTCCTTGGAGTTCGTGTTCGGGTAGGCGATCGCCTCCGCGCTGGTCACGACCCCGTCGGTCACGGTGATCTGCACCTGGACGGGCCCGAACTCGGTGGAGATCGAGTCGCCCGTGTAGGTGCCGTCGGTCGACGTCGTGCTCGGGGTGGCCTCGGTGGTCGTCGAGGAGTCGGTGCTGCCTTCCGTCGCTCCCGCGTCGCTCGTGGACTCGTCCGTCGCCGACCCGTCCGTCGCCGACTCGTCCGTCGAGGTGTCAGTGCTCGCGGCCGTCGTGCTGCTCGACCCCTCGGTGGTCGAGGTCTCCGCCAGGGCGACGGAGCGGTTGAGGCTCGTCGGCCAGGAGAAGAGGAGGACGAGACCCGTCAGGGTCGAGCCGATCGCGATGACGATGCGTCGCATGGGGTGTCACCTCACCAGGAGAAGCGCTCGACGTGGAGCGCGGTGTGCGGAAGTCCTGCCGCGTGCAGATCGGCTGCAACGGCCTCGGCCCAGGGGGCGGCACCGCAGACGAAGACGTCGCTGGTGTCGAGCCGAGGGATCAGACGGTGGACGGCCTCCTGCCCGGGCAGGTGCCCGTGCTGCCGGGGGAGCCAGGCCGTGCCGACGGTGCTGCGCGGACCGACCAGGTCGATCACCTGGAGCCTGCCGAGCGAGCGCAGGTGCTCGACATCGGCCTGCATCGGCACGTCCTGCTCGCTGCGCAACCGCCGGACGAGCGTCGTCGTCCCGCCGCGGCCGGCGAGCACGGCCTCCTGGGCCAGGGCGACGAGCGGGGCGAGGCCGAGGCCCGAACCGATGAGCACGAGGTTCTCGCGGGTGCGGACCTCGGGACGCAGCCGTCCGTACGGGCCCTCGACCAGGACCGTGGTTCCCACGGGCATCCGCGCGATCCGTTCGCCGTCGTCCCCGGTGACGCCGATGGTGACGCGCAGGCCCGCCGTCGTGGGTGCTGCCGAGAGGGACAGCGGGTGGCCGCGGGTCCAGCCGGGGCCGGTGCGGAAGCGCCAGACGAAGAACTGCCCTGCGCTGACCCGGAGCTCGTCCAGGTGCGGGCCGGCGACGGTCACGCTGACGGCCCCCGCGCCGTCCGGTACGACGCTGGTGACCCGCAGCCGCTGGCGCAGCGAGGTGCGCAGGGGCACGATCACGCGCCAGATCAGGACGGCGACCATGACGAGCCCGTACAGGCTCCACCAGTACACGGTCGCAGCCGTCGACAGGAGGAAGTCCGAGCCGGTCCACAGCTGGTGCGGAAGGGCGAGGCCGGCGCCGAGGTAGGCGTACAGGTGCAGCAGGTGCCACGACTCGTACCGCAGCTTGCGGCGAGCGAAACGCATCGAGGTGACGGAGACCATCCCGAGGGCGATCGTCCCCGCGAGTGCGAGGAGCATTCCCGGGGCGTTCGTCGTGAGGTCCCAGAACTCGCGCAGCACGTTGCTGCCGTCGAAGAGCGCGTAGCCGATCGTGATGGTGACCAGGTGCACGAGGATGAGGTTCATCGAGCTGAACCCGACCCAGCGGTGCCAGCGGGCCAGCCGGTCCTGACCGATCGAACGCTCGATGAACGGCACGCGGGCCATCGCGAGCACCTGCAGCAGCAGCAGGTCGGAGCTGATCAGCCCGCTGAGCCGGCCGATCGAGCTCAACGAGGCCGCAGCCCCGGCGGTGAGGTCCTGGAACCCGCCGTGGTGCACCCACAGGGCGACGACGACGAGCATCGAGCCCCAGACGGTCAGCCCGACGGCGTCGGTCCACCAGCGGCGCAGGGTGGGGGGTCGCAGGCGCAGCACGGGGCGCGAGGCGTGGGCGGCGCGGCGCGGCGGGATGCGCGGCGGCGCGGTCGAGGCCGTCGGCGTCGGGCGGGTGGCTGTCGTGCTCATGGGAAGAGAGTGGCGGGCGAACCTGGGACACCCCTGGGGGATTCCTGTGAGCCCCCCGTTCGACGCCGCTCAGGCCTGCGTTAGGCTTGTACCCGACCCCTCGTGCGGCGTCACCCCGCTGAACCCCCCCAGGGCCGGAAGGCAGCAAGGGCAGGTGGGCTCTGACGGGTGTGCGAGGGGTCCTCTCATGCCCGGACGGGCTGGCGCAGGATCGTGCGCATCCGCTCGGGCGCGGAGCGACGGGGGTCGCTGAGGTAGATCTCGTGGTGGGGGCCGCTCGGGTGCAGCCCGAGGTCGGCGATCGCCGCATGCAGTGCCTCGATCGCCGGGCCCTCCTCCGCGTACGGCCCGTGGTGCATCACCTGGAGGGCGTCGCCCTCCTCGAGGACCTCGAACCGCAGGAGCTCGCCCGCGGGTGCGCGCCCCTTGCCGACGGCGGCGGATCGCGCCTCCTCCACCAGCTCGGCGGTGACGACGGCGGGCTGCGCGATCATCATGCGCCAGCGCCACTCGTCCCGTCGCCGTCCGGTGAAGGCCGTCAGGTCGTCGGCCCACCACAGACCCTCGAGCGGCATGACCGTCCACACCTCGCCGCCCGCGGCCTTGACCAGCGCGCGGACGCCGTAGCCGACCGCGAAGAGCGTGCCGACCGCCTCGGCGTAGGCGGGGGCCTCGTTCGGGTCGCCCGTCCCGTCGACGCTGAGGTAGGCGAGCGGGGGCACCGTCAGGCGTGCGGGGGAGTCGGGTGCTCGGTAGAGCCCCGGATGGTCCCGCCGCAGGTCGTTCGCCACCGGGTCAGGCCCCGGAGGTCCCGTTCGGCGTGGCCTTGGCCACCGGCAGGCAGACCTCGGTGACCCACTCGGACGGGTCCCGGCCGCTCTCGGGGCCCACGAGGTAGACGTTGGTCATCTCCCCGGCGAAGGTGTAGCCGTGGGTCTCGACCCAGCGAGCGACCTCCTCGACCACGTGACCGATCCGCTCGTAGGGGCCGTACAGGGTTCCCATCGCCACGAGGGTGTCCGGCACCTCCACGCACCGGACCTCGTCCGTGCTCGTGAAGCGCTTGGTGACCGTCACCTGCACCTCGACGTCCACCCCCGGCTCGCTGGGGTCGTGGTCGTGGAAGACCGAGCGGCCGGGCTCACCGTGGGCCGCGACCGCGCCGGTGGCCGCGAGGCCCGACATGAGGCGCTCCCAGAGCATGCCCTCGTCGGTGAAGTGCGGGATCACGTCTCGGACGCTGGCAACGGTGCGCGGGGGGAGGGTGCGAAGCTCGATCTCGGTCATCTCGGACTCCTTCGTCGGATCTGAACCACTGCCGACCTCAGGAGCGTCGCTGCGGTGCCCCGGCGCTCACGGAACGGCTGACTCCTCCACTGTGGCACTGCGCCGCGCCCGGCGCAGGCCGTCTAGGCTCATTCTGTGACCCAAGCCCTGTACCGCCGCTATCGGCCGGAGACCTTCACCGAGGTGATCGGTCAGGAGCACGTCACCGAGCCGCTCATGCAGGCGCTGCGCGCGGGAAAGATCACGCACGCCTACCTCTTCTCCGGGCCGCGCGGATGCGGGAAGACGACCTCGGCAAGGATCCTCGCGCGCTGCCTCAACTGCGCGCAGGGCCCGACCCCGACGCCCTGCGGGGAGTGCGAGTCGTGCCGCGAGCTGGGACGCGGGGGGCCCGGCTCGCTCGACGTCGTCGAGATCGACGCGGCGAGCCACAACGGGGTCGACGACGCCCGCGACCTGCGCGAGCGGGCGGCCTTCGCCCCCGCCCGGGACAGGTTCAAGATCTTCATCCTCGACGAGGCGCACATGGTGACCCCCCAGGGGTTCAACGCGCTGCTCAAGATCGTCGAGGAGCCGCCGCCGCACGTGAAGTTCATCTTCGCCACGACGGAGCCGGACAAGGTCATCGGGACGATCCGCTCCCGGACCCACCACTACCCGTTCCGGCTCGTGGCACCCGACACGTTGACCCCGTACCTGGAGCAGCTGAGCGCCGCGGAGGGTGTGCCCGTCGCTGCGGGGGTGCTGCCGCTCGTCGTGCGTGCCGGTGGCGGTTCGGTTCGCGACTCGTTGTCCGTGCTCGACCAGCTCGTCGCCGGGGCGGACGCGACCGGCCTGGACTACGAGCGCGCCGTCGCCCTTCTCGGCTACACCCATGCCGCGCTGCTCGACGACATCGTCGATGCGATCTCCTCACGCGACGGCGCGAGCGCCTTCCGCGTGGTGGACCGGGTCATCTCCTCCGGCCACGAGCCGCGTCGCTTCGTCGAGGACGTCCTGGAGCGGTTGCGCGACCTCATCGTCATCGCCGCCTCGGGCGAGGCGGCCCAGGCCGTGCTGCGTGACCTGCCGGCCGACCAGCTCGAGCGGATGCGGGTGCAGGCCCGCACCCTGGGCCCGGCGGAGCTCTCCCGTGCTGCGGACCTCGCCAACGCCGCGCTGAGCGAGATGACCGGGGCGACGTCGCCGCGGCTGCACCTCGAGCTCCTCGTGGCCCGGATGCTGCTGCCGGCCGTCGACGGGTCCGGCGTCGTGGCGCGGCTCGAGCGCATGGAGCGGGCGGTCGAGGGTGGGACCCTCGCGCCGAGGGTCGAGCCGGCGCGCTCTCCTGCGGTGACGAGCCGACCGGAGCCGGCCCCCGTTCCCGCTCCCGCATCTGCTCCGGCCCCGGCCCCCGCACCGGCCCCGGCCCGGGCACCCGTGCCGGAGACCGCGAGTGCCGCGGACGACGTGGCGTCGCCCGCGCCCACGGCGCCGCCGGTCCGCGAGGCAGCACCGGTCCGCGAGGTGCCGCCGGTCCGTGAGGCAGCACCGGGCGCTGAGGTCCGGCCCGGTCCTGCGCCGGTGCCCGAGCCCGCCGCGCCGCCGGCCGCATCGCCCGTCGGTGAGGCCGCTCCGGCCGCTCCGGCCGCTGCGGCCACCTCCGGCCCTGCGGCGGGTCCGGCACCCGAGGCCGAGATGGTGCGTCGCCGGTGGCCGGAGGTGCTCCAGACCCTGCGCGGGGTGCGCCGGTCCACATGGGTGCTGGTCAGCGAGAACGCTCAGGTGGCGGCTGTCGAGGGTGGGTTGGTGAGCCTCGCGTTCACCACACCCCAGCTCGCCACGACCTTCCGCACCGGACCCCACGGCGACCATGTCCGCAACGCCCTGCGGGAGACCCTCGGCCTCGACGTGCGGGTCGAGTCGGTCATCGCCCCGGCAGCAGGCCCCTCCGGGCCGGCGGCGGCCGAGGCGGCCCCGGACTCCACTCGCTCTCCCCGAGCCGCGTCCACCACGAGCGCCGGCACGCCGTCGCGGGCCCAGGCCGAGGCCTCGTGGGCGGACCCCGCTCCTGCGCCGTCCGGCTCCGGGGCCCCGACGCGCTCGGGACCTGCCGCCGAGACGCCGACCGCCCCCGCCCCGGTCACCCGGGCGACCACGGGTCCGAGCCGTTCCGACTCCGGTGGCACCGAGTCCCGGACGGCCGAGCCGCGCACCGACACCGCGGTCCCTGGTGACGCGCCGACGGCAGGGCTGACACCCCCGCGCCGACCCTCGGTGGAGAGCCCCGCCGGGCCTGCCTCGTCCCCCGCTGCGGCGCGCACCGTGACCGCTGTCGTCTCCGAGATCGCCTCCGACGGCATCCCCGACGGGCCGGAGCCCGACCTCGAGGCAGCCGACGGTCACGACGACGGTCCGGCGCCGCGTCGCGCGGCCCCGTCGGCACGCCAGCGGGCGGCGGCCCCGCAGGCGCCCGCGCCGACGGCGGGCCCCCGTGCCCCGTCCGCACGCCCCGCCCCGTCGTCGCAACCGGCCCCGTCCGCACGCCCCGCCCCGTCGTCGCAGCCGGCCCCGCAGGCCACCCCGGGGGACGGTGGCCCCCTGGGGCGCCGTGGCATCGTGCCCACCACGCCGAGGCCGCCGGCCCCGTCCGACGGGAGCGATGCCAGCCCGGACGACCCCGAGCTGGCCTCGTCCGGACTGATCGGGGCACCGCTGGTCGCCCAGATGCTCGGCGGCACCGTCATCGACGAGATCCCCGACCCGCCCGTCTGAGGCCGCGCGAGGGCGCAGGGCGACGCCGTCGGCGGGATCGGCACGCGTCGCGCCCGGCGGCGGCCGCACCCCGTACGCTGGTCGGGTGTACGAGGGCGCGGTCCAGGACCTGATCGACGAGCTCGGGCGTCTGCCCGGGGTCGGTCCCAAGAGCGCCCAGCGCATCGCGTTCCACCTGCTCGCCGCCGACCCGGCCGATGTCCGTCGCCTCGTCGACGCGCTCACCGAGGTCAAGGCACGGGTCCAGTTCTGCGTGATCTGCGGGAACGTCTCCCAGGAGGAGAAGTGCCGGGTCTGCCGTGACCCGCGCCGCTCCGAGACCGTCATCTGCGTCGTCGAGGAGCCCAAGGACGTCGTCGCGATCGAGCGCACCCGGGAGTTCCGCGGCAGGTACCACGTGCTCGGCGGGGCCATCAACCCGATCGACAACGTCGGTCCGGACGACCTGCGTATCGCCCAGCTGCTCACGCGGCTCGCCGACGGCAGCGTCACCGAGGTCATCCTCGCGACCGACCCGAACGTCGAGGGCGAGGCCACCTCCACCTACCTCGCGCGCCTGCTCGTGCCCATGGGCCTGCGCGTCACCCGACTCGCCTCCGGACTCCCGGTGGGCGGGGACCTGGAGTACGCCGACGAGGTCACCCTCGGGCGTGCTTTCGAAGGACGGAGACAGATCAGTGCCTGACGAGACCACCAGCCAGACGCCCGCCGACCTGCGCGAGCTCGCCGACGTCGTGGCCGAGGAGGCCCGGCGCTTCGTCTCCACCGTGACGGAGGTCGCGGCCGGGGCGAACCCCGAGGCCGCCATCCCGCTGCTCCTGCTCGCCGTCTCCGACATCCTCGGTGCCGGGGCGCGGCTCGGCGCCGTCGTCGACGTCGTCCCGGCCGAGCGCTTCGAGCCGGACGCCGGCCCGGAGACGGACCTCGACCCGTTGCGCGCGAGCCTGGAGAACCTGCTCGACGGCATCGACGGCTACCTCGAGATCGCCGATCCGGTGCTCGGCGGGGAGACCGTCACCTCCACGATGTCGGGCGACCTGGTCCTCGTCGTCGGCTCGCTCGTCCAGGGCCTGCGGCACCACGCCCTCGGTCAGGTCACCGAGGCGCTGTGGTGGTGGCAGTACTCGTACCTGTCCAACTGGGGCGAGCGCGCCTCGTCCTGCCTGCGCGTGCTGCAGACGGTCCTCGCGCACCTGCGCCTGGACGTGGACGACGAGGTCGCCTCCGAGGCGGAGTTCCAGGCCCTGCACCCCTGAGCTGCACCCCTGACGCGCACCCCTGACGCGAACCGCTGAGCAGCGTCGGTGCCGGGCTCAGACCCCGCCGGCGCTTCCCAGCAGCACGGCCAGCCGGTCCCACCTGCTGATCTCGCAGCCGTTCGTCCGGTCGAAGTCCGCGTTCACCGGGGTCCCGTCCACCGTCCCGCGGACCGTCGCCGTCTGCGGCCCGCCGTACTGCTCGGTGCACGCGGTCCGCGGCGGAACCGGGTCGAAGGCGCTCGCACCGCCGGCGGCCTCGATCGCGGCACAGGCCGCAGCCGCGTCCGGGTGGGTCCCGCCCAGCGGGTCGCAGGTCAGCGTGGTGGTGGTCGTCGGGCCGGTCCCGGTCTCGTCGAGCACGACGGTCAGCGAGGTCGCCGCCGCGACGTCCGGGGCCGAGGGGCTCGGTCCCGGCAGGCCGGTCGCGGTCGAGGAGGGGACGGGTGCGCTCGCCGAGGGCGCCGAGGTGGGTTCGAGCGAGGGGCCGGGACTGCTCGGCACGGCGGTCGGCGGGGTGAGGCTCACCGTCGGGGACCCTCCCGCACCGGTGTCGGCCGTCCCGCAGGCGACGAGCCCCCAGACGAGGACCAGCGTCGCGGCCGCCGTCGCCCTGCTCCACCGCGTCATCGGACCGCCTCCCACGCTCAGTGTCCCACCGCGGTCGCCCGTTCGGCAGTACCGGATCCCGGACGTCCCGTGTCCACGGATCGAGAACGGTTTATGCTCGTCGCCACCGATGGACCGAGAGCGGAGTGCTCAGCGTGGGCGTGATCGTGCAGAAGTACGGGGGTTCCTCCGTCAGTGACGCGGCGGCGATCAAGCGCGTCGCCAAGCGGGTGACCGAGGCCAAGAAGGCGGGCAACGACGTCGTCGTCGTGGTGTCCGCGATGGGCGACACGACCGACGAGCTGGTCGACCTCGCGAACGAGATCTCGCCCAAGCCGCCGCTCCGCGAGATGGACATCCTGCTCACCGCTGGCGAGCGCATCTCCATGTCCCTGCTCGCGATGGCCATCGCGAACCTCGGCGTCGAGGCACAGTCCTTCACCGGTCAGCAGGCCGGGGTGATCACCGACGAGTCGCACGGCCGCGCGCGGATCGTCGACGTCAAGGCGCACCGCATCCACGAGGCCCTCGCCGCGGGCAACGTCGCGATCGTCGCCGGCTTCCAGGGCGTCACCGAGCACACCAACGACGTGACGACGCTGGGCCGTGGCGGGTCGGACACCACGGCCGTCGCCATCGCCGCAGCGATCGGCGCCGACGTCTGCGAGATCTACACCGACGTCGACGGTGTGTTCACCGCCGACCCGCGCATCGTGCCCACCGCCCGCAAGATCCAGCGCATCTCCTACGAGGAGATGCTCGACATGGCGGCCAGCGGTGCGAAGGTGCTCAACCTGCGCTGCGTGGAGTACGGCAGGCGGCACGGGGTGGACATCCACGTGCGCTCGTCGTTCTCCGGGCACACCGGCACGCTCGTCACGGACCGGCCCGCCGAGGCCGTCGAAGGAGAGGGACCCATGGAGCAGCCGATCATCTCCGGCGTCGCCCACGACCGCAGCGAGGCGAAGGTCACCGTGGTCGGCGTGCCCGACGTCCCGGGAACCGCCGCACGGCTGTTCGAGGTCGTCGCCGAGGCGGGCGTCAACATCGACATGATCGTCCAGAACGTCTCGGCAGCGCAGACCGGGCTGACGGACATCTCCTTCACGCTGCCGGCGGCCGACGGCCAGAAGGCCATCGACGCCCTCGACGCCGTCCGCGGGGAGATCGGGTTCGCCTCGCTGCAGTACGACGACTCGATCGGCAAGCTCTCGTTGATCGGTGCGGGCATGAAGTCGCACCCCGGTGTCTCGGCGCGCCTCTTCGGCGCGCTGCGCGACGCGGGGATCAACATCGAGATGATCTCCACCTCCGAGATCCGGGTCTCGGTGGTGACGCGCGCCGATCAGCTCGACGACGCGGTGCGCGCCGTGCACACGGCATTCGATCTGGACTCCTCCGAGGGCGAAGCCGTGGTCTACGGCGGGACGGGACGCTGACATGGGACTGAACAT
>NZ_JBFHHB010000082.1:0-12435 GCF_041597215.1 Actinotalea sp.
CCTTGACCGCCTTGCCGACGCCGGTGCGCTGGTCGAGGTAGTCGGCGGTGGCGGCGGCGGCGCGGGGCGCGGCAGTGGTCTGCTGGCTCACTTCAGTCGCTCCCAGTAGCTCGGGCCGACCGGCTCGAGGAAGTCGCTCTGCGCGACCAGGTAGCCCTCATCGTCAACGGTGATCGGCAACTGCGGCAGCGGACGCTTGGCAGGACCGAAGACGACCTTGGCGCCGTCGGCCATGTCGAACGTCGACTGATGACACGGACACAACAGATGGTGCGTCTGCTGCTCGTAGAGCGCCACCGGGCAGCCGACATGGGTGCAGATCTTCGAGTACGCGACGATGCCCTCGTAGGACCAGTCCTTGCGGTCCTCGGCCTCCACGAGGTCGCGAGGATCGAGGCGGACGACGAGCACGACGGCCTTGGCCTTCTCCTCGATCCACTCCTCGTGCTCCCGCAGGCCCTCGGGGATCACGTGCACGGCCGAGCCGATCGTGATGTCGGACGCCTTGACGGGACGGCCGGACGGGTCATGGGTGAGGCGCTTGCCCTTGGCCCACAGCGTGTGACGGAACTTCGAGACGTTCCAGTCGCCGCCGACACCGCCGATCAGGGGCACCACGAAGCCGAGAGGGGCGAGCACGAGGGCGGAGAGCACCGCTCCCTTGAGGAGCCCGCGGCGACCGATGCCGGAGTCGTCCGCGCCGTCCTTCAGCGCGGCGAGCGCGTCGGCGCGCTCCTGCGCGTTGCTCGCCTGCGGGTGGCGGTACTCGATCTTCTCGTGGTCGTTCATCAGGGTCTTGGCCCAGTGCACGGCCGCCAGGCCGATCCCGCCCATGGCCATCGCGAGGCCGACGCCGAGCAGGAGGTTCGAGGTGCGGATGCTCTCGACGGTCTCTCCCGGCCGGACGACGGCGTAGGCCACGACCGCGAGGATCGTGCCGATCACGGAGATGCCGAAGAGGGCTGCGACCTGGAGCTCTGCACGCTTGGCCGCGCGGGGGTCCGTGTCGGCGAGGCGCAGCTTGTGCGGGGGAAGGCCCGGGTCCTCGAACCGCTCGGGCAGCCGGTTGCTCTCGGAGGCCGGCGTGACGTCGGTCCCGGGGTTCTCGTTGCTCATGAGGACTTCGCTCCGATCCAGACGGCTGCCACGATCAGCAGGCCGATGCCGACCACCCACGCCCACAGCCCTTCGGCCACCGGGCCGATCGAGCCGAGGGTCGCACCGCCGGGGGAGCCCTGCTCCTGGGCGTCGAGGTAGGCGATGATGTCCCGCTTCTCCTCGGGGGTGACGGTCGCGTCGTTGAACACGGGCATGGACTGGGGCCCGGTGACCATCGCTTCGTAGATGATCCGGCCCTCGACCCCCAGGAGGTTCGGGGCGTACTTGCCGCCGGAGAGCGCGCCACCCTGGCCGACGGCGCCATGGCACATCGCGCAGTTCGTGCGGAACAGGGCCATTCCGTTGGCAGCGTCGCCCTGCGCGGCATCGACCTGGTCGTCGGAGGGGACGGCCGGGCCGGCGCCGAGCGAGGCGACGTAGGCGGCCATCTGCTGGATCTGCTCCTCGGTGAACACCGTGGGCTTGGCCGGGGCCTGGACGGTGTTCGCCATCATCGGCATCCGTCCGGTGCTCACCTGGAAGTCGACGGCCGCAGCGCCGACGCCGACGAGGGAGGGCGCGACGTCCGTGCGGCCCGCGGCATCGGTGCCGTGGCAGGTCGCGCAGTTGGCGCGGAACAACGCCTGCCCCATGTCGATGTCCGTCTCCGTGGGGGCGGAGGCAGCGCTGGCCGGAGCAGGGGAGAACGCGGCGTAGACGCCGCCGGTCACCACGAGGGCCAGAGCGAGGAGCACCACCGGTGCGAACCGGTGGTGTCGGCGGGCGATGAGCGCCTTCACGGGTCGTGGCCTCTTCTCTGCGCTGTCGGGTGCTGCGGTCACTTGATGAGGTAGATCGAGGCGAAGAGGGCGATCCAGACGACGTCGACGAAGTGCCAGTAGTACGAGACGACGATCGCGGTGGTGGCCTCGTGGTGGCCGAACCTCTTCGCGGAGAACGACCTGCCCAGCACCGCGAGGACCGCGATGAGCCCACCGACGACGTGCAGGCCGTGGAAGCCGGTGGTGAGGAAGAAGACCGAGCCGTAGGCCGAGGACGAGATCGTCAGACCCTCGTGGAAGAGCTCGGCGTACTCGTAGACCTGTCCGCCGATGAAGAAGGCGCCCATGAGGAACGTCAGGGTGAACCACTCGTTCATGCCCCAGCGGCCGATCTGCAGAAGCGAGCCGGTGCGGGCCGGCTGGAAGCGCTCGGCCGCCCAGACGCCCATCTGGCAGGTCACCGAGCTGAGCACCAGGACGGTCGTGTTGATCGCCGCGAAGGTGATGTTGAGCTTCTCGGTCTCCGTCGTCCACAGGTCGGGGACCGTGGAGCGGATCGTGAAGTACATCGCGAACAGCCCGGCGAAGAACATGAGCTCGCTGGCCAGCCACACGATCGTGCCGACGGAGACGGCATTCGGTCGGTGGACGGTCGGCAGTGGCCGGGACAGGGCGGCGGCGGGCGCAGTGGACACCCGGACATTATGGCGGAGATCTTGGCTCCATGGGTCCTAAGACCTACCTCGACGCGCAACGAGTTGGTCTCGACCTGGCCCGTCCCGGCCGGTCAGGAGGACCTGCGTCCCGCTCGGGCCCCGCGCGCGCCGCAGCTCGTGTGCCGCCCGTCGGCCGGATCCGTTCTCCGTGCGTCGTCCGTGCCAAGATGCGTGTGCCGGATGCGTACGGCACCCGGGCTGAGGACGAGTGAGGCGAGATGGCGACGACGCACGAGGACGAGTGGGCCGGCATCGACAAGGACGCGACCCCCGCGACGCTCCGTGTGCTGCTCTACAGCGACCACGTCGAGGCGCGGGAGCAGGTGCGTCGGGCCGTGGGCTCCACGGTCGCGGCCGATCTGCCGTCGATCGAGTGGTTCGAGGTGGCGACCGCGCAGGCGGCGATCGACGCGGTCGAGGCGGGCGGGCTCGACCTGCTCGTGCTCGACGGCGAGGCCGGCAAGGTCGGCGGGATGGCGCTCGCGCGACAGTTCAAGGACGAGGTCTTCCGGTGCCCCCCGGTGCTCCTGCTGACCGGGCGGCCGCAGGACGCGTGGCTCGCCGCGTGGTCCGCGGCCGAGGCGACCGTGAGCCGGCCGTTCGACCCCTTCGTGCTCCAGGAGGCGATCGCCGGACTGCTGCGCGGGAACGCCGCATGAGCGTCCCCGGGCCGACCACCTGGCCGGCGCTGCTCCGCAGCCTCCTGGCCGGGACGGACCTGGACGCGGAGCAGACCCGGTGGGCGATGGGGCAGGTGATGGCCGGAGAGGCCTCGCCCGTCCAGCTCGCCGGCTTCCTCGTCGCGCTGCGCGCCAAGGGCGAGACGGTCACCGAGCTGACGGCGCTCGCCGACGAGATGCTGCGGCACGCCCGCCTGATCGATGTACCGGGCCGGAGCCTGGACATCGTGGGTACCGGCGGCGACCTCATGCACACCGTCAACATCTCGACCATGGCGGCCATCGTCGCGGCGGCGGCCGGGGTGCGGGTCGTCAAGCACGGCAACCGCGCCGCCTCGTCGTCCAGCGGGACGGCCGACGTGCTCGAGGCACTCGGGCTGCGCCTGGACCAGGAGCCCGAGCGGGTCGCAGAGCTCGCGGTGGAGGTGGGCATCACCTTCTGCTTCGCGCAGGTGTTCCACCCGTCCTTCCGCCACGCCGGGCCGGTCCGACGCGAGCTCGGGGTCCCGACCGCGTTCAACGTGCTCGGGCCGCTGACCAATCCGGCACGACCCGCCGCAGCTGCGATCGGCTGCCCCGACGCGCGGCTCGCGCCGCTGATGGCGGGGGTGCTGGCGCGCCGCGGTGTGTCGGCCGTGGTGTTCCGCGGGCACGAGGGGCTCGACGAGCTCGCCGCGACGGGCCCCGCCGAGGTCTGGTGGGCGCATGACGGCGAGGTCAGCGCGCTCGTCCTGGACGCCGTCGCGGACCTCGGTCTCGACCCCATCACCGTGGAGCAGCTGCGGGGCGGGGACCCCGCAGCCAACGCGGAGGTGGTGCGCCGGTTCCTGGCAGGTGAGCAGGGGCCGGTGCGTCAGACGGTCCTGCTCAACGCCGCGGCCGGCCTCGCGGCCGAAGGGTCCCTGCCGGGCACCGGCGAGGGCAGCCTGGTGGAGCGGCTGGCCGCCGGTCTCCGGCTCGCTGCCGCGGCGGTCGACGACGGGCGTGCCGCTGCGCTCCTGACGCGGTGGGTCGAGGCCTCGAACCGCTGACGTCCCGGCCGGGGCGCTCAGCCCTCCAGGCCGATGGCGAAGGCCGCCTCGAGGTCCTGGGAGGCATAGGCGCGGAACGCGAGGTACGTGCGCGTGCGCAGCACCCCGTCGACCTTGCTGATCCGATCGGCGATGACGTCGGCGAGCTGCTCGTGCTCACGCACCCGGACCATGGCCACGAGGTCGGTCTCCCCGGTCACCGAGTAGACCTCGGACACGGCGGGGAGCTCGGCGATCAGCGCCGCGATCTCGGGGATCCGGGTCGGGTCGGTGTCGATGTGGACGATGGCGGTGATCATCGGTGTCCTCCGGTCGGTGCTGGTCGGCCCATCATGCCGTCCGCAGGGTGCGTGCCGTGTCGGCCACGGCAGCGGCCGTGGCTCCCTGGGAGCGGAACGCCTCCGCCCCGCGGACCGGGCAGGCCCACCCGGCTCCGACCTGCACCAGGCGGACGCCGTCCTGCTCGAGCCAGCCGAGCACGAGGTCCGTCTCCTCCGGGTGTGCGCTCGTGGCGGGCAGCACCGGGTGCTGCACGTGCTCGGCCGTGCTGAGCAGGGCAGGGATCGACTCGCGCGGGTCGGCCCCCGGTGGGGTGCGTGTCGTCGCGCCGAGCCGTCCGTGACGGACGACGACGATCTCCCAGCCGCCCTCGTGCGGGCGGGCAGCGACGAGCTCGTCGAGAGCGCCGAGGCGACGTGAGCGTTGAGCGCGAGCGGCGGCGCGCAGGAAGGCCTGGAGCCGGTCTCTGACCGCTGCTGCCTCCTCGAAGCGTTCGGCCGCCACGAGTCGCGCGATCCGCTCGGCGTGATGCGTCACCACGACGCTCGGGTCGCCCTGCATCGCCGCGCGGACCGCCGCGGTGACCTCCGCGTAGCCGCTCGCGTCCTGACCTCCCGTGCACGGGGCACCGCAGCGGCCCATCCCGGCGAGGGCGCAGGGGCTGGCGCCCGCCGCGGGCCGCGCGGGCAGCCGGCCCGAGCACTGGCGGATCGGGAAGGAGGCGTGCAGCGCCGCGATGGCCTGCTCCGCCCCCGACCTCGAGGCGAACGGCCCGATGTGCGCCTCCGCCTCGAGGGGCCCGGGGCCGCCCCCAGGGCGCACCTCGCGCACGAGCGAGAGCCGGGGGTAGGGCTCGACGGTGAGCCGGACCCACGGCATCCGTTCCGGGAAGCGGGACCGGCGGTTGTATCGGGGGGCGTGCTGCGCGATGAGCCTCAGCTCGCGGACCTGCGCCTCCAGCACCGTCGCGCAGACGATGGGGACGACGTCGTGGGCCAGGCCCACCATCTCGTTCATCCGCTTGCGCTGCTCGGCGGCGGTGAAGTAGCTGCGCACCCGTCGTCGGATCGAGGTGGCCGTGCCGACGTAGAGGATCTCGCCGTGCACGTCCCGGAACTGGTAGACGCCCGGGGCGTCGGGCAGCCCGTCCGCGAGATGCCTCTTGCGGCGCCTGGCGTCCGGGACGGGATCGGTCGCGGTGGCCAGGTCCTCCAGGTGGGTGATGCCGAGCGGTCCGAGCCGCGCGAGCAGGGCGTGCAGGACGTCCACCGTCGCGCGGGCGTCCTCCAGGGCGCGGTGGTTGGGGGTGACCGTCGCACCGAAGAAGGCGGCGAGGGTGGAGAGCTTGTGGTTGGGCACCTCGTCGCGGGTCACGGCGCGCCTGGCCAGGGCCACGGTGTCCAGGACCTGAGGGCCCGGCCACGGGTGGCCGAGCTCGGCGGCCGCGGCCTTGAGGAAGCCGACGTCGAAGCGGGCGTTGTGCGCCACGAGCACGGCGTCGTGCGCGAACTCCAGGAAGCTGGGCAGCACCTCGCCGATCCGCGGTGCGCCGACGAGCATCGAGGTGGTGATCCCGGTCAGCGTCGAGATGAACGCCGGGACCGGACCGCCCGGGTCGACAAGGGTCCCGAACTCGCCGAGCACCTGGCCTCCGCGCACCTTGACGGCGCCGATCTCGGTGATCGCCGAGGTCGCAGGCGAACCGCCGGTGGTCTCGAGGTCGACGACGACGAACGTCACCTCGTGCAGAGGGGTGCCGATCTCCTCGAGGGTCGGCTGGACCGCACGGGGCGCGCCTCGCGGGGGAGCGGGTGCCGGAGCGGACATGGCGACACCGTAGGCCCGGGCACCCACACGGCCGCGCACGACGCCATGGGTCAGCTGCGTGCGTCGGCGTCGCGGGCCGCCTCCGGCTGCCTCGACCTGCGTCGCGGCGCGCACCTCGGCGGGGACCGCGCACCGCGCGGGCGCGCGACCGGCCGGGCGTGTCGGACCCCGCGGCTAGCCTCGCCCGCATGATCATCGACTGTGGACAGTGCAGCGTCCGGGGTGCCGCCTGCGGGGACTGTGTGGTGACCTTCCTCACGGTGCCGGTGCGCCCCGGCCTCAGCAGTGCGCCACCGCCCGAGCTCGACGAGGCGGAGCGCGGCGCGATCGACGTGCTCGCACGCTCGGGTCTGGTCCCGCCCCACCGGCTCGAGGCGATCTGAGGGGCGGCACCCGGACCGGGTGCCGCCCCTCAGCAGTCCGCCTCAGCAGTCCGCCTCAGCAGTCCGCCTCAGCAGTCCGCTCAGGCGGGGGTGTCCGTGCGCTCCTCGGCGTACAGCCCCTCGATCTCGCCGGCGAAGGCCTCGAGGACCGCGGCCCTCTTGACCTTGAGCGAGGGCGTGAGCAGGTCGTTCGCGATGGTGAAGTCCGTGGTCAGCACCGTGAACTTGCGGATCGACTCCGCCCGCGAGACGGCCTTGTTGGCCCGGTCGACGGCGCGCTGGATCCCGGCGAGCACCACCGGGTGCGTCGACGCCGCCGTGACGTCCATCTCGGAGAGGTTGTGCCGGGTGAGCCACCCGGGCAGGCCCTCGGGGTCGATCGTGACCAGCGCGCCGATGAACGACCGTGCGTCGCCGACGACGACGACCTGGCTCACCAGGGGGTGGCCGCGCAGCCGGTCCTCCAGGACGGCGGGTGCGACGTTCTTGCCGCCGGCCGTGACGATGATCTCCTTCTTGCGTCCCGTGATCCGCAGGAAGCCGTCCTCGTCGAGGGATCCGAGGTCGCCCGTGTGGAACCACCCGTCGACCACGGCCTCGGCCGTCGCCTCGGCGTTGTCGTGGTACCGGTCGAACACGCCGATCCCGCGGGCGAGGATCTCCCCGTCCGGTGCGATCCGGATCGCGGTGCCGGGCAGGGGAGGCCCGACGGTGCCGATCTTCGTTGCGTCCGGCAGGTTCACGTTCGTCGGCGCGGTCGTCTCCGTCAGCCCGTAGCCCTCGAGCACCTTGAGCCCGACGCCACGGTAGAAGTGCCCGAGCCGCTCACCGAGGGGCGCCCCGCCGCTGATGGCCCACTCGGCCTGGCCACCCAGGGCCGCGCGGAGCTTGTGCAGCACCAGGGTGTCGGCCACCTTGTGCTGGAGCCGGAGCCACAGGCTCGGCCCTCCCGGCAGGTCGAGGGCACGCGAGTAGACGATCGCCGTCTTGGCCGCGCGCTGGAAGATCGCGCCCTTCCCGGCCAGCGCGGCCTTCTGCTCCGCCGAGTTGTAGACCTTCTCGAAGACCCGGGGGACCGAGAGGATGAACGTCGGCCGGAAGGACCCCAGGTCCGGCACCAGGGTGCGTGTGTCGCTCACGTGGCCGATCACGGCCCCGGAGGCCACGACGAGGATCTCGATGAACCGGGCGAAGACGTGGGCCAGGGGCATGAAGAGCAGGGTCCTGGACCCCGGAGGGCAGACCTCCCCGAGGCGCTCGACGGCGTTCCGGGCCAGCGCCACGAAGTTGCCGTGGGTGAGCTCGACGCCCTTGGGTCGTCCGGTGGTCCCCGACGTGTAGATGATCGTCGCGAGGTCGGAGGTGGTGGCGAGCCCACGACGGCGGGTGATCTCCGCGTCGTCGATCGACGCGCCGTCGGCGGTGAGCCGGGCGACGGCGTCCTCGTCGATGATCAGGACCTCGCCGAGGGTGGGGGCGACGGAGCGGACCTCCTCGACCGTCGCGGCGTGCTCCGCGGTCTCCACGACGACCAGCCGGACGTCGGCATCGGTGACGATCCACTCGACCTGGCTCGCCGAGCTCGTCTCGTACAACGGAACGGTGACGGCCCCGGATGCCCAGATGGCGAAGTCCAGCAGGGTCCACTCGTAGCGCGTGCGGCTCATGATGCCGACGCGGTCACCCGGCTCGATCCCGTGGGCCACCAGGCCCTTGGCCACCGCCACGACCTCGGCGTCGAACTCCTGGGCCGTTCGGGGGACCCATGAGGTCCCGTCGGCGGACTTGATCTCGGCGAGGGGTGTGTCGGGCCACCGGGAGATGCGACGGGCGAGGAGCGCGTTGAGGTTCTCGCTCTCGTCGATCTCCACCAGGGCAGGCGTCTGGTGCTCGTCCATGCTGACTCCATCGGCAGGTGGGAGGGGTGCGCCTCACTATTCCAGTCCGAGCGTCCCGGCGCTCGCCCTGACCGTGTCGCTACCCTTCAGCCTGACGATCGGGACTCCGCGCCGGTCGACGAGGCGAAGGACGGACATGTACGCGATCGGTGTGGACATCGGTGGGACGAAGATCGCCGCCGGGGTCGTCGACGAGCAGGGACGCATCCTCGCGCAGGTACGCCGCGACACCGATCCGACCGATGCCGACAGCGTCGACGAGGGCGTCGTCGCGGCCTGTCGTGAGCTCGCCGACCAGTTCCCGGTCGCGGCGATCGGTCTGGCGGCACCCGGATTCGTCAGCTCGGACCAGGCCACCGTGCTCCTGTGCCCGAACCTGCCGTGGCGGGACCACCCCCTGCGCGAGCGGGTCGCCGGCCGCCTCGGCCTGCAGGTGCCGATCGTCGTCGAGAACGACGCGAACGCCGCCGGCTGGGCCGAGTTCCGCTTCGGCGTGGGCCGCGACGTCAAGGACATGCTGCTGCTGACCATCGGCACGGGGCTCGGCGGCGCCCTCGTGGTGGACGGGAACCTCGTCCGCGGGGCCTACGGGGTCGCGGCGGAGGTCGGCCACATGCGGATGGTGCCGGACGGGCACCTGTGCGGTTGCGGGCTGCACGGCTGCTGGGAGCAGTACGCCTCGGGCCGGGCGCTGGTGCGCTCCGCCCGGAACGCCGCGGCCAACCAGCCGGAGGCGGCCGCGCGGATGCTCGAGCTGTCCGGGGGCCGGAAGATCGACGGGCCGGCGATCACTGCCGCCGCCCAGGAGGGCGACGCCCTGGCGATCTCCCTGCTCGCCGAGCTCGGACGATGGATCGGTGAGGGTTCTGCCTCGGTCGCGGCCCTGCTCGACCCGGCGCTGGTGGTCATCGGCGGCGGGGTGGGCGCTGCTGGTGACCTGCTCCTGGAGCCGACGAGGGAGGCCTACCGCGGTGCGCTCTCGGCGAGCGGGTTCCGTCCGGAGGCACGGATCGAGCTCGCGGCGATGGGCAACGACGCCGGGATCGTCGGAGCGGCGGACCTGGCGAGGCTCTGAGCCGAGGGCGGCGACCGCCCTCAGACCACCGCGCCGTTCTCGTCGTCGTGGTCCTTGTGCCGAGGCATGCGCCAGAAGAGCAGGCCGACTCCTGCGAGGAAGGCGGCCCCGGCGATCTGGAGGATCACCACGGGGACGTCCCGCCAGACGACCGTCACGAGGAGGACGAGCAGCGGGACGGCGACGACGGCGACCCAGGCAAGGGTGAGGAGCGGGTCCCCGCCGAGCACAGGGCCCGGATCGGGCGCGACGAAGTGGTCCTCGGCCTCCTCGACCGCGGGGTCCACGGTCCACGACCGCGGGCCCGGTGCCGCGGGCGGTGGGCCGGGCGGCTCGTCGCCCGGATCGGGGCCGGCGGGCCGGATGACCCGTCCGCCACGACCCCTGTCCGCACCGCCGGGCGGACCGTCACCCGTTCGGCCGATCCCGCTGGACGACGGGTCACCTGCTCGGCCCGATCCGTCGGAGGGGCGGTCGCCCGATCGACGCCGTGGCGGGGGCAGAATGGGGCCGGCGCCCGCCTCCGGGCGGTGCGTCGGTCCGGTTCCGGGCGTGTCCTGCCCGGGGGTCGGCTCGGCGAAGCCGTCGAGCTCCCCGAGCTCGGCGACGATCTCGGCCCAGCGGCTGTCGACGTCGTCGGGATCCTCTGGGCGGTCCTCGCCCGGTACGGGACGTGAGTCCATGCTGAGCACTCTAGAGTCGTAGGCACGCTGCGCGCGGTTCGCGTGGGCGTCGCAGCGGAGGTGATGGATTGTTCTACTGGCTCATGAAGCGGATCCTGGCCGGACCGCTGCTGCGCGGGATGTTCCGGCCATGGGTGCGCGGCCTGGACAACGTCCCTGCTCAGGGCGGTGCGATCCTCGCGAGCAACCACCTGGCGGTGATCGACTCCTTCGTTCTCCCGCTGGTCCTCTCGCGCAAGATCCGGTTCATCGGCAAGGCCGAGTACTTCACCGGCACAGGGATCAAGGGCCGGCTCAAGGCGGGCTTCTTCCGCGGGGTCGGCACCATCCCGGTCGATCGTGGGGGCGGCAAGGCGAGCGAGGCCGCGTTGCGCACGGGCCTGGGGGTGCTGGACTCCGGCAACCTCTTCGGCATCTACCCGGAGGGCACGCGCAGTCCCGACGGGCGGTTGTACCGCGGGAAGACGGGCGTGGCCCGGATGGCGCTGGAGGCGGGGGTGCCCGTGATCCCCGTCGCGATGATCGGCACGAACCTCGCGCAGCCGATCGGCACGGTGATCCCCAAGCCGATGCGGCTCGGGGTCGTCTTCGGCGAGCCGCTCGACTTCAGCCGGTACCAGGGCATGGAGAACGACAGGTTCATCCTGCGCTCGGTCACCGACGAGATCATGTACGCCCTGCTGTCGATCTCCGGCCAGGAGTACGTGGACATGTACGCGGCCACCGCCAAGGCCCGGATCGCGGCGGGCAAGGACCCGTTCAACGGCGCCCCGCTCGACCCGGCCGGTGCGGCGCCGGGCGGGCGCGAGGTGCCCGACGTCCAGCCTCCGGTCCCCCCGCAGGACGAGGACGACGCCTCGGTAGGATGAATACGCCGTCGGCCTGCCAGGGGTAGGACCAACGGCCCGTTGCTGCCCTGGCTCGTCGCCCATGCTGCGGTGGTCTGCGTCCTGATCTACGGAAGGTTCTCCACCATGTCGGTTCGTCGTGTCGCGCTGCTCACCGCCGGAGGGTTCGCCCCGTGCCTGTCCTCCGCCGTCGGCGGACTGATCGAGCGGTACACGGAGATCTCCCCTGAGGTCGAGATCATCGCCTACCAGCACGGCTACCACGGCCTGCTGACCGGCACGAAGATCGTCGTCGACGCCGAGGGCCGCGCGAAGGCCGGGATCCTGCACCGCTTCGGCGGCTCGCCGATCGGCAACTCGCGGGTCAAGCTCACCAACGCCGCCGACTGCGTCAAGCGTGGGCTGGTCGCCGAGGGCCAGAACCCCCTCGAGGTCGCCGCGGAGCAGCTGAAGGCCGACGGGGTCGACGTCCTGCACACCATCGGTGGCGACGACACCAACACCACGGCCGCCGACCTCGCCGCGTACCTGCACGAGAACGGCTACGAGCTGACGGTCGTCGGCCTGCCCAAGACGATCGACAACGACGTCATCCCGATCAAGCAGTCGCTCGGCGCATGGACCGCGGCCGAGGAGGCCGCGCACTTCGCCAAGAACGTCATCGGCGAGCACCGCTCGGGGAACCGCATGCTCATCGTCCACGAGGTCATGGGCCGGCACTGCGGCTGGCTGACCGCCGCCGCCGCCGCGGAGTACCGCCGTTGGCTCGACCAGCAGGAGTGGGTCCCGAGCCTCGGCCTGACGCGTGAGCGCTGGGACATCCACGCCGTCTTCGTCCCGGAGATGGCGATCGACATCGACGCCGAGGCCGCGCGCCTGCGCACCGTGATGGACGAGGTCGGCAACGTCAACATCTTCCTGTCCGAGGGTGCCGGGATGCACGAGATCGTCGCGCAGCTCGAGGCGTCGGGGGAGACGGTGGCACGCGACCCGTTCGGCCACGTCAAGCTCGACACCGTCAACCCCGGCCGGTGGTTCGCCAAGCAGTTCGCCGACAGGCTCGGTGCCGAGAAGACGATGGTCCAGAAGTCCGGCTACTACTCGCGCGCCGCGGCCGCCAACGCCGAGGACCTGC
>NZ_JBFHHB010000083.1:0-12327 GCF_041597215.1 Actinotalea sp.
AGGACTTCAGGGAACCCTGGGGGACTGTGACAGCGCTCGCTCTGCTCGGAGGCATGGCCCTGCTCGTCGCGGGAGGCGAGGTGCTCGTCCGTGGGGCGAGCGGCCTGGCGCGCCTGCTGGGCCTCTCTCCCCTGGTGGTGGGGCTCACGGTCGTCTCGTTCGCGACCTCCACCCCGGAGCTCGCCGTGACGGCGCGGGCGAGCCTTGCCGGCAGCCCCGGCCTCGCGGTCGGCAACGTGGTCGGCTCGAACATCGCGAACATCCTGCTCGTCCTCGGGATCGCGGGGCTGATCCTGCCGCTGGTGGTGCAGCTGCCGGTGGTGCGGCGCGACGTCCCGGTGATGATCGGCCTGTCCGGGCTGCTGTGGGTGCTGAGCCTGGACGGCGCGGTCTCGCGGACGGACGGGCTGCTGCTGCTGGTCCTGCTCCTCGCCTACCTCGCGTGGGCCCTGCTGCGCACCGGTCGGCGTCGGGTCCCCGTCACGGCCGCCCAGGCCCAGGCCGAGGCGTCCCCGTCCCCGCGCGGCGCGCGGCCCGCTCTCGCCCTGGGAGGTCTGGTCGTCCTGGGCGTGGCGATGCTCGCGATCGGAGCCCAGTGGCTCGTGGCCGCGGCCACCGACGTCGCGCTGACGCTGGGCCTGAGCGAGCTGGTCGTCGGGCTGACGGTCGTGGCCATCGGCACGTCCCTGCCTGAGCTCGCCACCTCCGTGATCGCAGCGATCCGCGGGAACCTCGAGATGGCCGTCGGCAACGCCGTCGGGAGCTGCATCGTCAACATCGGCGCCGTCATGGGGATCAGCGCCCTGCTCTCGCCCGGGGGCGTGCCGGTCGACGCCGGCGCCTCGGGGTTCGACCTCCCGATGATGCTCGCGGTCGCCGTCGCTCTCCTGCCCATCGCCTTCACGGGTTTCGTCATCCGGCGGTGGGAGGCCGCGCTGTTCGTCGCCTACTACACCGCCTACGTCACCTACCTCCTGCTCCGCTCGGCAGAGCACGCCGTCCTGGCTCCGTTCAGCTCCGTGATGCTGCTCTTCGTCGCCCCGTTGACCGGACTGACCCTCGTCCTGCTCGCGACCTACGAGATCGGGCTGAGGCGTGGGCGCGGGCAGCGCGTGCTCGACGACGTCGACCCGCCTGGCCGGGACTCTCGATGAGGGCGCTGTCCGCTGCCGTGCCACGGAGTGGGGGAGATCAGCTAACATCGCTCCGTGTCGATGACACCTACCCAGAGCGATTCTTCCGCCGGTGACCGTGCCTCCCTCTCGGTCGCCGCATGCCTCTTCGACGGCTTCAGCGACCCGACCCGGCTGGCGATCCTGCGTCGTCTGGCGCAGGGCGAGCACCGCGTCGTGGACCTGACCCGCCACCTCGGTCTCGCGCAGTCCACCGTCTCCCAGCACCTGGCCTGCCTGCGCGACTGCGGGCTGGTGGAGTCTCGTCCCGAGGGGCGGGCCTCGGTGTTCACCCTCGCCCACCCGCAGGCCACGGAGGAGCTGCTCGCCGCAGCCGAGCGGCTCCTCGCGCTGACCGGGGAGGCCGTGGCGCTGTGCCCCGTGTACGGGATCGCCGCGACCGCGGACCCCGACCACCACGAGAAGGAGACACGTCGATGAGCGCCACGGGACTGGACACCACGGAGGTCGAGCAGCTGACCCGACGGGGCCTGCGCCTCGCCCGGTTCACCGTGGCGTACAACGTCGTCGAGGGCGCCGTCGCCATCACCGCTGGGCTCCTGGCGGGGCTCGTGTCGGTGGTCGGCTTCGGGATCGACTCGGGGATCGAGTCCATCGCCGCTGTGCTCGTCGCACTGCGCCTGGCGGCGCGCCTGCGGCACGGCGAGGCGGACGAGCGGCGCGAGCGGCTCACGCTCAAGGCCGTCGCCGTGACCTTCTTCCTCCTCGCGGCCTACGTCACCGTCGAGGGGATCCGCAGCCTGCTCGCGGGCGAGGCCCCCGAGGGGTCGACGGTGAGCGTCCTGCTGCTCGTGGCGTCGTTGATCGTCATGCCGGTGCTCGCCGCCGCGAAGCGCCGCGTCGGCCTGCGGCTGGGGGACAACCTCATCCTCGCCGACGCCGCGGAGACCCGGATCTGCGTGCTGCTGAGCATCTCCACCCTGATCGGCCTGCTCGCGTACGCGGTCACCGGGGCCATCTGGATCGACCCCGTCGCGGGCTTCGTGATCGCCGCGTTCGCGATCCACGAGGGCAGGGAGGCCTGGGAGGGCGAGCTGGTCGAGGACGACGACGAGGACGACGACGAGGACGACCACGACCGGTGAGTCGGGGGGCGCCGGGCAGCAGCCGGGCTCAGGACTCGGTGTCGGCCTCGACGGGTTCCTCGCGAGGCTCGTCCTCCGGGTCGGCCGTGCGCCGCGCCGGCGGCTCGGCCAGCTCGGGCAGGACCTCGTAGCGGGTGCGGTAGAGGTCGAGCAGGGCGAGGAGCATCGCCACGACGGGGATCGCGAGCAGCGCTCCGGCGATCCCGAACAACGAGGTGCCGAGGATCACCGAGGCGAAGCTCACGGCGGGGTGGACGTTGACGGCCCGCGCGCTGATCCTCGGCTCGATCGTGAGGTTCTCGATCTGCTGGTAGAGGACGGCCCATCCGGCGACGATGAGGCCGAGCCAGGGGTTCGGGCTGAGCGCGCCGACGAGCACCGGGAGCACGATCGAGATGTACGTGCCGATGACCGGGACGAACTGCGCGATGAACCCGGTCCAGATCGCCAGCGCGAGCCATGACGGCAGGCCGATGATGACGAAGACGATCCCGCTGGCCGTGGCGTTGATGACGGCGAGGACCACCCGGGCCGCGACGTAGCGGCCGGTCTTCTCCGCCGTCGTGTCCCAGACCGCGATCGTCTTCTCCTGGATGTGCGGGGGGAAGAGGGAGGCGATCCAGCGACGCAGCCGCGGGCCGTCGGCCGAGAGGTAGAAGAGCAGCAGCGCGAACATGAACACGGTGGCGACGGCGCCGACCACGGACCCCAGGACGGCCAGCACCCCGCCGGCCACCTGGGCGGCCATCCCGGCCGCCGCCTCGGGCGTGAGGTTGAGGTCGGTGAGGATCTCGTCGAGCTCGTACTTCGTGCCCATGGTGGCGTTCACCTGGTCCACGCCCGCGGTCAGGAGCTCGGGCAGGCCCTCGACGAGCCTGGCCACCTGGGTCACGAAGAGCTGGCCGAAGGCCATCAGGAAGGCGCTGACGGCGAGGACGGTGGTCAGCATCACCAGTCCCGTCGCCGCGCCGCGCGGCATCCGCTGGGAGAGCCGGCTGACGGCGGGCTCGATCGCGAGCGAGGCGAACCAGGCCATGAGCACGGTGAAGAGCAACCCGCTCCCGCCGTCCAGGACGAATCGTCCGATCGCCACCACCACGGCCAGCGCGATGACGACGAACCCGATCCGCCAGACGTTCCGCGGGTCGAGCACGATGCGGACGGTCGACCCGGGTGCCCGCTGGGATGCCCGCTCGCCGACCGTCCGGTCCGACGAGGTCATGCCTGCGTCGCGGGGGGCTGCCACTGCGCGATCAGGCGGTCCAGGACCGCCAGGCGCTCCTGGATCCCGTCGACGAGCTCCTGGGTCGTCGCGCCCTGGCCCGTCGCGGCGCCGGCGGCCAGGCCGACGAGGAAGGCGGACATCGGCGCACCGGGTCGCACGACGTCGTGCGCGACGTCCCGCACGCGGTCGAGCATCGGCCCGGTGATCTCCTCGACGGCCCTCGCGTCCAGGTCGAAGGCGGTGACCACCTGCGCCATCCACACGTCCAGATCACTCATCGCCGGCCCGCCCTCGCGCGTCGACGGCACGGCGCTGCTCGCGGCAGCCCCAACGGGCCCGGGGCAGGTGTGCTGCGGTCATCGTGGGTCACTCTCCTTGGCGAGGTACGGAGGTCCTGAGGGCAGCGTAGGGCGCGGTGGCGCGGAGCGGGGACCCGGGGCTTCGGGGTGCCCGCTGACGAGGACGTTTGTCCCCGGCAACGGTGGCCAAAACCCCTAGCGTTGTGGCGAGCTGAGGGTGCACCGACGGCGGTGCCTCCTTCCCGCCGGGCCGCGACTGGGAGTGGACATGACAGACCTCGTGACCGAGTCGATCGAGGCCGTCAGGACCTCCGACGTGAGCAGGCGCAAGTTCCTGCAGTGGAGCTCGATCGCGGGCGGTGTCGCAGGCGCCGTCGGCCTCGCCGGCTGCGAGTCCGGCTCGACCGGTCTCCAGGCTGCCGAGGACGCCGTGGCCGGCGCCGACGAGACCATGGTCTGGAGCTCCTGCAACGTCAACTGCGGGAGCCGGTGCCCGCTGCGCCTGGCCGTCGTCGACGGGACCGTCGTGCGGGTCGACCCCGACGACACCGGGGACGACAACCTCGGCACCCAGCAGGTGCGCGCCTGCGTGCGCGGACGCTCCATCCGGCAGCGCATCTACTCCGCCGAGCGGCTCAAGACCCCGATGCGCAGGGTCGGCCCGCGCGGCTCGGGCCAGTGGGAGGAGATCAGCTGGGACGAGGCGTACACCGTCATCGCCGACAAGCTGACCGAGCTCATCGCGACGTACGGCAACGAGTCGATCTACATCAACTACGGCACCGGCGTGCTCGGCGCGACGGTGGCGACCAGCTGGCCGCCTGCCTCCTCCGCCGTCGCCCGCCTGATGAACTGCATCGGTGGCTCGCTCAACCAGTACAACGACTACTCGGCTGCGAACGTCGAGGCGGCCGTCGACTTCCACTACGGCGGCTGGGCCAGCTCGAACAGCAACGACGACACGGTCAACTCCCGCCTGGTGCTCATGTTCGGCAACAACCCGCACGAGACCCGGATGAGCGGCGGTGGCGAGGTCTTCGTCACGCAGAAGGCCAAGCAGCTCTCCGGCCACCGCGTGATCGTCTTCGACCCGCGGTACTCCGACACCGCGATGAACCTCGCCGACGAGTGGGTGCCCCTGCGGCCGGGCACCGACGCGGCGCTCGTCGCGGGCTTCGCGCACGTGATGATCACCGAGGGTCTTCAGGACCAGGACTTCCTGGACACCTACTGCAGCGGCTTCGACGAGGAGCACATGCCCGAGGGCGTGCCTGCCGGCCTCTCCTACACGAGCTACATCATGGGGATCGGCCCCGACGGCATCGAGAAGACCCCGGAGTGGGCCGCCTCGATCACCGGCGTCCCGGCAGCCGACATCCGGCGCCTGGCCCGTGAGATCGCCACCACCAAGCCGGTCAACATCAACGCCGGCTGGGGCCCTCAGCGGCACTCCAACGGCGAGAACCAGTCCCGCGCACCCATGCTCCTGTCGAACATGATCGGCGCGGTCGGCATCTCCGGTGGGGGCACCGGCTGCCGCGAGGCGCACGCCGCGCTGCCGATGGCCGCCTTCCCCGTGCTGACCAACCCGGTCCGCCCTGTCCTGCCGGTCTACCGGTGGACCGAGGCGATCCTGCGCGGCAAGGGGATGACCTACAAGGACGGCATCCGCGACGCCGCCGACACGAACTCGAACGCGAACGTCACGAACGACGTCGTGCTGAGCACGGACATCAAGTTCGTCTGGCTCTACGGGTCCAACGCCCTGGTCAACCAGCACGGTGACATCAACGAGACGATCAAGATCCTCTCGGACGAGACCAAGTGCGAGATGATCGTCAACATCGAGAACCAGATGACGGTCTCGGCGCGCTACTCCGACATCCTGCTGCCCGACGCCACGACGGCCGAGCAGATGGATCTCGCGGCCCAGGGCAGCGCGGGCAACCTCGGCTACGCGATCTTCGCCGACAAGGCGATCGAGCCGCTGTACGACTCCAAGCCCGTCTACGAGCAGCTGACCGGGATCGCCGAGAAGCTGGGCGTCAAGGACGAGTTCACCGAGGGCCGCAGCCAGGAGGACTGGGTGCGCTGGATCGTGGACGAGTCCCGCAAGAACATCCCGGGCCTGCCGTCCTTCGAGGAGTTCCGCAAGCAGGGGATCTACAAGGAGAAGCTCGACTCGGTCATCCCGCTCAAGGCGTTCCGCGACGATCCCGTCGCCAACCCGCTCAACACGCCCTCCGGCAAGATCGAGATCTTCTCGAGCAACCTGTACGCCATGTCCAAGGACTGGCCGATGGAGGGCGAGGGCAACGTCATCACCCCGTTGCCCGAGTACGTCGCCTCGCGGGAGATGCCCGGTGACCCGCTGCAGGAGAAGTACCCGCTGCAGTGCATCGGGCACCACTTCAAGCAGCGCACCCACTCCAGCTACGGCAACAGCCCCTGGCTGAAGGAGGCCCACCCCCAGACGGTGTGGGTCAACCCGGTCGACGCCGGCGCGCGGGGGATCCGCGACGGGGACGACGTGCGGGTCTTCAACGACCGGGGCGAGCTGCTCCTGCCGGCCTACGTCACCCCGAAGATCGCCCCCGGGGTCCTGTCGGTCCCGCAGGGCGCCTGGTACAGCCCCGAGACGCCTGGTGGGCTGGACAGGGGAGGGTCGGTCAACACCCTGACCAGCCTGCACCCCACGCCGTACTCCAAGGCGAACGGACAGCACTCCAACCTGGTCGAGATCGAGAAGGCCTGAGATGACCACCTACAAGCAGCTCGGTTTCTACGTCCACCAGGCCAACTGCACGGGCTGCAAGGCCTGCCAGATCGCCTGCAAGGACAAGCACGACCTCCCGGTCGGGGTCACCTGGCGCCGCGTCGTCGAGTACGCCGGCGGCTCGAACGAGGTCAACCCGGACGGCACCTTCCGCACCGACGTCTTCAGCTACTACACGTCGATCGCGTGCAACCACTGCGAGGACCCGATCTGCGTCGAGGTCTGCCCCAGCCAGGCCATGCACAAGGGCGAGAACGGGATCGTCTCGGTCGACCCGTCGATCTGCATCGGGTGCCGCTACTGCGAGATGGCGTGCCCCTACAGCGCGCCGCAGTTCGACGCCGACCGCGGAGTGATGACCAAGTGCGACTTCTGCGCCGACCTGCTCGCCGAGGACCAGAGCCCCGCGTGCGTCGAGGCGTGCCCCTCGCGGGTGCTGGACTTCGGTGAGATCGACGACCTGCGCGCCAAGTACGGCACCGAGGCCGGGATCGAGCCGTTGCCCGACCCGTCCGTCACCCGTCCGAACCTTGTCCTGACCCCGCACAAGGACGCCAGGGCCAGTGGCCGTGGCGACGGTGCGATCGCGAACCCGAGGGAGATCTGAGCATGACCGCTGAACTGCCTCTGGTGATCTTCACCATCATGGCGCAGATGTCCGTCGGGTCCTTCGTGGTCCTCGGCGTCATCCAGCTCGTCGGGTACCGCGTGGACCCCAAGCTGATGGACCGCATCACCGACCCCGCGCTCTACGCGATCGGCCCGATCCTCGTGCTCGGCATGGCTGCCTCGCTGCTGCACCTGGGTTCCCCGCTCCGGGCGGTGAACTCCCTGCGGCACCTCGGTGGCTCGTGGCTCAGCCGCGAGATCGCCTTCGGCATCCTCTTCGCCGTCCTGGGCGCCGCCTTCGCCGGGGTCCAGTGGCGCAAGATGCTCACCCCGCGACTGCGGCAGGTGCTCGCCGGGACGACGGCCGTCGTCGGACTCGGGCTGGTGTACGTCATCAGCCGCGTCTACACCCTGCGGACCGTCCCGTCGACGGACACCTGGCACACCGCTGTGAGCTTCTACGCCACGACGTTCCTGCTCGGGTCGCTCGCGGTGGGCGCAGCCCTCGTCATCGCCTCGCGGGTGCGGGTGCGTCGCGGTGTCGAGGACGAGGAGGCCCAGGCCCTCATCGTGCGGGCCGTGCGCGGGATCGCCATCGGCTCGATCGTCGTCCTCGGCGTGATCGTCGTGGCGCTCCCGACGTTCCTCGGCTCGTTGGCGATCAACGACTCGCCGGCCGCCGCGGAGTCGCTCGAGACCCTCGTGGTCACCTACGGCGGGCTCTCGATCCTCCAGCTCGTGCTGATCTTCGCAGCGGTCGCCGTGCTGGCCGTCTTCCTCGTCCAGCTGAGCCGCGGGAAGATCGACCACCGCGGGCTGGCCGTCGTGGTGGTGACCGCCTTCGCGCTGGCCTTCAGCGGCGAGCTGATCGGACGGATGCTGTTCTACGCCAGCATGGTCCGCATCGGGATGTGATCGGGTGACGGCGCGAGAACTGGCACCCACCGAGCTGGCCGAGACCCTCGACTCCTGCGCGGCCGCGGCGACGTTCCTGTCGCGCGTGTACCTCCAGGCTCCGGACGGGCCGATGCTCGCCGAGCTCGCGGGTGACGGCGTGCTGGCCCAGTGGCCCATCCAGGACGACACGCTCACGACCGAGGGCCTGGCGGCCATCGGTCGGTCCGTCGGTGAGCAGCCCACCCCGCTGACCGAGCTGCACGCCGACCACCAGCGGCTGTTCCTCGGGCCGGAGAACCTGCTGGCCTGCCCGTACGAGTCGGTCTACCTCAACCCCGAGCACCTGACCTTCGGCTCCGAGACGCTCGAGGTCCGACGCTGGTACGGACGCTACGGCCTCGCCGCGCCGGCCGTCGGGCGCGAGCCGGACGACCACATCGGTCTCGAGCTGGCCTTCGTCGCGCACCTGTGCCTCCGGGCGCTCGACGTGCTCGAGGACGGCGAGGCGACCGGCACCCCCGACGACGCCGCCCTCCAGGTGGCCGTGCGCGCGCTCGCCGAGTTCCTCGGCGACCACCTGCTGGCCTGGTCGGAGGAGTTCTGCGACCACGTGGTGGGTGGGGCACGGACGGACTTCTACCGCGGGGTCGGCCTGCTCACGCGCGGACTGACCAGGCGGATGGGCCGGGACCTCACCGCGTGACGGACGGCCCGGGAGCCATCGGTCAGGAACCGCCGGTGACCCGGCCGGTGGACACCCGACCGCTGCGCCGTTGGCTGGCAGCCGCAGACGGGCCTGCCGTGCTCCTCGCCTGCCGCGAGCACCCCGACCCGCGCGCCTGGTGCGCGCCCGACGCCCAGGACGAGGGCCCATGGGCGGTCTACCTGCTCTCCGGCTGCCTCGGGGACCTCCCTGCGGCCGCCGTGCTCGAGATCCTCGCCGGCGGAGCCTGCGAGGTGGCCGGCCTCCTGGACGGCTGCGGCGCCCCGGACGCCGCCCGCCTGGTGCTCGAGGAGGCCGCAGGCATCGCCCTCGCTCTCGGCCTCGATCGGCAGGTGACCGCCCGCAGCGGCGCACCCGGGCCCGCGGACACACCGCCGGACGCTCCGCACCGGGTACTGCCGCGTCTCTCGCGTCGTCGCGCGGCTCCGCTGCTCGACGCGGAGCAGATGCCGGTGACTAGACGCACCGTGCTCGCCGCCCCCGGTGCGGCAGAGGTCGGGGGGCTGCCGGCCCCCGAGGCTCACCCCGCGCTCCGGATGAGGTCCGCGGTGCGGGAGCTGTTCGGTGAGCGGCCGGTCCCGTCAGCGCTCGGCGACCTGCCCGCCGGCGCGGGGCTGCTGGCCGCGCCGGGCTGCGGCGGGACGGGCACCTGTGTGCAGGCCTGCCCGGTCGGGGCGTTGAGCCTGACGGTCACCGACCTCACGGGCGGTACCGCGGCGCCAGGGGAGGCCGCCGGTGCGGGCCGGCTCGTCCCGGGAGGGGACCGCCACCCGCCGGACGTCGAGCAGTTCGTGCTGAGCGTCGACGCCTCGCGGTGCATCGACTGCGGGTTGTGCGTCGACCTGTGCCCCGAGGGTGCGATGACGCGGACGGACGGGCTCACCTGGAGCCAGGCCCTGGACGCGACGCCCGCCGTGCTGCGTGCGGGTCTCGTGCGGCGGTGCGCCCGGTGCGGAAGCGCGCACCGCGGCGAGGGCGAGCTGTGCGTCGTGTGCGCGCCGCGTGCGCGCGACCCCTTCGGTTCGCGGCTACCCCCGGGGTTCCGCCGCCCCGGACGCTGAGCCGGTCCCGCTGAGCCCTGCCCCGGTGGACTCGCGCTCGAGCCAGGCCAGGAGGAGCTCGGCCAGGGCGGTGTACGGCTGCCCGCTCGCCTGCTCGCGCAGCGCGACCCCGGCCTCCCGGAGCACTGCGCCCTCGGCGCCGGACAGGGCGTCGTCCTGCTGCACCCGCAGCGCGCGGGCCCGGGCCGGTTCGCGGGCCGACCACGCCGCCGACTCCTGCGCGCACCAGGAGGCCAGGAGGGCGCAGGCCTCGCGCGCCGCCTCCAGGTCCCGACCGGCGCCGACCACGAGCGCGGCATGGGCTTCGACGAGGCGTGCCCGCTCGGCGTCCTCTCCGCGCCGGCCCGCCGCTCGCCCGTAGGCGCCGAGGCGGATCAGCGCCGGGGCGAAGTCGCCCTTCTCGCCGGTGCGCCAGTCGGTGGCGGCCTCGAGGCTCCGCACGAGGGCTCCGGTGGTCAGGGCGTGGACCCACGCCGCCGACGGTGCGTCGAAGGTCGCGGCGAAGGTCGCCCAGCCCTGCCCACGGCGCTCGGCGATCGTCGCGATCGCGGCGAGGCCCTCGCCGGGCGGCGGCGTCACGGGCGGCGGGATGCTCGGCAGGGTCACGCGGTGCTCCGGGGTCGACGGGGAGGGGAGGGGCGTCGGCTCAGCCGCCGATCGCGCTCATCGGCCGGTCCGGCTGGTGGAAGTCGGGATCGCCGATGTCGTGGCCCGCTCGCTTCCCCGCCACGCAGGCGCGCAGCGCGCCGGCGATCGCCTCGTCGTCCCCGCCGGAGCGCAGCACCGTCCGCACGTCGGTCTCGGACTGAGCGAACAGGCAGGCGCGCAGCTGGCCGTCGGCGGTCAGGCGCAGGCGGTCGCAGCTCCCGCAGAACGGTGCGCTCACCGAGGCGATGACCCCGACGATCCCCGGCCCGCCGTCCACGAGCCAGGTCTCGGCGGGTGCGGTGCCCCGCCCCGGGATCGGCGTGAGGGCGAACTGGGCGCTCAAGGCGTCGAGGATCTCCGTCTGGCTGACCATCTGGGTGCGATCCCAGGTGTGGCCGGGGTCCAGCGGCATCTGCTCGATGAAGCGGAGCTGGTAGTCGTGCTCGACGGCGAAGCGCAGCAGGTCCACGACCTCGCCGTCGTTGACCCCTCGCATCGCGACGGCGTTGAGCTTGATCGGCGCCAGGCCGGCCGCCCGGGCGGCCTCGAGCCCGGCGAGGACCTGGGGGAGCCGGTCCCGTCGGGTCAGCTGCGTGTACCTGTCACGGTCCAGCGTGTCGAGGCTGACGTTGACCCGTCGCAGCCCGGCGTCCTTCAGGGGGCCCGCGAGCTGGGGAAGGCGCAAGGCGTTCGTCGTCAGGGAGATCTCCGGGCGGTCGCCCTGCGTGCCGAGCGCGGCGAGCGCCGCCACCACGTCCACGACATCCGGGCGCAGCAGGGGTTCGCCGCCGGTCAGCCGGATCTTGCGGATGCCCAGGTCGACGGCAACCGAGGTCACCCGCACGAGCTCCTCGGTGGAGAGCATCGCCGAGCCCGGCAGCCACGGAACCCCCTCGGCGGGCATGCAGTACGTGCAGCGGAGCGAGCAGCGGTCGGTCAGGGAGATCCGCAGGTCGGTGTGCACACGACCGAAACCGTCGACCAGCCCAGCGGTCGGCGTCGGCCTGCTCATGCGAGACCGACCCAGTGGTGCCGGCCGTCGGCGAGGATCTCCCGCTTCCACACGGGCAGCTCCTTCTTGATCGTCTCGACGAGCTCCTCGCACTCGCGGAAGGCCTGGGTGCGGTGGGCGGTGGAGACGGCCACGACGATCGCGATCTCGCCGACCGGGAGCAGACCCCGGCGGTGCGTGGCCGCGACCCCGAGCACTCCGTCGGTCTGCGCGGTGACCGCGACGAGGCGCCCGAGGATCTCCTCGGCATCGGGATGAGCGGAGTACTCCAGCGCCGCGACCTCGCCGTCGGCGGACGGGTCGTGGTCCCTGACCTGGCCGACGAACAGGGCGACCGCCCCGGCGCCCGGGTGGGCCACCGCCGCCAGGTGAGCGTCGACCGAGACCTGGTCCTCGGTCACCCGCACGAGGCTCATGAGTGGTCCCCTCCGGCGATCTGGTCGAGCATGTGGTCCAGCAGCGGGAGGAGCACGTCGAGGCCCTGACCGACGGCCGCCGGGCTCCCCGGCAGGTTGACGACGATCTGCCCGCGCTCGGTGAGCCCGGCGAGCCCCCGGGAGAGCACGGCGGCGGCGACATGGGCCTGGCCGGCGCGTCGGATCGCCTCGGCGAGCCCCGGGAGCTCCGTGGCCAGCAGCGGGCGGGTGCCCTCGGGTGTGCGGTCGCGCGGGGTGAGCCCCGTGCCGCCGCTCGTGACCACGACTCGCGCGGGGCCCGCCAGCACGGCGGCCAGGGCCTCGCGGACCTGGTCGGCCCCGTCGGGGACGATCGTCGGTTCGCCGACGCTCAGCCCTGCGC
>NZ_JBFHHB010000084.1:0-12267 GCF_041597215.1 Actinotalea sp.
GCTGCGCAACCTCGGGATCGCCAACCAGCCGATCGGGCTGATCTGCGTCTACATCGGCATGTACCTCGGGAACGTGATCTTCTTCATGACGGGCTTCGTGCGGACGATCCCCCGGGAGCTGGAGGAGGCCGCAGAGGTCGACGGCGCCGGGCCGGTCAAGGTCTTCTTCCGGATCATCTTCCCGATGCTGCGCCCGACGATCGCCACCTGCGCGATCCTCATCACCCTTTTCGCCTGGAACGACGTCTTCTACGCCTTCTTCGTGATCGGCGGCGGCGAGACGACGACGCTCCCGTTGAGCCTCTACAACGTCGCGAGCAGCTCCTTGTACACGCACAACTGGAACCTGATCTTCGCCTACGTCGTGATGATGAGCATCCCGCTGGTGACCCTGTTCGTCTTCGGGCAGCGCCAGATCATCTCCGGGGTGACGCAGGGGGCGGTGAAGTGACGTCGGAGGTCCCGTCCCCTCCTGAGGTCGACGCGGACGCGGGTGGTGCGGGCACGAGGTTCGCCCATCACTGGTCGGTCGTGGTGGGTGCGGGTCGTGCGGCCGAGGCGCTGCGCGCCGACTGGCAGCAGCATCTCGGACGAGCGGTCGGCGACGTCGGCTTCCGGTACGTCCGTTTCCACGGGCTGTTCCACGACGACATGTTCGTGTACCGACGCACGGCGGACGGCACGCGGCACCTGACGTTCGGCTACGTCGACCGGGTGTTCGACGCCCTGCTCGCTGCGGGCATCCGACCGTTCGTCGAGTTCGGGTTCATGCCGGCCGATCTCGCCCGCTCGCACGGAACGGTGTTCTGGTGGCGAGGGAACGGGGCACCTCCGACGAGCCTCGACGAGTGGACGGTGCTGGTCGAGGAGACCGTTCGGCACTGGGTCGGGCGCTACGGGCTCGACGAGGTGCGGAGCTGGTACTTCGAGGTGTGGAACGAGCCGAACCTCCACCCCTTCTGGCAGGGGACCAGGTCCGAGTACTTCGCGCTCTACGCGGCGACCGCGCGTGCGGTCAAGGGGATCGACGACTCCCTCCGGGTCGGTGGTCCCGCCACGAGCAACTTCGTCCCCGACAGCCGGTTCGACGGCGAGACCGAGGACGTCGAGGCGCATGTCCGCGTGACGGACACCACCGACCTGTCCGCCCTGGACTGGCGTCCGGTCTGGCTCGCGGAGTTCTTCGCGTTCTGTCGCGACAACGACCTGCCGGTCGACTTCGTCTCGACCCACCCCTACCCGACGGACTGGGCCCTCGACGAGCACGGCGAGGGGGCGCGCCGGACCCGGGACCGGGACGCCACCGAGCGGGACCTGCGGCTGCTGAGGCGACTGGTCGACGAGAGCCCGTTCCCGCAGGCCGAGATCCATCTGACCGAGTGGTCGAGCTCCTCCTCGTCCCGTGACCTCACGCACGACTCGTTGCCGGCGGCGACGTACGTGGTGCGGACGAACCTCCGGACGATCGGCCTGGTGGACTCGCTCGCGTACTGGACCTTCACGGACGTCTTCGAGGAGCAGGGTGCGGGGATCGGGCCCTTCCACGGGGGCTTCGGGATGCTCAACGAGCACGGCATCCCGAAGCCGGTGTTCCACGCGTACCGCTTGCTCTCGTCGCTCGGGGACGTGCTGCTCCACCGGTCCGACGTGGGGGTCGTGACCCGCTCGAGCCTGACGGGTGCGGTGTCGGCGCTCTTCCACAACTACCCCGACGAGGAAGCCATGACCGTGCCCGCCTGCGAGACGTACGCGGAGCTGGACCGGCTGCTCGCCCGGGGGCGTGCGCGGACCGTCCGCGTGCGGGTCTCCGGCCTCTCCCCGCGAGCGGTCTTCGCCACGCAGGAGGTCGACGCGCAGCACGGCGACGTGCTCGGTCCGTGGCGTGCCGCGGGTCGACCGGAGAACCTCGACCTCGAGCAGGCCCGAGCGCTCTCCGCCGTGGCGGAGGAGCTCGGTAGCGCGGTTCACCAGGCCGACGAGCGGGGCGTCCTGGACGTCGAGCTCGTCATGGCGCCCTGGAGCGTCGTCGGGCTGCAGCAGGTCGACGGGTGAGCGCCGCCGGTGCCGCTATCGTCCGGGTGGCGGTCAGACCGCCCGTCCGGATGACCGCGCTCCGAGCGCACAGCGAGGGCCTCGCCCGACGAAAGGGTGACGACTAGATGAACGAGAGCAGCGGCCGGGCGCGGCGCCCGACGATCGCCGACGTCGCCCGCCGGGCGGGGGTCTCCACCGTCACGGTCACGCGCGTCTTCGACCGCTCGGCGCGGGTCTCGCCCGAGCGGGAGCGTCGGGTGCGCGAGGCGGTCGAGGAGCTCGGCTACTTCGGGAACGGAGCGGCGAGCTCACTGGTGTCGGGGCGGTTCTCGACCGTCGGGGTGATCGCGTCGGACACCCTGAGCTTCGGCTACGCCAAGTCGCTCGCGGGAATCGAGGACGCGGCACGAGAGGCTCGTATGGCGGTGCTCATCTCGGTCGCCGAGGGGGTGGAGCCCGACCTCGTGCGCTCGACGGTCGCTCTCGTGCTCGGCCAGTCCCCTGCCGGTGTGATCGTCCTGGACTACGACGAGATCGGCTCGGCTGTGCTCGCCGCCCTGCCGGCCTACGTCCCGGTGGTGGCCGTCTCCCCGGCGACCGGACCGCGGGTCGACCGTCCCTACGTCGCGATCGACGAGTACACCGGCGGCCGGATGGCCGCTCGGCACCTGCTCGACCTGGGTCACCGGACGATCCATCTCGTCGCCCCGCCGAACTACGGGGTGGAGACGCGCACCCGAGGGGTGCGCGACGAGGTGCAGGAGGCAGGCGCGGAGATCGGCTCCGTGGTCCGCGCACGGGAGTGGAGCTCCGGAGCCGGCCGGGAGGCGATGGACGAGCTCCTTGCGGGGTCCACCTCGCCGGTGACCGCCGTGTTCTGCGGGAACGACGAGATCGCCCTCGGCGTCTACCAGTCGCTCCGGGCCCACGGCCTGCGCATCCCGGAGGACGTCTCCGTCGTCGGCTTCGACGACAACCCCGTCGCCGACTTCTCGTACCCGCGCCTGACCACTGTCGACCAGGACTTCATGCTGGTCGGCAGGCATGCCTTCGGCCTGCTCGAGCGCTGCATCGCGGCGTTCGAGGAGGAGGAGGCCGAGGTCCCGGCGGCCGCGGCCATCGTGCCCGAGCTGCGCGTGCGGGACTCGACGGCTCCGCCGCGCCCTGGATCGACCCCGCCTCGGAGCGGGTAGCGCACGATCGGCGGGACCCTCGCTCTCGGCTACCTGGGGGCCCGACCGTCCGTGCGGCGGGCGCGCCGGGCGACCCTGTCGCCTCGCGAGCCCGCGCCGCGTCCCATCACTGCCCGTCCCAACACCGCCCGTCCCATCACCGCCCGTCCCATCACCGCCCGTCCCATCACGCCGCGGACCGAGCCGAGGCCCGCCCGCAGGTCGACGGGGTCGGGATCCGGCACGGGGGCGGTCAGCGTGCGCAGCAGCGTGCGGTGGGTGACCCAGCCCACGAGCCGACCCTCGGGATCGGCCACCGCGAGCCCGCCGTCGGCGTACGGGTGCCGGCGGAGCGCGTCGAGACCGCTGCGCAGCGACTCCGTGCTCAGCACCGTCGGCACGTCGTCGATCGCGTCCGCGACGGTGAGGTCCTGGTGCGCGGCATCGTCCTCGAGCATCTCGGCGACACGGTCGGCGCGCAGCTGCCCGATGATCAGTCCGCCGTACCGCACGGGCAGAGCAGCGCGCCCGCTCGCGAGCAGCAGCCCGGCAGCGTCCTCGAGGGGCAGGGCCGGGTCGACCGGGTCCGCCGCGGCCTCCATCACGTCGCCGACGCTGCGATCGGTCAGCCGCGGATCGGCCGGTCGGGTGTCGATCTCCAGACCACGGCGTCGGAGCTTGAGCGTGTAGACGCTGTCCTTGCTCAGGGCGCGGCTGACGGTGGTCGCCAGCACGATCGCGAGCATCAGGGGAAGGATGATCGTGTACTCGCCGGTCAGCTCGAAGAGGATCAGCACGGCGGTGATCGGGGCCCTGGCCGCACCAGCGAAGACGGCACCCATCCCGACCAGCGCGAAGGCCCCCACCGGGCCGGAGACCCCGGGGACCAGCTGCTCGGCGACGGCACCGAAGGCGGCACCGAGCATCCCCCCGATGAACAAGGAGGGGGCGAAGACCCCGCCCGAGCCGCCGATGCCGATCGTCAGGCTCGTCGCGACCATCTTGGCCACCAGCAGGCCCAGGAGGATCCCGATCGCGTACCTGCCCTGCACCCCTGCCTCCAGGACGGGGTAGCCCACGCCGTACATCTGCGGGACGGCGAGCAGCAGCAGGCCGAGGAGCGCCCCACCGACGACCGGGCGCGCCCACTCCGGTCCGTGCCAGACGGCGTCGCAGAGGTCCTCGATCCGGTAGAGGACTTTCGTGAAGGTGACCCCGATGACCCCGCCGACGACCCCGAGCAGGGCGAACAGCAGGTAGGCGCCGACGTGCTCGACCGAGAAGGTGGGCAGTGTCATGAACGGGACGTCCCCGAAGACGGCGCGCCCGATGACCGAGGACACGACGGCCGCCAGGACCACGACCCCGAAGGACTCGGCGGTGAAGTCGCGCAGGATCAGCTCGAGGGCGAAGAAGACCCCTGCGATCGGCGCGTTGAAGGTGGCGGCCACGCCCGAGGCGGCTCCGCAGGCCACGAGGGTGCGCAGCCGTGACTCGGGGACCCGGGCGAGGCCACCGATCCACGAGCCGAGGGCCGAGCCGATCTGCACGATCGGCCCCTCGCGACCCACCGAGCCGCCCGAGCCGATCGTCACGGCCGAGGCGATGGCCTTGACCGCCGCGACCTTGCCGGGGATGCGACCCCCGCGCACGGCGACGGCGGCCATCACCTCGGGGACCCCGTGCCCGCGGGCCTCGCGGGCGTAGCGCTGGACGAGCGGGCCGTAGATCAGGCCGCCCAGGACCGGAGCGAGGACGACGAATCCGGCACCGAGCCACGGCACCCACGGGTGGGCGGGGTGCTCGCCGAGACCGACGGCCGAGTAGTCCGCATGGCCGCTGAAGACCCAGGTGGCGCCCGTCACCAGTCCACGGAAGGCGACGGCGCCGAGGCCCGTCGTCGCCCCGACGAGCAGGGCCAGCGCCGTCAGGCCGCCGGCGGTGGTGCGCAGGCGCGCCGCTATGCGCAGCAGGCCGCCACCGCCACTGCCCCCGCCGCCGGGCGTGGGTGAGGGCAGGCCGGCGGCAGGTAAAGATGTAGGCATACATCTAATGTATCAAGACACATGGGATGACCTCGTCGGTACTGTGGGTGCATGTCCGATCTCGACGCTGCCGCCGAGCAGACGCTGCTGGCCTCTCGTGCGCTGCTGGGCGTCGTGGCCCGGTCCATCGAGCCGGCTCTGGAGGAGGTCTCCCTCCCGCAGTTCAGGGTCCTCGTGCTGCTCACGGCGTACGGCCCGATGCGCTCGGGCGCGGTCGCCGAGCGGATGGGGATCCACCCGTCGACGTTCAGCCGCAACGCGGATCGCCTGGTGGCCGGCGGCTGGGTGCGGCGGGTGGAGGACCCGGAGAGCAGGCTGTCGGTGCTCGTGGAGCCCACCGAGCGAGCCCGTCTGCTCGTGGAGCGGGTGACCCTCGCGCGCCGCGAGCGCATCGTGGAGATCCTCGGCCGGATGCCTGCTGAGCAGCGTGCGGTCCTGGGCGAGGCCCTCGGGGCGTTCGCGCAGGCTGCGGGAGAGCCGAGCCTCGAGGAGCTGTCCGTCCTCGGCCTGTGAGCCCCACGGCCGTGCGCCGCCCGGGAGCCGCGGACGGCGGGCCCTCAGCGCAGTGACGCCCGCCACTCGGCGTGCAGGTCGGCGAACCGGCCCCCCGCGGCGACGAGCGTCGCGGGGCTGCCGTCCTCGACCACGCGGCCGCCCTCGATCACGAGCACGCGGTCCGCCCCCATCACGGTGGACAGGCGGTGGGCGATGACCACGGCGCCGCGCCCCGCAAGCAGGGTGTGCAGCCCCTCCTGGACGAGCCGCTCGCCGGGCACGTCCAGGGAGCTGGTGGCCTCGTCGAGCACGAGGAGCGCCGGGTCGGCGAGGAAGGCCCGTGCGAAGGAGACGAGCTGACGCTGCCCGGCGGAGAGCCGCACCCCGCGCTTGTCGACCAGGGTGTCGTAGCCGGCCGGGAGGCTGCGGACGAACCCGTCCACACCGACGGCACGTGCTGCGGCCTCGATCTCGTCCCGCGTCGCCCCCGGCCTGCCCAGCGCGATGTTCGCGGCGACCGACCCGGAGAAGAGGTACGCCTCCTGGGTCACCATCACCACCGCCCGGCGCAGGTCCTCCGGGTCGAGGTCGCGCAGGTCGACCCCGTCGAGCAGGACCCGGCCGCCGCGGACGTCGTAGAAGCGCGCGAGCAGCTTCGCGACCGTCGACTTGCCGGCTCCGGTCTCGCCGACCAGCGCGACGGTGCGCCCGGCCGGCAGGTCCAGGTCGAGGCGCGGGAGCACGCTCGGTCCGGTGCCGTAGCCGAACTCGACCCCTTCGAAGCGCACGTCGCCGCGGGGGGAGGGCAGCCGGACGGGCTCGAGCGGTGCCGGCACGCTCGGCTCCTCGGCCAGCAGGGCGGAGAGCTTCTCCAGCGCGGCGACGGCGGCCTGGAACGAGTTGTAGAACATCCCGATCTGGCCGAGAGGGGTGAAGAAGCGCCGGGCGTAGAGCACGGCGCCGGCCAGGGCGCCGACGGTCAGGTCCCCGTCGAGCACGCGGAGCCCGCCGACCAGCAGCACGACCGCGACGGTGAGGTTGCCGATCAGGGTCAACCCGGTGTCGAAGCGGCCGTGGAGCCGGATCGCCGCGTTGCTCGTCGCCCGGTAGTCCTCGGCGAGGACGGCGTACCGGTGCGACTCCTGCGCCTCGCGGCGGAACCCGTGCACCGCCCGGATCCCGGTCATGGTCTCCACGAACCGGACGATCAACCGGGCCGAGGCCGTCCGGCTGCGGCGGTACTGCTCCTGGCTGCGGACCTGGAAGTGCCGGGTGAGCAGGATCCCCGGCAGGACGGCGACGAGCAGCACCATCCCGCTGCGCCAGTCGAGGAGGGTAAGCGAGACCGCGGTGAACACCATGGTGAGCACGCTGGTGGCGAGCGTCGTGACTCCACCGTCGAGCAGCTCGCGGAAGGCGTCGAGGTCGGAGGTCTGCCGGGAGATGACCCGCCCGGAGGTGTAGCGCTCGTGGAACTCGAGGGAGAGCAGCTGGGTGTGCCGGAACACCCGCCGGCGCAGGTCGAGCAGCACGGCCTGGCTCACCCTTGCGGAGACCCGTACCACCGACGCGGTGAGCGTTCCGCCGAGCACGGCGATCAGCGCGTAGCAGAGGGTGGTCACGGTGATCGGGCCCGCGTCCCCGTCCTTGAGCGCAGGCAGGCCGTGGTCCAGCCCGAAGGCCACGAGTGCCGGGCCCGCCACCTGGGCGGCCTGGGCGAGGACGACGAGCGCGACGGTGGCCCAGGCGGTGCGTCGCACGGGATGCAGCAAGGAGCCCAGCAGGCGCAGGGAGAGGCGTCGGCTGCGGCGTGCCTCCTCGCGCGAGGCGGTCGTGTGCCCGTCGGCGAGCTCCTCGGCGTCCCTTCCTCGCGCCCCGCTCATCGGGCCCGATCCTGGGCGCCCTGCGCCTGACCCGGCTGAGCTGTGAGCACGTACCGGTAGTGCGCGTGGTTCGCCAGCAGGTCCGTGTGCCGCCCGATCCCCGTGATGCGGCCGTCCTCGAGCACCGCCACCCGGTCGGCGAGGGCCACCGTCGACGGCCGGTGGGCGACGACGAGGGTGGTGGTGCCGCGCAGTGCGCTACGCAGCCGCGCGGTGACGACCGCCTCGGTAGCGACGTCAAGGGCGGAGAGCGGGTCGTCCAGGACCAGGACCCGGGGCCGCGCAGCGATCGCCCTGGCGAGCGCCACCCGCTGGCGCTGCCCGCCGGAGAGCGAGAGCCCTTCCTCGCCGATCACCGTCCTCATCCCCTCCGGCAGCTCGGCGACGAAGTCCGCGCTGGCGATCTCCAGGGCCTCACGGGCGCGCTCCTCGGCGGCTGCCTCGTCGAGACCGCGCACCCCGAGCAGCACGTTCTCGCTGACCGGTGCGGAGAACAGCACCGGGTCCTCGAAGGCGATCGAGACCATCGCCCGCACCGCCGCGCGGGGCAGGTCCCGCACGTCCACGCCATCGATCCGCACCGAGCCTGCCGTGACGTCGCCGAGGCGGGGGACCAGCCCGAGCAGGGTGGACTTCCCCGATCCGGTCAGGCCGACCAGGGCGAGGGTCTCCCCCGGCTCGATCACGAGGTCGACCCCGTCGAGCACGTCCCTCGACCCGGGTGCCTGGCCGGCGAAGCGCAGGTGCACGCCGTCGAGCTCGACCCGGCTCCCGCCTGTCGGCGCCGGCGGGACGGGCAGCGGCGCGCTCGGGTCGGCGAGCTCCGACCGGGTGTCCATCACCTCGAAGTAGCGGTCCGCCGCGGCCCGCGCGTCCATCGTCATCGCGAGGAGGTGGCCCAGCCGCTCGACCGGTGCGTTGACCACGGCGGCGGTCGCGAAGAAGGCCACCAGGTCGCCGACGGACAGCGTGCCACGGGCGGCGAGCACGACTCCCAGGCCGAGGCACGTGGCGAGCACCACCTCGGGAAGGGTGCCGAGAGCGAACGTGACACGAGAGAGGGTCCGCGCCTTGGTGATCTCGGTCCCGCGGAGGTCCTCGGCCTGCTGGGCGAACTCCTCGAGGGCGTCCTCCCCGCGTCCGAAGGCCTTGAGCACGCGGATCCCGTGCACCGACTCCTCGACCGTCGTCGCGAGGTCGCCTGCCTGGTCACGGGCGCGGCGGGCGACGACCGTGTAGTCCTGACGGAACCGGAACCCCAGCCAGACCACCGGGACTGCTCCGCAGAGGTAGACGAGCCCGAGCTGCCAGCTCGTGGCGAGCATCAGCGCGACGCCGACGAGGACGGTGCTCGCGCTCACCACGAGCATCACGAGGCCGAAGACCATCCAGCGCCGGAGCATCGAGAGGTCGGACATGGACCGCGAGAGCAGCTGTCCGCCGGACCAGCGGTCGTGGAAGGTGCCGGGCAGGTCGAGGAGGTGGTCGAAGAGGTCCGTGCGCATCTCACGCTCGGCCGTCGTCCCCGGTGAGGCGATCAGCGCTCGGCGTGACCACACGAGGAAGGCCTCCAGCGCGCCCAGCAGGGCCACGAGGAGGGCCGCGGCGACGACAGCTCCTACCTCGCCCTGGTCCGCGAGAGGGCCGTTGACGACCGCTCGCAGGACCTGCGGGACCGCGAGCGCGAGAAGGCTCGCGCCGAGCGACCCGACGCCGCCGAGCACCAGTCGGGGCAGCACCGGCCGGAGCCAGGGCCTCAGTCGCGACACGAGGCTCCCGACGCGGCGCGGGACGGGCCGCGTCGAGGTGGCGCCGCCGGGATCGAAGGGCACCTCGTCATCCTAGGGAGCACCCTGGCAGCCGGTCCCGGATGCCACTCGCGCGTGGCTCTGACCGCTGGCCGGCCCGCATCGGGAGCCTGCGCCGCAGGCTCCCGATGCTGCTCAGCGGTAGTTGACGAACTGCAGCGCCACGTCGAGGTCAGAGCCCTTGAGCAGGGCGATCACCGACTGGAGGTCGTCGCGGCTCTTGGCCGAGACGCGCAGCTCGTCCCCGGTGATCTGCGTCTTGATCCCCTTGGGGCCCTCGTCCCGCACGATCTTGGCGATCTTCTTGGCGTCCTCGCTGCTCAGGCCCTGCTTGAGGGAGGACTCCATCCGGTACTCCTTGCCCGAGGGCTTCGGGTCGCCGGTGTCCAGGGCCTTGAGCGAGATCTGGCGCTTGACGAGCTTGGTCTGGAAGACGTCGAGGACGGCCTTGACCCGCTCCTCGGAGTTGGCCGTCATGACGATCAGGTCGCCGCTCCAGGCGATCGAGGCGCCGACGTTCTTGAAGTCGTAGCGCTGGGCGATCTCCTTGACGGCCTGGTTCAGGGCGTTGTCGACCTCCTGGCGATCGACCTTGCTGACGACGTCGAACGACGAATCGGCTGCCATGGGAGTCCTCCTGGGTGGTGCGGGGTCACAAGTGGGGTCGCAGACTTGCTATCCTTCCATCCGCACCGGCCTCGTCGCCGGGTGAACGGCAGGTTGCCCGAGCGGCCAAAGGGAGCTGACTGTAAATCAGCCGCGTCATGCTACGGGGGTTCGAATCCCTCACCTGCCACCCACGGCGCCCCGACCGGATCTCCGGTCCGGGGCGTCTGCCCGTCCGGGAGACGTCGGCCCGGCTGCACGTGCACGTCGGTAGTTCAGTTCGGTAGCAGTACAGCTGCAGTGTCAGGTTCAGGACGCCCGCCCGTCGGGGGTCCGGGGCCGTCGGGGCCGATTTCGCAGGGACCCGCCGGGCCGTGTACCCTGGCACGCGCTGCCCCGATAGCTCAGTCGGCAGAGCGTCTCCATGGTAAGGAGAAGGTCAAGGGTTCGATTCCCTTTCGGGGCTCTGTTGGTGCCTGCAGGTACGTGCCTGCTGGTGCCGATATGGCGGGGTAGCTCAGGTGGTTAGAGCACACGGCTCATAATCGTGGTGTCGCGGGTTCGAATCCCGCCCCCGCTACCACCATTCATTCAGCGACGGCCTCCCGTGGCCGCGCACGCACATCGCTGAGACGTCAGCGGAGAGGTGAACTGTGGCCAGCAAGTCCCAGGACGTCCGTCCCAAGATCACGCTCGCGTGCACGGAGTGCAAGGAGCGTAACTACATCACGAAGAAGAACCGCCGCAACGACCCGGACCGGATCGAGCTGGCGAAGTTCTGCCCGCGCTGCGGCAAGCACACCCCGCACCGCGAGACCCGCTGACCCGGTAGGTCGAGATGGACGCCGGGTTCGTCGGCCGCGTCTACCCGCCGACGGCTCCCTATGCCGTGGGCAGGGAGCACCTGCGTGACTTCGCGCAGGCCGTCGGCGCGACGCACCCCGTCCACAGCGATGTCGAGGCGGCCCGGGCAGCCGGGTACGCCGACATCGTGGCCACCCCCACGTTCGCCGTGGTGATCGCCCAGCGTGCCGAGGCCCAGCTCATCGAGGACCCGGCCGCAGGGATCGACTTCAGCCGCGTCGTGCACGCGGAGGAGCGCTTCACCCACCGACGGCCGATCGTCGCGGGCGACGAGATCACGACCGTCCTGCACGTGGACGCGATCGTCGAGCGCGGCGGACTCGCGATGGTCACCACGCGTTGCGAGCTCACCGACGCGACCGGCTCGCCGGTGGCGTCGGTGCTCTCCACCCTTGCGGTCAGAGGGGCCGAGGCATGAGCCGCAGCGTCGAGGTCGGGCAAGTCGTCGGCACCAGGACGGTCACGGTCACCCGTGCGGACCTCGTGCACTACGCGGGTGCCAGCGGCGACCGCAACCCGATCCACTGGAACGAGCGCTTCGCGCGTGAGGTCGGTCTGCCCGGCGTCATCGCGCACGGCATGTTCACCATGGGCACCGCCGTGAACGTCGTCGTCGACTGGCTCGGCGACCCCGGTGACCTGCTCGACTACGGTGTGCGCTTCACGCGTCCCGTTCCGGTGCCCGACCCCGGAGAGGCCGTGGTGGAGATCGTCGCGACGGTCGCCGTCGTGGACCCCGAGGCGGGGACAGCGCGGATCGACCTCACGGTCAGCACCGAGGGCACCAAGGTCCTCGGCCGCGCGCAGGTCCTCGTCCGCCTCTGAGGCGGCGGTCCTTCGAGGGCCCGGTCGAGACCTGCCTCGCGCCTCAGGCGCGGACGGGGCCGGTCGTCGTGCCGATCTCGAGCGAGACCGGAAGCACCACGTCCTGCGGCGTCTGGCCCGCGAGGAGCTGACGGACGGCCTCACCGAGCGCCTCGCCCTTGGCGGCGAGCGGCTGGTTGACGGTGGTGAGCACGTCGGGGGCGAGCCACGGCAGGTCGAGCCCGTCGAACCCCGCGACCGACACGTCCTGGGGGACGCGCAGGCCCAGGTCCCGGGCGGCGAGCAGCACGCCGGCGGCCAGCAGGTCCGACTGGGCGATCACGGCCGTCGGTGGGTCGGTCACGTCCAGGACGATGCGCCCGGCCTCGCGTCCGGCCTCGACGAGGCTTGCCGAGGCCTCGACGACCTGCTCGGCCTGCACGCCGCTGTCCGCGACGCCGGCGAGCCGGTGACGGGTCGGGGCCCAGTCGAGCTCGCGCAGGCGCGCCACGTCGACCGGTCCGCAGCGCCGCGCGCCGTTGAAGGGCAGGGTGAC
>NZ_JBFHHB010000085.1:0-12264 GCF_041597215.1 Actinotalea sp.
CACCTGTGGCGGTCGCGGCCGCTCGCACCGGGCGGCCCGCTCGGGCAGTCCGCGTAGGGCCGTGCCCTCCGTCCGGGACCCGTCCACGGGTGGCGCAGCGCTGTTCGCCCGGTACGCCTACCCGCCCAACGCGCTCGGCTACTGCGGCCCCGATGCCGCAGCCGAGCTCCTCGAGCGGGCCGCGGGCCCGGCCCCGGGGCCGAGCAGCGATGCCGGCCTGCGTCACCTGGCGCGCGGCTTCGAGGGGGCGTGGCCCTACCTCGAGCTCATCGCAGCGGCGAACGGGCTGGGTGACCCCCTCGACAGGCGCGTCGTGGAGGCGTACTGGATCGGCAACGGCCTGCTCGACCGCGTGCCGACGGCACTCCTGGTGCGTTCCCTCGAGGACCGGTTCAGGGGCCGGTTCAGGGGCGGGGTCGGTGGCTCGTGGGACCGGCTCGTCGCGACGGCCGTCGGCGCCAGGCCGCACCACTCCTTCCACGTCTTCGGCGTGTACCCGTGGCTCGGGCTGCTGCGCGGGGGACGCGTCGAGGAGCCGCTCCGGGTGCTCGACCGGTGCCGGATCCGCACCGGACGGGTCCTGTCGCTCGACGGTGACGAGGCGATGGTGGAGTCCCGACCGCTCGCTTGGGACGGTCGTCGGCTGCACGAGGGTGCCCCGCGCGCCGAGCGGGTCGTCGTCTCCGCGGCGGGGCGGTCGCTCGTCGGCCCGCTCGCGCCCGGCGACCTGTGCACGCTGCACTGGGACTGGGTGTGCGACCGGGTGTCACCGCACCAGGTCGCGGCGCTGCGGCGGCGCTCTGCCCAGCAGCTCGCCGTCGTCGACGCGGCCCGCTACCCCGCTCCCGCGAACGTCCTGGCCTGAGTGCCCTGCCCCGGGGAGCACGTCGCCGGTCACCACGCCCGCCTGCCTCGTAGGCTGGGCGGATGGGCACCACTCAGGCGAGCACCGCGGCCCGCGGGACACCGGCGGCCGGGAAGGTGCGCGTCGACGCATGGTGCTGGGCCGTGCGGATGTTCTCGACCCGCACGGCGGCCGCCACGGCCTGCCGAGCCGGACACGTCCGCGTCAACGGCGATCGTGCCAAGCCGGCGACCCTCGTGGCCCCGGGGGACGAGGTCCGGATCCGTGGGGAGCACGAGCGGATCGTCGTCGTGCAACGGCTGCTCGTGAAGAGGGTCTCGGCCACGCTCGCGGCAGAGGCCTTCGTCGACCGCACGCCGCCCCCGCCGCCGAAGGCGGAGATCCCGGCAGGGGTCGCGGTCAGGGATCGAGGGGCAGGGCGGCCCACCAAGCGCGAACGTCGGGAGATCGACCGCTTCCGCGGGAGGTGATCCGGCTGCGCCCTGCCTCGTGCCGTGCCGTGCCTTGCCGTGCCGTGCCGTGCCGGGGAGGCGTGGCTAGTCTTCACCGGTCGTGGTTCTCGGTCGGGTGACGGAGCACATGGAGGAGGGGACCCCTGTGGCGGACGACTCGCTGAGCGTTGTCCTGGGTGCCCTCGCCGATCCGACCAGGCGCGCGATCCTCGAACGTCTCGCCGAGTGCGACGCGACCGTCGGTGAGCTCGCCGAGCCCTTCCCGATGACGATCCAGGCCGTCTCCCGCCACCTGCGGGTGCTGGAACGGGCCGGACTCATCGAGCGTGGGCGCGAGGCGCAGTGGCGCACCAGCAGCCTCGATCCGCGGCCGCTGCGCGAGGTCCAGGAGTGGGTCGCGGACTTCGCCCGGTTCTGGGAGCCGGTGGCAGAGGACTGAGCGCCTCGCGGCTCAGGCGGCGTCCCTCCGTCGGAACGTCAGCAGGCCCAGGACGACGGCGACGACGACCAGCACCGCGAGGTACACCGCGCCGTGCCCCGTGCTCACCTCGCGCTCGACCCAGTCGCAGGAGGTCCCCTGGGCGGTGCTCGTGCACGTCGTGACGTAGTACGACGCCGGCCCGTCGAGCCAGGCCTCGATGTTCGTCAGCACCATCCACGGCCTGGCTGTGCTCCAGGCGTTGCCCAGGACGGCCTCCACGGCCACGAGGTAGCCGACGACGGCGCCGAGCACGGCGGCCGTGTGGCGCATCACCATGCCGAGCGCGGCCCCGGCCACGCCCGCCGCGACCACCAGTGCGAGCACGCGCGCGGCCATGGACGCGAGGTCGCCGGTCTGGTCGCCGGTCAGCGCGGTGCCGAGGCCGCCGCTGCGGTACAGGAGCATCAGCCCGGCGACGGACGCCGCCACGAGCAGCACGGTCGGCAGGACCAGGGACAGGCCGATCGCCGAGAGCTTGCTCGTGTAGACGCGGCCCCGGCGCGGCTCGAAGGTGAGCCACGTCGATGTCCCGCCGCTGCTCAGGTCCGCGGCGGTGCCCGTGGTCCCGGCGAGGAGCGCGGCGAAGGCGAGCAGGTACGCCGTACCGCTCAGGGCCAGCCGCGACGAGTCGACGAACGTGACGGGCTCCGGGAAGTACCACTCCCGCTGGGGCTCCATCGTCTCGCAGCCGAAGTCCAGCGTCGGGTCGCCCTCGGCCTCGCGCACCCGCTCCTGCTCCTCGAGGCAACCGGCCATGATCTCCTCGCCGTTCTCCTCCCAGTCGCGCACGGCCGCGTCGTAGTTGGACTGGGCGGCGGCGAGCGCCCCGCCCGTCAGGGGTCGGGCGGTCTGCCAGGTTCCCCAGGTGATCAGTCCGACCCCGGCCACGGCGACGAGCAGGGCGACGATCACGAGGCGACGGGAACGGAAGCGGCGGAGCTCCGCGCGCAGCAGGCGGGTCATCGCTCGTCTCCCGCTTCGGGTGCGGAGATCGGGCGGGCGGGCCGGACCGGGGCCGTCGGCCGGACTCCGGGGGACGGTGGCGGATCGGGAAGGTGCGGGGGTGCACCGGGCGGGTCGTCGAGGGTCGAGCCGCTGGTCAGTTCCAGGAACACCGACTCGAGTCCCGCACGGACGGGCACGAGCTCGCGCACCCAGATGTTGCGCTGGGCCAGCAGCCAGGTGATGCGCCCGGCGTCCGGCTCACCCTCGACCCGGAGCCCCGCGCCCTCCGGGATCGCCCTGACCCCGGCGGCGGTCAGGACACCGAGCGCCGCTCCCGGGTCCGGCACGCCGACATGAACGGCGCTGGTGCGGTCACCGATGACCTCAGCGACCGTCCCCGAGGCCAGCAGCCGGCCGCGGCCGACGATCGAGACGGTGTCGGCGACCTGCTCGACCTCGCCGAGGATGTGGCTGGAGACCAGGACCGTCCTGCCCTCGTCGGCCAGCCGGCGCATCGTCTGACGGATCTCGTGGATCCCCGCGGGGTCGAGGCCGTTGGTGGGCTCGTCGAAGATGAGCAGGTCGGGCTGCTTGAGCAGGGTCGCCGCGATCGCGAGGCGCTGCTTCATGCCGAGGGAGTACGTGCGGTAGCGGTCCTTTCCCCGATCGGCGAGGCCGACCTCGGCGAGCACCTGACCCACCGTGCTGCGGGGAACGCCGATCGCGTCGGCCAGCAGCTCGAGGTTGAGGCGTCCGGAGAAGGCGGGGAAGAACTTCGGCGACTCGACGATCGCCCCGACCCGAGCCAGGACGCTCGGCAGCTCCTGAGGGACCTGCTGACCGAAGACCCTGATCCGGCCGGCGTCGGGCCGGACGAGGCCGAGCAGCATGCGGATCGTCGTCGTCTTGCCGGAGCCGTTGGGCCCGAGGAAGCCGTGCACCCCGCCGACCGGGACCCGCAGGTCGAGGCCCTCCACGGCGACCTGGCGGCGTCCGCGCGTGCGGTAGGTCTTGCGCAGGTCTCGCGTGATGACGGCGTACTCGTCCGCGCTCATGTGCTCCCCCGAGGCCGGCCACCCCCCTGGCGACCCCGACCGACGGTAGCCCTCTCCCGATCCATGATCGGGAGAGGCGCGCCGGGTGCTCCCGAGGGCATTGCGACGGCTCCCGAGAGGACCCCGATCGGCCGGGACCGCTCGGGTGCCCCGTCCTGGCGCACAATGGGACGTCGAGACCTCCCCGTACCGAAGGTGAACCGTGGATCAGCCCCGTATGAACGTCGAGTCCTTCAACCTCGACCACCGCACCGTCCTGGCGCCCTACATCCGGGTCGCGGACCGCAAGGTCCTGCCCGCCGGTGACGTGCTGACGAAGTTCGACGTGCGATTCACCCAGCCGAACACGGCGCACCTGGAGATGCCGGTCGTGCACTCCCTGGAGCACCTGTTCGCCGAGCACTCGCGCAACCACTCCGGCGCCGTCGTCGACTTCTCCCCGATGGGCTGCCAGACGGGCTTCTACCTGATCCTCGCGGGGGAGTGGACGCAGGAGGCCGTCGAGGAGCTGGTGGCCGCAACCCTCACCGACATCCTCGCCGCGACAGAGGTCCCCGCCGCGAACGAGATCCAGTGCGGCTGGGGTGCGAACCACACGCTCAGCGGCGCGCAGGACGCCGCCCGTACCTTCCTCGCCGCGCGGGACCAGTGGGCGGTGGTGAGCGCGTGACCCAGCTCGTCCTCGTCGTCGCGATGGACGACGAAGCGGCACCGTTCCTCGACCGGGCGGACCGGGTGGGTGCCTCCTCGGACGTCGGTCATGCCCGCCGCACGGCCCTGGTCCTCTCGGGGCGCGAGGTGCTGCTCGTCCGGGCCCGGATCGGCCATGTCGCCGCCGCGACCGCCGCAGCGCGCGCGCTGACCGAGGTGGGTCCCGTCCCGCTGGTCAGCGCGGGCTCCGCCGGAGGGCTCGCGACGGGCGTGCACGTCGGTGACGTCGTGCTGGGGGACCGGTACCTCTTCGCGGGGGCCGACGCGACCGCCTTCGGCTACTCCCTCGGCCAGGTCCCGGGGATGCCGGAGGCGTACACGGGTGACGCGGAGCTGATCGCCGCGGCCGCCGGAGCGGGCCTCGAGGACGCCGCTGTGCACGTCGGGACGATGCTCTCCGGGGACGCCTTCGTGCACGCGGGGATCGTCGAACGGGTCAGGACCGACTTCCCCGGCGCCCTGAGCACCGACATGGAGACCACGGCCCTCGCGCAGACCGCTCACCTGCACGGCTCGCCGTTCCTGTCCGTCCGGGGGATCTCCGACCTGTGCGGGCCGGCAGCCGGTGACGACTTCCGCACCCACGTCGACGACGCAGCGGATCGTTCGGCCGACATCGTCCTTGCCCTGCTGGCCGCCTGGGCCTGAGGCGCGACCTGGGCCTGAGGCGCGGGCCCCAGGCGCGACCTGGGCTACGGCTCGATCTCGAACGACGAGGCGCCCTCGTCCGCGACGGCGCGCACCTCGACGTGGCTCACCCTCGCGTACCGCGGCCCGGTGTGCGCCCAGGTGACGACCTCGAGCACGGAGTCGAGCGGGCCCTCCAGATGCGCCTCGACGGTCCCGTCCTGCCGGTTGCGGACCCATCCGCGCACCCCCGAGCGCTCGGCCTCGGCCGCGAGCGCCCAGCGGAACCCGACTCCCTGGACGATCCCGTGGATCAGGAGATGGCGTGCCGTCATCGTCCCAGTGTGCCCGTGGCTGCCGCCCCCGCCACAGCAGCCAGCGGCGATGTATCCCTCAGGCCCTCCCGTGCGTCTCACCACTGTGCCGGTCGTCGGCACCCGGACCCTGGGAGGACCCATGACCATCAACGAGAGCAGCACCGACCGCATCGTGCGCGGCATCGTCGGAGCGCTCACGCTCGTCGGCGCCGTCGTCGTCGGCGCCTCGGGAGGCGGCACCGTCCTCACGGTGGCCCTCGGCGCGCTCGGCGTCATCCTCGTGGGCACCGCCGCCGTCGGCTTCTGCCCGCTGTACCGGGTCGTCGGCATCTCGACCTGCAAGGTCCCCGCGGCACGTGGCTGATCCCCGCGACCGCACGGCGCCCCGTCGTCGGACCTGCTGCCGCTAGCGTCGGGACGTGGACCGCGCAGAGCTCGCCGAGCTCCTCCCTGCCGCGGTCCCTGGGCTGCTCCGCCTCACGCGGAGCCTCACCAGGGACCCCGACGCGGCCGAGGACCTCGCCCAGGAGACCGTCGCCCGCGCGCTGGAGAAGGCGGGGGCCTTCCGGGGGGAGGCCGCGGTGGGCACCTGGCTGCACCGGATCGCCTACAACCTCATGGTGGACCGTGCCCGGCGCGACCGGGAGGACCCGCACGAGGACATGGTCTCCGTCGTCGAGGCGCAGTGGCAGCAGGACTCGTACACGGTCGACGCCGTCGAGGTCGTCGCCAGGGCACAGACCCGGGCGGAGCTCGAGGACGCCCTGATCCGCCTGCCCGCGCCGTACCGCGTGATGGTGGTGCTGCACGACGCTGAGGGATGGACGGTCGCCGAGGTCGCCGAGCTGTGCGAGCTCGGTCTGCCGGCGGCGAAGCAACGGCTGCGCCGCGGCCGGATGATGCTCGTCACGGCACTGGCCCGGGGGGCCGAGCGGGCGGTCGCCCGGAGGGGGGTCCCGATGCGCTGCTGGGACGCGAGGCGTGAGGTCAGCGACTACCTCGACGGGCTGCTCCCTGCGGCGACCGCGCGCCTGGTCGAGGCGCACCTCGCCGACTGCCCGACCTGCCCGCCGCTGTACGCCTCGCTCGTCGGCGCGACAGACGCGCTGGCGCGGACGGGACTGCGCGACCCCGACTCGGTGCTCACTCCCGCCCAGGTGGCCCAGGTGCGTCGTGTGCTCGGTGGCGCCGGGGTCGCTCCGCGCGCTACGCGCTGACGTCGGCGGTGGTGAAGCGCGCCCAGGCTGCCGTGCCGAACACGGCGATGTAGGCCAGCGCGCACAGCACCCCTGGGCCGAGCGGCGCCAGGGTGAGCGGGTCGCGCAGCAGCTCGCCGAAGTCGGTCCAGTAGTGGGTCAGCAGGTACGGGTGGATCACGCTGAGCTGGGACAGGGCGTCGAGGATCTGGCTGGCCAGGGTGACCACGAGGGTCGCGATCGTCGCGGCGATCGGCTGCTCGGTGAGCGTCGAGACGAAGAGCCCGACGGCACCGAGGGCGACGAGGCACAGGGTCAGGTACCCGCTGACGAGCAGGAGTCGCAGCAGCCCGGCGCCGAAGCCGAGCGTCGTCCCGGAGATCGTCAGCACGTCCCCGCCGCCGAAGATCGCCAGCCCGACCGCGGCCCCGACGCCGGCGACGAGCAGGACGGCGACGGCGGCGAAGATCGCGATGGCCGTCATCTTCACCACGAGCAGGCGGGTGCGGTCCACCGGCGTGACGAGCAGGTAGCGCAGCGTGCCGAGGTTGGCCTCACCCGCCACCGCGTCGGCCGAGATCGCGGCCACGGCGATCGGCAGGAAGAAGGGCAGCTCGACGGTGAGCGCCGCCAGGGCGACGAACAGCCCGTTGTCGGTGATCTGTCCGAAGACGAAGGAGTCGCCGCTGGAGGAGCCCGCCGTCCGGATGGCGACAGCGATGAGGATCGGCACGCTCGCGAGCACGAGGGCACCGACCCAGTTGCGCCGACGGCCGAAGATCAGGCGCAGCTCCGAGCGCAGCAACCGCACCCCGGCCCCTCGCTCAGCCCGCGACATCGAAGCCCTCCCCGGTGAGCTCGACGAAGGTCTCCTCGAGGGTCGCGGCCACCACGGCGAACCCGCGGACCGGCACCCCCGCTCCGACGAGCGATGCGACGAGGGCCTCCGGTTCCGCCGAGCCGAGCAGGGCCGTGGCACGTCCCTCCTGGATGGTGACGTCCGCCAGTCCCGCGGCGCGCAGCACCTCGGCGGCCTCGTCGATCGCGGTGGTGGTCACCTGGGCGCGCGGGGCGTGCCGTGTGCGCAGGGCCGCGAGGGTGTCCTGCGCCACGAGGCTCCCGCGGTGCATGACGCCCACATCCGTGCACAGCTGTTCGACCTCGGACAGCAGGTGGGTGGACAGGACGACCGTCGACCCGGCGGCGGCGAGCTCGAGGAGCAGCGCGCGCACCTCGCGCGTGCCCTGCGGGTCGAGCCCGTTCGTCGGCTCGTCCAGGACCAGGAGCTCCCGCGGGCGCAGCAGCGTCGCGGCGAGGCCGAGGCGTTGCCTCATGCCGAGGGAGTAGTGCCGGTACCGCTTGCCCGCCGCGTGCCCGAGGCCGACGCGGTCCAGCGCCTCGGCGACCCGCGCGCTCGCGGTACGTCCGGTGACGGTGCGGTCCGCCGAGTCGAGGCGCATCAGGTTGTCGCGCCCGGACAGGTACGGGTGGAAGGCGGGGCCCTCGACGAGGGCACCGACGCGGGGCAGGACCTCGGCGCTGCTGCTCGGCATCGGCCGGCCCAGCAGGCTGTGCTCGCCCGACGTCGGGTGCAGCAGGCCGAGGAGCATGCGGATCGTCGTCGTCTTCCCCGAGCCGTTGGGACCGAGGAAGCCGTACACGGCGCCGCTGGGGACGGCCAGGTCGATCCCGTCGACGGCGACCTGCCCGGAGGCGAAGCGCTTGGTCAGACCGCTCGAGGAGACCGCGAGCGTGGGTGTCGCGTCCACCCCGTCAGCCGAGGGTCGAAGCGACGGACTGGAGCGTCGTGCCGTCCACGGAACCGATCAGCAGGGTGCCGTCGTCGAGGAGCAGGGCACTGACGAGCGCCGAGGTGAGCAGCCGACCGCTACCCCAGGGGCCGGAGACCTCGGGAAGCAGCGCGAGGGCAGCGCCGAGGTCGGCGGTCCCCTCCGCCTCCGGGTCCTGCACGCCCTCGAGCGCGGCGAACGGGTCCGTCCCGGAACCAGGGACCACGAGCACGCTCGCCCAACCGGTGCCCACGACCGTCGGGGGCTCCATGGCCCCGGCGAGCTCGGGCCGTTCGGCCGTGCCGCCCTCGACCCCCTCGTGGCCGTCGAGCAGCGCGCCGAGGTCGGACATCCCCTCCTCGCCGTGCTCGGTGACGGTCGCGCCGGCCGGCGGCGTGAAGGAGAACAGGCCGGCGTCGGGCGCGGTGAAGGACACCGAGGTGAAGCCGACGCTCAGCGCCGGTGCCGACGAGGTCGTCGAGTAGATCTCGACCCGGGTCGGGACCCGCTCGGCCGCGTCCACGGCGATCCGGATCTGCGCGACCAGCGATCCGGGCTCGGCAGGGGTGAGGACGAGCTCATGGGCAGGACGCCCGGCCACGCTCACGGCAGGGCCGGTGCCGATCGTCGTCGTGGGGGAGGACGTCTCCAGGACGAGCTCGGCCAGGGCCTCCGGGGTGAGCACCTGCTCGGGATCGATCCAGGCGTCGTCCGGGTGCGGGCTGTCGGCGGTGAGGTCCCCGTGCTCGGGGAGGGTGGCGTGCGTGACGGAGAGGTCGGCGCTCGACCAGGTCCACACCTGGGTGCCGTCGCTGATCAGGGCTCGCTCCTCGCCGTCACCCTGGACCGCGATGCGTGCCTTCGGCCCATCGGCCCAGACCCGGACGGTCGTGGTGCCGCTCAGCACCGCGAGCAGGTCGGTGCTCGACCCGCCGGGGCCGCCCGGTCCGCCGGACATCCCCGCACCCCCGAGGTCGAGGGACGGCAGGCCGAGGTCGGCGTCGATCACGACGGTCCCGCTCAGAGCGGTGACCTCCGCGCCCTGCAGGTCCGTCAGCAGCTCGGCGGCGGTGCGGTCGGGCAGGTCGACCCCGGCCGAGGCGGCGACCGCCGGGCCGAGCGCCGTGCCGCCGATGACGAGCGCGGCCACGCCGAGCGGCACCCCCCAGCGGGCCGAGGGGCGGCGGGTGGGACGCGCAGCGATGCCGGTCATCTGCCCAGTCTCTCCCGCCCGGGGCCGGGCGTCGAGGCGGGCCCCGGGCGTGCCGTCCCGGCTCAGGCCCTGTCGGGACCGAGCTGAGCGAGGAAGGCGGCTGCCGCGGGGCTGGGGTTGTCCGGAACCGCGACGGCGACCTCCCAGGGCGGGATCTCACCGGTGAGCCGGACCCCGGCCAGCCGGTCCGGGCGCTTGGCCGCGATCAGCGCCGGGACGACGGCGACCCCGAGCCCCGCTTCCACGAGGTCCAGCAGGCTGTGCACGTCGTTGACCTCGAGCTGGACGTCGTGCCGGAGCCCGACGGCGGCGAGGGTCCTGTCCGCGAGCACGCGTGCCGCCCAGTCGGGCTGGAAGCCGACGAAGGTGTCGTCGGCCAGGTCCTCGACGCTCACGCTGCCCGCCCTCGCGCGAGGGTCCTCCTGACGGCAGAGCAGCAGGAGCTCCCGCTCGGCGAGCGTGTGCAGGGTGACTCCGGCGGGAGCGGTCGCGCAGACGGCCACCACGGCCAGGTCGAGGCGACCGGCCGCGACATCCGCGACCAGTGCCGTGGATCCGGCGAAGCCGAGCCGGATCCGCACCCCTGGGTGGTCCGCGCGGAAGCGCGCGAGCTCGCGGGGGACGTCCACCACCCCGAGGCACTGCTCCGAACCGACCGAGAGCGAGCCGCCGACGACACCCCGTACCGCCAGGACGGCATCGCGCGCGGCAGCAGCGCTCGCCAGGGTGCGGTGCGACTCCTCCAGCAGGGCAGTGCCGGCGGCGGTGAGCTCGACCCGGCGTGTCGAACGGACGAAGAGCGGCGCACCGAGCTCGGTCTCCAGCGCGCGGATCGAGGCGGAGAGCCCCGACTGGGAGATCTGGAGCAGCTCGGCTGCATGCGTGAAGTGCCGCTCCTGCGCGACGGTCACGAAGTGCTCGAGCTGACGCAGCTCCATGGTCCTGCTCCCATCACTCCGGTCGATGGATCTCATCGTTCTGCGCTGTTGGACCGATGGATCCGTTGAGGCGCACAGTAGACCCGGATCCCACGAGAAGGAGAACTCCGTGCACACCTCATTGACCACCGCGCCCTTCGGGCGCACCGGGATGGACCTCACGCGTGTCGGCTTCGGCGCCTGGGCGATCGGCGGCGGTGGCTGGTCCTTCGCCTGGGGCGACCAGGACGACTCCGCGTCCGTGGCCGCCATCCGGCATGCCGTGGAGCGCGGGGTGAACTGGGTCGACACCGCGGCCGTCTACGGACTCGGGCACAGCGAGGAGGTCGTCGCCCGCGCTCTCGCGGACCTCCCCGAGGCCGACCGGCCCTACGTCTTCACCAAGGGTGGCCTGCGCTGGGACGAGAACGACCCCGCCAAGCCCTCCGAGCGTGTGGGCGACCCGGCCAGCCTGCGCTTCGAGGTGGAGTCCTCGCTCCGTCGGCTCGGCGTGGAGCGGATCGACCTCTACCAGATGCACTGGCCCGCCGAGGACGGCACCCCGATCGAGGAGTACTGGCCCGTCTTCCGGTCCCTCGTCGACGAGGGCAAGGTCCGGGCGGTCGGACTGTCGAACCACGGGGTCGCCGCGCTCGAGGCCGCGGAGCGGATCGGGCACGTCGACAGCCTCCAGCCGCGCCTCAGCCTGCTGCACCGGGACGCGGCCGCCGAGGTGCTGCCCTGGTGCGTCGAGAACGGGACCGGCTCGATCGTCTACAGCCCGATGGCCTCCGGCCTGCTCACCGGCTCGTTCACCGCGGAGCGGGCGGCCTCGCTCGGTTCGGGTGACTGGCGCAGCAAGGCCCCCGACTTCACCGGGGAGGCGCTGGTGCGCAACCTCGCGCTGGTCGACGCCCTGCGCCCGATCGCCGAGCGGCACGGCGTCTCGGTCGGCACGATCGCAATCGCCTGGACCCTGACGGTCCCGGGAGTCACGGCGGCCATCGTCGGGGCGCGCAGCCCGGAGCAGGTCGACGGCTGGGTCGGGGCCGGAGATGTCCGCCTCAGCGAGGGCGACCGCGCCGAGATCCGTGCGGCGCTGGAGACCACCGGCGCAGGGGACGGGCCCGTCATCGGCTGACCGCCGGATCCCGGCCCGCGCTCCGGGGTCGACCGACGGCGGTGGCCGAGCGCTCAGGCGCCGGCCACCGCCAGCACGGCGTCCTCAGCGCTCCCGGTGACGCCGAGGTGCAGGTCGATGCCCATCTTCCCGAGGGTGTTCACCATCGGCGGGCCCATGTGCTGGGCGATCACCGTGGTGACCTGCTCGTCCAGGAGGAAGCGCACCACGCGGGCGTGGTGGGACCCTTCCGTCCCGGTGTCGTGCAGCTCGTCCCAGGCGACGTCGTGCTCGGTCCAGTCCGTGATCGCCCCGGCGGAGACGTGCACGACGGCGAGCCGCGCCGCGCGTCCCCAGCTGTGGGCCATCTGACGGTCGGCCCCCACCGGGATGCAGATGACGAGATCCTTCGCGGTCATGGCGGGCTCCTGGGGCAGCGGTCGGGCGGGCAGGTCCAGCCTGCCATGCGGGCGGCGGGGACCCGGGGGACCAGCCTCGCGCATGGCAGGAATCAGACGGCGAACGGCACCCCGCACCTCAGGATCACGTTGGAGTAGGCGGTGTCCTCACCTGTC
>NZ_JBFHHB010000086.1:0-12229 GCF_041597215.1 Actinotalea sp.
CCGCGAGCAGTACGCCACCCTCACCCGCCGTGATCGCCTCCTCGACGTCCTCGCGGGCCTGCGGGCGGCCCGGGTGGCAGGCTTGCACCCGATCAAGATCAACGCTGTGCTGCTGCGCGGGGTCAACGAGGACCAGGCCGTGCCCCTGCTCAGGTGGTCCCTGCGCAACGGGTACCAGCTGCGCTTCATCGAGCAGATGCCGCTGGGGCCGCTCCATGCATGGGACAGGTCTGCGATGGTGACCGCTGCCGAGATCCTCGGGCTGCTGAGTGCCGAGTTCGACCTGCGGCCGGTGCCGACGCCTCGAGGAGGCGCACCGGCCGAGCTGTGGACGGTTGCCGGGCCCGGAGCGGCGACCGGTGAGGTGGGGGTGATCGGTGCCGTGTCCCGGCCCTTCTGCCGAGCGTGCGACAGGACCCGGCTCACTGCCGACGGCCAGCTCCGCACGTGCCTGTTCGCTGCGAGGGAGACCGATCTGCGCGCGGCACTACGAGGGGGGAGCGACGACGCGGAGGTGGCCGAGATCTGGCGGGACGCGACGCTCTCCAAGCCGGCCGGTCACGGCATCGGTCAGCGCGGGTTCCGGCAACCGCACCGGCTGATGAGCGCGATCGGTGGCTGAGGGCCGGCTGCGCAGCTCACCCCCACGTGACGTTCGCCGAGCGAGTGCCACCTGTGAGTATGCCGTTAATCGATTATCTGAAAGAGGCGCTCCCTCCGCGATCTGCAGCTCCGCCAGCCGTCTCTCGGCCGCAGGTGTGTGCCAGGGCTCCGCAGCAGGCGATCTGCAGCGCGCAAGAGACCCCCTGGTCAGAGGCTGTTTCTCGATGGGTAGCGTCGTCCGGGCTCTTCGCGATGGCGGCACTGTCCGGGCAGAGGGACGCTGCGGGTTGCGACCTCTCAGTGCGAGATGGCCGCCTGCGAGGGCACTTGACAGCGCCTCGGCAACATGGTTCCTTAGGATTATCGATGATCGGCGAGAACGTCAGAAGTGGTGATCGCTCCGGTCGGCCGGTGCACGAGCGGTGTGGCGACGCCTCGTTCGACATCCGGCCGCAGCCGGCCGCTCACCCCTCGCGACCGGACGGCAACACAGAGGTTGCGCCCGCCAGAAGAGCGAAGGGAAGTCGAATGGCCAGCAAGCTGCAGTTGAGGGAGCAGTTCTCGGCGTGTGGCGTTCCGCTGCGCGTCGACGTGTACGGGAGCGAAGCGCGAGAGCACGTCCTGGACGATCTGACGTTCCTCAACTACCGGCTCGCCGATGTCGTCATCTCGCCCGACGTGACCGTCGACCGCCCGGACATCGTCTGGGAGATGGAGGGCCCCAAGGGCGTGCGGTACGACGGGTCCACGCTGACCTTCACCGGTGACTGGCCGGCTGGGCCGCTGCAGAAGGCGATCGTGACGATGCTCACGCTCCGTCTGGAGAGCGCCGGCCTGCACCCGTTCCACTCGGCGGCCGTCAACTACCGCGGCAAGACGATCCTGATCCTCGGCGGGGAGTCCAACCACGGCAAGAGCATGGGCCTCATCGAGGTCGGGGTCCGTGGCGGCGTCCAGGTCGCCTCGGAGACCTCGGTGATCGACGAGTCCGGCGTCGTCGTCAAGGGCTCGGTCGAGCCGTTCCTCATGAAGCGGACGGTGGGAACCGAGCGCGCCGACAAGGCCGCGCCGAACAAGGGCGTCGAGAAGTTCTGGGGCTCGATGCCCACGTGGAAGATCACCGACGAGCCCCACGAGATCGACCTCGTCCTGGTGCCTGCGATCGACGGCAACTTCGACCCGAGCACGACGGAGCTCGGCCCGTTCGAGCGCCAGTTCCAGGCGCTGCACTCCTTGCAGAACTACCTGCTCACCAACGAGCTCCTCGCACCCGGGCACGCGATGCCCGTCGTGGACACCGACGAGCGCAGGCAGCGTCGCGCGGACTTCCTCCAGGACTTCTGCAAGCGGCCCTTCTTCTTCGTCCGTGCCGCGACCCCCCAGGTCCTCATCGACGAGCTCGAGAAGGTGCTCGACGCGTAGTCCCGCGTGAGTCGCGCCGCGACTGACGATCACGTACGAGGAAGGTCTGAGAGGAACAGTCGCATGAGCACCTACGACGAACTCGGTCGGATGGCGGGGTTCCCTGCCGAGCAGGTCGTGCAAGCGGCGTCGATGATCCGCACCGGGACCATGGTGTCGCTCGCCGGGGCCCGGTTCCCCGGGATGCCGCTCTTCCCGGGGCACCCGCCGTTCCAGGTGCTCAACTACCGCACGCCTCGGGGGATCCGGTCGACCGGTGCCAAGCCATGGGGCGAGGTCAACGACGTCGGCCTCGGCTACATGGCGGAGTACATCATGGCGACCTCGCACTCCGGGGCCCACGTCGATGCGCTCGCGCACATGACGATCGGCGAGGACATGCACTGGTTCGGCGGAGCCACCCCGGACGAGTGCCTCGGGGACTTCGGGCCCTTCGTGGGTGATGCGTCGAAGATGCCGTCCTTCTTCACGCGCGGCGTGCTCGTCGACGTCGCCGGTCATCGGGGCGTCCCGTGCCTCGATGCCGGCGAACCGGTCTCGGCCGACGAGGTGGAGCAGATCCTCTCCGACCAGGGAGTCGAGGTGCGGCCGTGGGACGTCGTCCTGTTCCGGACCGGCTACCTGAGCCTGTGGCCCGATGCCGAAGCTCTTGCGGCGCACCGGACTCCCGGGCCGGACGTGTCGGTGGCGCGCTGGCTCCTCGAGCGAGGCGTCGTCGCGGCGGGCTCGGACACCGAGACCTTCGAGGTGCAGCCTGCACCCGACCGCGGTCCTGAAGGCAATCCTCAACCCGTTCACACCGCACTTCTCATCGAGAACGGCGTCTACATCATGGAAAGTGTCGACCTCGAGGAGATCGCGCGCCGAAAGGTGTACGAGTTCTGCTTCGTCGCGCTTCCGCTGAAGATTCGTGGAGCGACCGGCTCGATGGTCGATCCCGTCGCTATCTACTGATATTCGAGAGGAATACAGACGTGACAGACACGATGGAGGCCCTGGTCGTCCTCGAGCCGAGCGTGCTCGAGATCCACCAGGTCCCGATTCCCGTGCCCGGGCCGAACGAGGTGCTCGCGAGGGTTCGCTCGGTGTCGATCTGCGGCACCGACGCGCACCTGATCCACGGCGACTACCCGGGCTTCTGGCCGCCGGCGTTCCCGTTCACGCCGGGCCACGAGTGGGCGGGCGAGATCGTCGCGCTCGGCGAGGGTGCCGAGAAGTACGGCTGGAACGTCGGGGACCGCGTCGCCGGCACCAGTCACAACGCCTGCGGCGCCTGCCAGAAGTGCGTCGAGGGCCGGTACAACCTCTGCGAGAACTACGGCAAGGACGGGCTGCACAAGCAGTACGGCCACAGCTACCAGGGCGTGGACGCCACCTACGCGGTCCACAACGTCAAGTGCATCTTCCGGCTGCCGGACTCGGTCTCGTTCGACGAGGGTGCCGTGGTCGACCCCGCCAGCATCGCGCTGCACGTGGCGCGCCGCGGGAACATCCAGCCGGGTGACACCGTCGTGGTCACCGGTGCCGGCGCGGTGGGACTCCTCGCGGGTGACAGCGCGCTGGTCTGCGGGGCGGCGAGGGTGATCGTCGCCGGCCGCGGCTACCGGCTGGACAAGGCCGCGCAGATGGGCTTCGAGACCGTCGACACCACTGCCGGCGACCCCGTCGCAGCGGTGCGGGCGATGACCGGCGGACTCGGGGCCGACGTGGTGCTGGAGTGCGCCGGCGTGCCGGAGACCCTGCAGTGGGCGATGGCCATGCTTCGCAGGGGCGGCCGCTGCGCGATGGTCGGGATCCCGACTGCCGCGGTCCCGCTGACCATCCAGCCCTTGGTCCTCGACGAGCTCGAGCTCGTGGGCTCGCGGGCCTCGGCCGGCGAGATGAGGAGGGTGATGCCCTTCGTCGCCAACCACAAGGTTCGCGTCGGGGAGCTCATCACGCACCACTTCGCACTGTCCGACTACCAGGCAGCGCTCGACACGTTCAACGACCGCGCGAGCGGGGCAATCAAGATCATCGTGCATCCGTGAGTCCCGCCGGTCCCCGCCTCGCGCTCGCGGGGTGGGGCCCGGCCCGGCTCGTCGCTTGAGGAAGGTTCGACGTCAATGGTGACGTACTACAAGGCTCAGACCTTGGCCGACGCGCTCGAGATGCTGGGACGCGCTGATGTGCAGGGGAGCGCCCTGAGCGGGGGGACCGACCTCCTGGTCGCGCTCTCCCGGCAGCACGACGAGACACCTCGACTGGTGGTGGACCTGAAGGGGATCAAGGACCCGCGAGGGCCGATGGTCGTGAGCGATGACGGCCTGCACCTCGGGTTCGAGCTGACCATGGCGCAGCTCGCCGACGACCCGACGGCCCGGTCGTGGTTCCCGGCCCTGACCCAGGCGGCCGGAGAGGTCGGCTCCGTCGCGATCCGGAACCGCGCGACCGTCGTCGGAAACATCTGCAACGCCTCCCCGGCGAGCGACACCGCGCCACCCCTCCTCGTCCACGGGGCAACGGTGACGATCGCCTCGATGGGTGGCGAGCGGACTGTCCCGATCTCCTCCTTCTTCCGCTCTCCGCGGGTCACGGCCTGCGCTCGCGGCGAGATCGTCACCGGGATCGACATCCCGCGCCCGATTCCGGGCACCGGCAGCGCCTACCGGCGCCTGACCCGGCGCTGGGGCGTCGACCTCATCACCGTCAGCGTCGCGGCCGCCGTGCACGGCGACGGGCGCGTCCTCCTCGGGCTCGGAGCGGTCGCGCCCACCCCGCTGCTCGTCGAGCTCCCGGCAGGCCTCGACCTCACGGACAGGGCGGGCCTGACCACTGCTCTCGACGAGGCGCTCGCGGTGGCCACCCCGATCACCGACATCCGCGGCGGTGCGGACTACCGCTCGGCCATGCTCCGCGAGCTCGCCGAGCGCGCCATCCAGGAAGTACTCGAGTCGACGAGGAGGTCGAGCGATGGACGCTCGGTTCGCAGCTGAGTCACAGGTGACGGTCACCACGACCGTCAACGGGGAGCTCAGGACGTTCACCGCACCGGCGCATCGGACCCTTCTCGATGCGCTGCGCAACGAGCTGGGCCTCACCGGGACCAAGAGCAGCTGCACCGAGGGGGAGTGCGGCGCGTGCACCGTGCTCCTCGACGGCAAGGCCGTGAACTCGTGCCTGGTGCTGGCCGCGGAGATGGACGGACATGAGGTCGTCACGATCGAGTCCGTCTCGCGCGACGGGGTCACCGACCTGCAGGAGGCGCTGCTGAAGGAGGGCGCGGTCCAGTGCGGGTTCTGCATTCCCGGTCAGGTCATGTCGGCCGAGTACCTGCTGTCGCACACTCCCGAACCCACGGTCGAGGAGATCCGGTCAGCGATGTCCGGGAACCTGTGCCGTTGTGCGAGCTACAACCGCATTGTCAACGCAATTCTCGCGACCTCAAAGAAGAGGGTGAGCACCGGTGAGTGACGCATTGCGGTCCCAGAACAACGGCATCTCCTTGGAGAACGGCGTCATCGGGACCAGGACCCAGCGGTACGGCGGGATCGAGCGGGTGACGGGCGCCCAGAAGTACGTCGCCGACCTGGACTTCCCGGATGCGCTCCAGGTCGCCGTCGTCACCATCCCGGTGGGCTGCGCCGACATCCTTGCGGTCGACACCTCTGCCGCGCAGGCCATGCCCGGCGTCGTCGCGGTGCTCACCGCCGCCGACCTGCCGAGCCCGATGCCGCGATTCGGCGTCTCGCACAAGGACCGACCCGTGATGGCCGACGGCCGGGTGAACTTCTACGGGGAGCCCGTTGCTGCGGTCGCCGCGCAGACCAAGGAACAGGCCGAGGCTGCGGCTCGGGCAGTGCTCGTGGAGTACCGGGAGCTTCCGGGGGTCTACACCCTCGACGCAGCACTCGCGCCGGACGCGCACCTGGTCCAGGACCCGAGCGACCCGACGGTCCGGCCCAAGGACGCGCTGCGCGAGTCGAACGTCCTGGAGGGCCAGACGATCGCCTGGGGCGACGTCGCCGAGCAGGAGGCGCGCGCCGCACTGATCGTCGAGGACAGCTACACCTACCCGATGATGACCCAGTTCCCGATCGAGCCGCTCGGGTTCGTCGTCGAGCCCACCGACACCGGCGGTCTCGACATCTACTGCCCGGTGCAGCACCCCTTCCTGCTCCAGCGCATCGTCGCGGACCTGGTGGGACTCCCGTTGACCCGGGTGCGGGTCGTGGCACCGGACCCCGGCGGCGGCTTCGGGGGGAAGCAGATCCCGAAGCTCGAGCCGCTCGTGGCGTTCCTCGCGCTGAAGACCGGCCGGACCTGCCGCATGATGCTGAACCTCGCCGAGACGACGGAGTCGATCCGGCGGGCCGGCAGCCAGGTGCACGCGCGCACGGGCTTCAGCGCCGAGGGCGACATCCTCTTCCACCAGGTGGAGATCGACTACCAGCTCGGTGCGTACGCGGACGTCGCACCCCGCGTGATGACCAAGGGAAGCTACGTCGGCGCCGGGCCGTACCGGATCCCCGCCGTGCTGATCGAGGCGCGGGCCGTCCTGACCAACACGACGGTGAGCACGGCGATGCGCGGGTACGGCTGTCCGCAGATCAGCTGGGCGACCGAGTCGCAGATCACCGACGGTGCCCGCCGGCTGGGGCTCGACCCCGCACGGGTGCGCCTGCGCAACCTCGTCGAGAAGGGGGAGGACTTCGTCCAGGGGGAGTACCCGGCCCAGGCCGACGGCGAGTGGAAGGAAGTGGTCGAGAAGGCGATGCAGCTCGCCCACTGGGACGAGCCCCTTCCCGAGCGCCACGGTCGCGGGATCGCGATGGCGATCAAGTCGAGCGCGACCTCCGGCCTCTCCCAGAGCCTTGTCCGGCTGCTCTTCGACGGAGGCGCCCTCGTGTACGCGGGGACCTCGGACATGGGTCAGGGCGCCCGCACGATCTGGGCCCAGACCGTGTCCGACGAGCTGGGGGTTCCGCTGGACCAGGTCGTCGTCGTCAGCGGAGACACCGACATCGTGCCGTTCGACCTGCAGACCTCTGCCAGCCGCTCGACGGTCTTCATGGGCACGGCGGTCCTGCGTGCCTGCCGCGACGTCCGGCGTCAGGTCCGCGAGATGTACGCGGAGCGCATCGGCGTCCAGCCCGAGGAGGTTCGCGACGAACCGGGACTCCTCGTCACGCCGGACGGACCGGTCCCGCTCACCGCGGCAGCGCGCACCGCCCTCGGCCCGTTGCGGGGAGAGTTCCTCGGGCAGGGCACCTGTCGGCTCGAGGGTCGCAAGGGCCATCCCCTCGGCGGGGACGCCTCCTTCTACGAGTTCAACTGCTCCATCACCGAGGTCGAGGTCGACCCCGGTACCGGTCAGTTCGTGCTCGTGCGCCATGTGACCGTGTGCGATGTCGGCACCGAGCTCAACCCGATCCAGGTCACGGCCCAGGACGAGGGTGGGGCGATCATGGGCATCGGCCAGGCGATCATGGAACAGCTCGTCTACGACGACCACGGTCGGCTCCTCAACGCCGGCGCCGTCGACTACCGCGTGCCCACCTACCGGGACGTGCCGCTCGATCTCTGCACGGGTTCCATCGAGAACCACGACGGACCTGGCCCCTACGGGTCCAAGGGCATGAGCGAGGGCCCCCTCCTGTGCACCGGCGCCGCGGTCGGCACGGCCATCGCCGAGGCGACGGGGGCCAAGATCACCGACCTTCCCCTCACCCCCGAACGTGTCTGGAAGGAGACCCGCTCCGCGGCACAAGCCATGACCCGCTGAGCCGTACGCAGAACGCCCGGTGTCAGGAGGCGGTTCCACGCCGTCCCTGTCACCGCGGAGATACCCACAACGACGTGGAGCACGGTGCTGCGGCACCGAGGATCAAAGGAGAAGCGCGTGAGCAGGAAGCCAGTTGTCTGCCTTGCCGGGACGCTCGACACCAAGGGCGTCGAGTACGCGTACGTCAAGGAGTGCATCGAGCGTCAGGGCGTCGACGTCCTCACCGTGGACTGCGGTGTCATGGGTGAGCCCTCCTTCACCCCCGACGTCCCGAGCAGCGTCGTCGCGGCCAGGGCAGGCGTCGAGCTCGCCGAGTTCGCCGAGCGCAAGGAGGGCGCCGACGGGCGGACCCGTGCGGTGCTCAAGATGGGAGCCGGCCTCGGCGTCGTGCTCCAGGAGCTCCTGGCCGAGGGTCGGATCGACGCCGTGCTCGGCATGGGAGGGACCGGGGGAACCGACCTGCTCAGCCCTGCGTTCCGCGGGCTGCCGATCGGCTTCCCCAAGCTGATCGTCTCCACGGTGGGCTCCGGCAACACCAAGCCCTACGTCGGAAGCACCGACCTGACGCTCATGAACGCCGTGACCGACATCGCCGGGCTCAACAGGATCTCCCTCCTGGTGCTGGCGAACGCGGCCCACGCGGCAGCCGGGATGGCCAAGGGCCACGAGTTCGCCCAGAGCCAGGCCGGGGCGAGCAAGCCGCTCATCGCGATCACGATGTGGGGCGTGACCACCCCGGGCGTCATGCGCATGCGTGAGCACCTGGAGCGGGACGGTTTCGAGGTCATCATCTTCCACGCGGTCGGCGAGGGTGCCGGCATGGAGGCCCTGATCGACGGCGGCGTGATCGACGGCCTGATCGACTTCTCGCTCCCGGAGATCCTCAACCACTGGAACAAGGGGATCTTCGACCCCGAGATCGACCGCATGGAGGCGGCCATCCGGACGGGCATCCCGCTCGTGGTCGTCCCGGGCGCCCTGGAGGCCTTCAACTTCGGTGCGATCGCGTCGATCCCCGTCGAGTACGCCACCCCCGAGCGCTACGTCATCGAGCACAACCCGAACATCTCCTCGCTCCGCGCGAACAAGGACGAGATGCACCGGCTGGGCGAGTACGTCGCGGATCACGTGAACCGGGCCCCCGGCCCCAAGGCCGTCGCCATCCCCTGGAAGGCGACCTCCAACTACGGCGGCGCCGGCAGCCAGTGGGAAGGCCTCGACCTGCACCCGATGCTCGACCCGCTGGTCGGCGGGCTCGACAAGGACATCGAGGTCCTCCAGATGGACGCCAACATCAACGACCCGGCCTTCGCCGATGCCGTGTACGGCCTGTTCAAGGCCCGCTGGGAGCAGAGCCTGGCCGCCAAGGAGTAGGCCCGAGGCCGGCTTCCCGGGGTCCGTCCCGGCTCCGCTCGCGCGGGGCTCGGGACGAACCCCGGGTGCTGGTCCTGCACCCTGGCGCACGAGGTGCGCCAGGGTGGCCCGGGCAGCAGCACCGCCCCACCGACGAGAGAGAGGAACGCACGTGCACGAGATCCTGGCTGCGCTCACGACGAGCGGGCCGCACGCTCTGGTGACGGTGACGCGCACGATGCGCTCGTCCCCGCTGCCGGTCGGCACCTCGATGGTCGTGGGAGCCGACGGATCGGTCGTGGGCAACGTCTCCGCAGGGTGCGTCGACGGAGACGCGGTGCTCAGGGCCGAGGAAGTGCTCAGGACCGGTCTCGCCGAGACCGCCCACTACGGGGTCACGAACGAGACGGCGATGGGTGTCGGCCTCGCGTGCGGTGGTGAGCTGGACCTCGTGATCTCGGTGGGGCCGTCGAGCGAGCTGGTCCGCTTCGTCCTCGGCCACGCCGAGAGCTCTCCCGGTGCGGCACTGGTCACCGTCGTGGAACCCGAGGTCCTGCGCGGGCGGCACCTCGCAGTCGGCCCTGACCAGGTCAGGGGCACGACCGGCATCCCCGAGCTCGACGCAGAGCTCGGGACCCGGGCAAGGGAGCTGACGGCCGACGGTCGGTCAGGGGTCGTCGTGATCGAGCCGCGAGGGGGTGTTCCGACCGTGAGCGCTGTCGTCCGGGTCGCCGTGCCCGCACCGCGGATGCTCGTGTTCGGCGCCGGAGCCAATACGGCGCCGCTCACCCAGGTGGGCAAGATCCTCGGCTACCACGTCACCGTCTGCGACGCGCGTGGGACCTTCGCCACCGCGGAGCGGAACCCCGAGGCCGATGAGCTCGTCGTCGCGTGGCCGCACCGCTATCTCGCAGGGACGACCATCGACTCACGCACCGTGATCTGCTCGCTCAGCCACGACCCGAAGTTCGAGATCCCCCTGCTCGTCGAGGCGCTCCGCGGTCCCGCTGCCTACGTCGGCGCTCTCGGGTCGCGACGGACCACACGGGCACGGGTGGAGCGCTTGCTCGAGGAGGGACTCACCCAGGAGGAGATCGCCCGCCTGCACGCGCCCATCGGCCTCGACCTCGGCGGTGCGACACCCCAGGAGACCGCGATCTCCATCGCCGCCGAGATCGTCGCCTCACGTTCGGGTCGCTCGGGGCTCTCGGGCGGCAGCGCCCCGGAGCTCCGATCCTCGGTGGGCAGCATCCACGGGTGGGCGGACAGCTGATGGGCGGCCGGCTCGGCGTGGTGCTCGCAGCGGGGGCCGGCTCCCGGATGGGCACACCCAAGGCGCTGCTGCGCACCCGGGACGGCGAGGGCTGGGCAGCGCTCGCCGCTCGGAGGCTCGCCGAGGGCGGGTGCTCCGACGTGGTCGTGGTCCTCGGTGCGTCCGCAGGGGATGCGGCGACCCACCTGCCGCCCGAGGTGGGAACAGTGGTCGCCGAGCGGTGGCACGAGGGGCTCGGAGCCTCTCTCGCAGCAGGGGTCCGGGCGGCACAGGACCACCCCCGCCGCCCGGAGCTCCTGGTGATCCACCTCGTCGATGCGCCGGGTGTCACGGCGAAGGCCGTCCGGCGCACCCTCGAGCTCGCGGGCGACGATCTCGCCACGCTCGCTCGAGCCACGTACGCGGGCCTCCCCGGACACCCTGTCGTCATCGGCAGGGCCCACTGGGAAGGAGTACTTGCCGCCACCAGCGGCGACAGGGGTGCAGCGGAGTACCTCGCACGGCACGGTTGCAGGACGGTCGAGTGCGGCGACGTGGCCGACGGCCGAGATGTCGACACACCCGAAGATCTGTACTCCCGAGCTCAGCGCTGAGTCGGGATGCGGCTGTCCGCGACAGCCGGGTACGTGACAGGACGATGGCCGCGGGGGATCTCCGCGCCAGTAATCATCGATGATCTCGATCGCCTTCAGGCCCGACCTGTCGTCAGTTTGTCCACCAGCAAGTCAATCCGGGGGCGCCACCCGTGCGTCCCGGTCGAACAGAGGAGATTCGGTTCAGATGGACAACAAGGTACGCATGCCGATGTGGCTGGCCGTGGCGATCACCGTGGTGCTGATCCTCCCCGCCGGTCTGTGGATGAATGAGTTCAGCTTGCCCCTGTGGATCGTGTTCTGCGTCTGGGCCGAGTACTTCGCCTTCGGCGGAACGCTCAAGGGGGCGCGGGCACTGGTCCCGGCGTTCCTGTCGGGCGCCGCCGTCGCAGTGGCCGTGCACTCCTTCGCCGTCTTCCTCATGGGCGTCTTCGGCGACGTGCAGCTCGTGGTCCCCGGCGACGTCGCCATCCTCGTGGCCTACTTCATCGGCTTCTGCGTGTTCGTCTGGATGATGGACTTCGTGCCGGCGCTGCAGGGGGCGAACTCGCTCGCCTACTTCCAGGGCATCGCGCTGACGCTCGGAGCCATCTTCACGGGGCAGGGGGCGGCCTGGGTCGCCCACTCGAGCAACTCCTACGCGCTCGTCCTCGGTGCGGCGATCGTGGCCGTCGTCTCGTGCTTCGCCGGTGTGCTCATCGGCTGGATCAACCTCGCGCTCCTCGGTGCGAAGGAGGAGGCAGAGGTCGAGGCGGCCCCGGTCGCGTAGCGCGACCAGGCCGGAGCTCCGCGATCCCCGACGCGGACGACACGGTGGGCCGGCAGGGCACACGCCTTGCCGGCCCATCGCTGTCCGCCCCGACGGGCCGCGGATGGCGGCGACCTCGCTCGCGCGGACGGGCGCTCATCATCGATCACATCAAGATCACGAGCGAGCCGCTGGTGTAAAGTCCGGCTCTGGAGTCATGCGCCTCTCACGGCGGCGAATCGAAGGACGGTGCGGCATCGACGAGACGGCCGAGCCCGCTGTGGTCCTTGACCGTTCGGCGGGCCCGCTCTGGGAACAGGTGCGATCGCTGCTGCTGACCCGGATCATCTCGGGGGCGATCGCGCCGGACGAGCGGATCGTCGAGCTGCAGGTGGCGCGGGAGTTCGGCGTCAGCCAGGCGCCGGTCCGTGAGGCCCTGAAGTCGCTCGAGGCCCTCGGTCTCGTCGACATCC
>NZ_JBFHHB010000087.1:0-12220 GCF_041597215.1 Actinotalea sp.
ACGCTGGTGGCGCCGTCGAGGGGTTGGCGGCCGCTGAGGGTCAGGGGTGAGGTGTCGGTGGTGTCGAACAGGACGTCGACGAAGTAGTTGGAGGAGCCGAAGCTCGATGAGGGGAAGACGCCGGGGGCCGCGTAGACCCCGGCGGCCTGCGCACCGAACCCGCCCGCGACGCGCAGCGGTGGCGCCTCGATGCCGGCCGAGTAGAACGCGTCGCTCTCGATCGCGTACCGCCCCTGGGGTGCGGTGTAGGACACGGTGTAGGTGGTCCCGGCGCTCACGGCGACCGGGGTGGAGAACGTGGCCTGCTGCCAGCCGGTCGCGCTCTCGTCGGTGAACGTGACCTGGGCCAGTCGGGCACCGCTCGCGCTCCACAGCGAGCCGACGTGCGTCCCCGCGTTACCGGTGCCCTTGTAGAAGCGCACCCCGGTGACGAACCCGTTGCTCGTCGGGCTGAACCGCAGACCCAGCTCGACCGCCGAGGAGTCATCCGCCGCGGCCGTGGCCGGGACCTGGGCCCCGAACACGCTGCACGGGCAGGACACCGTCAGGTCCACGCTCGCCGCCGACCCGATGTTCGCCGAGTCGTCGACCGCCCGCACCCGCAGCGACGTCGTGCCGTTGCCGTGCTGGACATAGCTGTAGGTCCACGACGTCGTCCCCGACGCCGGGTGCCAGCTCGTGCCACCGTCGGTGGAGACCTCCACCCCCGCGACCCGACCACCCACATCGCTCGCCGTGCCCGTCGCCGTCACCATCGCGCCGTTCGCCACCGCAGCACCCGCCACCGGCGAGGTGATCGTCACGGTCGGACCCGTCGTGTCCGTCGAAGCCGACGCCGCGACCAACCCGGCCATCAACGTCGCCGGCTGCGCACCCATGTCCGCCAGCACGTTGACCGTCGCCTGCTGCATCCGCGCATCGGCCGGGGCACCGTCCCCGTCATGGGTCTGGTCAAGACCCCACGCCCACTGGATCGTGCCCGCACCGAAGACCAACGCCCCGCTCGGCGCCCGGTACATCGTCAGGTGATGCGTCGTGGTCCCCGGCGCCGTCGTGTTGCCGTAGTCCTGCAAGTACTCCGGTGCGGCACCCGTCACGGTCGACAACCGGATCAACCCCGCCGGACGGAACCCGTTGTCCAGGTCCTCGTTGGACTCATACCCCACCGTGTGCGGGGCCAACGCCGTCGAGGTGCCCGCCGCCTGCGCGTCCAGCCCCGTGTTGCGCCACAACCGCAACTTGCCCTCGTCCGCCGAGACCGTCACCGCCAGATCGGTGAAGTTCGACGTGTACGCCGTACCCGTCAACCCGTTCTCCGGCAGACCCCCACCATTGGCCTGCGAGGCAAACCGCGGATCACGCCACGTCCCGGTCCACTCCGAACTCGGGTCGACCTTCGCGTTCGACCACGTCTCCTTGTACGAGACCAACGTCCGATAGTCCGTCGCGGTGCCCGCGACCGACGGCTCCCACCGCGTCCGCCAGTACACCTCGTTGCCCGCGAAGAACGCCAGATTCACCCCCGCGTCCCGCGCCGCCTCCACATTCGCCCGCTGCGCCCCCGACCAGTACTCGTCATGCCCCACCGACAAGAACACCCGGTGGTTGAGCAACAACGACCCCGACCGATCCGCATCCACCCCCGCGATGTACGACACGTCGAACCCGTTGCGCTCCAAGAACCGCACCATCGCGTACTCCGACGAGAAGTAGAAGTCCCGCGCCGTCACCCCCTCACGCGTCACGAACGGACGGTTGTACGACAGCTTGTACGCCCGGGTCTGCGATCCGTTCTGCAGGGCCTCCGACGCACCCATGTAGAAGTCGGCTCCGCCGTAGGAGTTGTAGGCCTGCCAGGTCGTGTCCGAGGTCTGGAAGACCACCTCCGAGGTCGAGGAGTCGTCCCGCACCACGAAGATGATGTGGCTCGAGCCCCCGTCCGTGACGTCCGTACGCGTCAGCTTCGCCACGTAGACGCCGGAGACCGCGGTCGACGGCACCGTCCAGGACGCCGAGACCCCCCAGTTCCCGCAGTCGTAGAGCTGAGTGGTCGGGTCCGACATGCACACCGGCTGGGTCTGCGGAAGGGTCGCCGACGGCGCGAGGGACGCCACGGTTCGCGCCCCGTTCCCGCCGTACCACCCCGTGCGGTACACGTCGATCGTGTACGAGGTCGCCGGAGTGTCGATCTTGAAGTCGATCGTCTCGCCCGCGTCCACCGAGATCTCCGTGGCGAAGCCCTGAATGGTCGGGTCCCCTGCACCCTCGATGTCCCAGTCGGGGGCTGGGCTCTCCACGATCGCGTTCTCGCAGGCGACCGGGTTGGCAGTGTCGACACACTCGACAGGGTCCGCAGAGGCAGGTCCCGCAACCACCGCCCCGAGGGAGGCGACAGCGATGCACGTGAGGCGGGCGACGCCACGGGCGGCGGAGATCATCGGGGCTCATTCCATGAGGCAAGCCTGACAACGCGCGTCCGGACGGTGAACGCGCCCTTCAAGGCTGCCACGTGGCATGCACGCAGGTGACCACTTCGCCCGGCTTGTCCGAAAGGTTCACCCTCGCGAACGATGTCGCGACCGCGCGAGCGCGCGGCGACCCGTCCTCGTGGGCGGTGAACCGGGTCGAGTAGCGTGACGCCAACGCCGCCCCGAGGCCGAGGCGGCGCGTTCGCGGCCCGGTGCTCCGGTGCCGCCGACTCTCCTGGAGGGGCAGCCATGCCTGCACAGATCCCGCACGAGCAGGCCGTCGTCGCCGCCACGGCCGACGTCGACGAGCGAGCGACGCTCGGGCACGGCACGCGCGTCTGGCACCTCGCCCAGATCCGGGAGGAGGCCGTCGTCGGCTCCGGGTGCATCATCGGCCGCGGGGCGTACGTGGGCCCAGGGGTCCGGCTCGGGGCCCACTGCAAGGTGCAGAACTACGCCCTGCTCTACGAGCCGGCGGTGCTCGAGGACGGCGTCTTCATCGGCCCCGCCGTCGTGTTCACGAACGACTACTACCCCCGCGCCGTGAACCCGGACGGGAGCCTGAAGTCCGGGGACGACTGGCACGCCATCGGAGTGACCGTCCGCGAGGGTGCGTCGATCGGCGCACGCAGCGTGTGCATCGCGCCGGTGACGATCGGGCGCTGGGCACTCGTGGCGGCCGGCTCCGTCGTCACCAAGGACGTGCCGGACTTCGCCCTCGTGGCCGGCGTCCCGGCGACCCGTCGCGGCTGGGTGGGCCGGGCCGGCGCTCCGCTCGTCGAGGACGAGCCTGGGCGCTGGCGCTGCGAGACGACCGGTGAGCTGTTCCGCGAGGAGTCGGGCACCCTGGTCGAGGACACCTCGACGGCAGGCTAGGCACCCCGGGGCCCGGGCCGACGAGGACCGGCAGCTCAGTAGGCGCCCGCGGCCCCGAACACCGCTCGAGCCGTCTTCCACAGGATGAGCGTGTCCATCGAGACCGACCAGTTGTCGACGTACCGCAGGTCGAGTCGCATGGCCTCCTCCCAGGTGAGGTCGGAGCGCCCGGAGACCTGCCAGAGCCCGGTGAGGCCGGGCTTCACGCGCAGCCGGCGGTGCGCCGCGTCCTCGTAGCGGGCGACCTCGTCGCCGAGCGGCGGCCGGGGCCCCACGAGCGACATGTCTCCGCGGACGACGTTGAGGAGCTGGGGCAGCTCGTCGATCGAGTACCGGCGCAGGAACCGGCCGACGGGGGTCACCCGGGGATCGCGCTTCATCTTGAACAGGACGCCGGCGCCCTCGTTGCGCGCGGCCAGGTCCGCCTTGCGGGCGTCGGCGTCGACGTACATCGACCGGAGCTTGAACATCGTGAAGGTCGCTCCGTCGACCCCGACCCTGGTCTGCCGGTAGAACGCGGCTCCCGGTGAGGTGAGCCGCACCGCGAGGGCGGCCAGGCCGACGATCGGGGCGGCGACGAGGAGCAGGGCCGTCCCCACGACGCGGTCCATCAACGCCTTGGTCAGCAGCCGACGGCGCGGCACGCCGACCTCGACCTCGAGCAGCGAGAGCCCGGCCGTCGGACGCACGGTGAGCCGAGGACCGGTGACCTCGACGAGGTCCGGGACGACCACGAGCTGGGCACCGACGCGGTCCAGCGCCCACGAGAGCCGGCGAAGGGCCTTGCCGGACAGGCTCGGGCCGGCGACGACGACGACGTCGATCGCACGGTCCATGGCGACCTGGGGGACGTCGGCGATCGCCCCGACCACGGGGATGCCGTCGACGGTCGGCGCCCGGTCGACGCTCGGCACGCAGACGCCCGCGACGTGGTAGCCGTGGTACGGCGTCGCCATGAGCTCCCGCGAGACGCGTGAGACGTCGACGGCGTCACCCACGACGAGGGTCCGCTTCATCGCGTCGCCGGCGGACCGGGCGCGGTGCAGGAACCTGCGGTGGCCGTACCTCACGAGCATCACGGCGAGGGCCGCCACCGGGACCCCGACGAAGACGAGGCTGCGCGGCACGTGGACCTGGGCCGTGTAGCTCAGGGCCATCAGCAGCAACGCGCTGAACCCTCCGGCGCGGGCCACGGCCTGGAACTCCGCAGGGCCGTCGCCGAGGGACCTCAGCTCGTAGCCGCGGAAGGCGGAGACGAGGGCGGCGAAGCCGACCGGCGCCAGGACCAGGTACCCCGCGGCCGCCCATGAGGCCCCGAACAGGTGGACGATCAGCGGGCCGAGCGTCAGCAGGACCGTGACGACGTCGAGCCCGACGGTGCGCCGGCGGTACACGGCACCGAGGACCGACCAGCGACTGGCTCGCAGGGCGGGATCCCCGGCCGCGTCGGCGCGGACCTCGAAGGGCCTCGGAGACGCCCACGAACGACGCGGTTCGTTGGAGACCCCCCGGCGATCGCCCTCACGGGTCTCCTCGAGTGCTCGATCGGCAACAAGAGTCACTAGGTCACCTCACCTGGTTCGCGCACGACACTATCGCGCAAACCGGCACCTTTGTGGGGGTTTTGTCCGATTTCACCCGTTCGGCACCCCCCGTCCCCGACGAATTCACCCGGCATGCCTGCCTCCCGCCGGCCCGGCGGACGGCCCCTCAGCCGCTCGTGTGGAACCGCAGCTGCGCCGCCCCGAGGCCCTGGAGCACGATCATCTCGACCGCGTCGGCGGCCGCGTCCACGAGCCACGGGAGCTCCTTCTTCTCCGCGGCGGAGAAGTCCTTGAGCACGTAGTCGGCGGCATCCATCCGCCCGGGGGGCCGCCCGACCCCGACGCGGACCCGGAGGTACTCCTTGGAGCCGATCGCCGAGCTGATGCTCCGCAGGCCGTTGTGCCCGCCCTCCCCGCCTCCGGACTTCAGCCGCAGCGAGGCGAAGGGGAGGTCCAGCTCGTCGTGCACGACGATGATCCGCTCGGCAGGCACGTCGAGGTACCGCGCGAGCCCGGCGACCGGCTGGCCGGAGACGTTCATGTAGGTCAGCGGCGCGGCCAGCAGGACCTGCGGACCGGGTGCACCGCCGGGGAGGACCCCGAGCCGGACGTCCGCGACGCGGGCCCGGGCCCGGTGCGAGGTGAACGTCGCCGACCCGCGCTTCGCGAGCTCGGCGACCACCATCTGCCCGACGTTGTGCCGGTTGCCCGCGTACGCCGGGCCGGGGTTGCCGAGCCCGACCACCAACCATGCAGCCGTCATGGGCTCGGACCTCTCGACTCGGCCCGGATCTCGTCCGAGCAGGGCGCGGAACCGCGCCCGGGTGAGACTCAGGGCGGCCCTGGCGCGCGCGCCGGGACCGCCCTGAGGGGACATCGGGTGACTCAGTCTTCCTCGGACTCCGCGGCGACGGCCGAGGCGGCCGACTGCGCGGCGGCCTGCTCCTCGACGGCGGCCTCGTCCTCTGCGGAGGCCTGCGGCGTGGAGATCGTCACGATCACGGTCTCGGGGTCGCCGCCGAAGGTCGCGCCGGCCGGGAGCTCCAGGTCGGAGACGCGCACCTGGGTGCCGTCCGTCAGACCCTCGACCGAGACCTGGACGTACTCGGGAAGAGCGGTCGCCTCGGCCTCGAGGAGGATCGACTGGGTCTCGACGACGTGGATCGTCCCGGGGTAGGACTCGCCGACGACGTGCACGTTGACCTCGACGGAGACCTTCTCGCCCTTGCGCACCACGAGCAGGTCGACGTGCTCGATGACGTCCTTGATCGGGTCGCGCTGGATGTCCTTGGCGATCGCGAGCTGCACCTTGCCGTCGAGCTCGATGCCGAGCAGCACGTTGGAGTGGCGCAGCGCGCGGGTCGTCTCGTGGCCCGGGAGGGTGACGTGCTGCGGCTCGGCGCCGTGGCCGTACAGGACGGCGGGGATCTGGGCGGCACGGCGGATGCGGCGTGCCGCGCCCTTGCCGAACTCGGTGCGGGTGGCGGCGGTGAGCTTGACCTCGGACACGGTGACTCCTCTTCGGTGCTGGGTGGACGGCCAGCGACGGCACGACGGGCGTGCGGCGGACCGGTGGTTCCTGGGTGGGGCTGCGGTGGCCTCGGCGCGGGACAGCGGGCGCACGACAGGCGCACCGCGTCGATCACGGAGTCATCGACCTGCGTTCACGGCCCGTGGGCCCGCGTCCGTCCGATGTCCCTCGCCGAGGCAACCTGGGTACTCTACCCGCCCGGCGCGGTTCGAGGGAACCGGGGACGTCGGAGCCGCTGGGTTCAGGAGGCCCCGTCGAACAGCGAGGTCACCGAGCCGTCGTCGAAGACCTCACGGATGGCCCTGGCCAGGAGCGGGGCGATCGAGAGCACGGTCAGCTTGTCGAACTGACGCTCCTCCGTGATCGGCAGGGTGTCGGTCACGACGACCTCGCGTGCGCCGCAGTCCTGCAGGCGCTGGGCTGCGGGATCGGAGAGCACCCCGTGGGTCGCCGCCACGATGACGTCCTTCGCCCCTGCGGCCAGGACGACCCTGACCGCCTCGGCGATCGTGCCACCGGTGTCGATGAGGTCGTCCGTGAGGATGGCGGTGCGTCCCTCGACGTCACCGACCACCCGGTTCGCGACCGCGCGGTTGGGCTTGGTGATGTCGCGCGTCTTGTGGATGAAGGCCAGGGGGCAGCCGCCGAGCTTCGCTGCCCACTGCTCCGCCACCCGGATCCGGCCGGCGTCGGGCGAGACGACGGCGACGTTGGTCGGGTCGACCCGGGTGCGCACGTAGTCGACCAGCAACGGCATCGCCCAGAGGTGGTCGACGGGGCCGTCGAAGAAGCCCTGCGTCTGCGCGGCGTGCAGGTCGACGCTCATCAGCCGGTCGGCCCCGGCCGTCTTGAACAGGTCCGACATGAGCCGTGCGGAGATCGGCTCGCGGCCGCGGTGCTTCTTGTCCTGTCGGGAGTACCCGTAGAACGGCTGGACGACGGTGATCGTCTTGGCCGACGCACGCTTGAGCGCGTCGACCATGAGCAGCTGCTCCATGATCCACTTGTTGATCGGAGCGGTGTGACTCTGCAGGACGAAGGCGTCGGCGCCGCGCACGCTCTCCCCGAACCGCACGTAGATCTCGCCGTTGGCGAAGTCGTAGGCGGTGGTCGGCACGAGCTCGACGCCGAGCTCGTGGGCGACGTCGTCCGCGAGCTCGGGGTGCGCACGGCCCGAGATGAGGACGAGCCGTCGCTCCCCGTCGTTGGACGTGAGTCCGGTCATCACAGCTGCTGCCCTTCGACGGTGGTGTGGTTCTCCTCACCCGGGAGACCGGGTGCAGAGGCATGGGAGGCCAGCTCGGCCTGGGCCTGCGCGGAGAGCGCAGGGGCGTCGTCATGACCGAGCACCGCGGAGGCGGCCTCGGCGGAGCTCGACCCAGGGCGACGGCGGATGACCCACCGGTCGATGGTCCGCTGCGGGGACGTCGTCACGCCGAGCGACCCGGCGGGGACGTCCCGGCGGATGACCGAGCCGGCTCCGGTGTACGCGCCGTCCCCGATGACCACCGGCGCGACCAGCGCGTTGTCCGAACCGATCCGCACATGCGACCCGACCGTGCTGTGGTGCTTGTTGACCCCGTCGTAGTTGACGAAGATCGTCCCGGCGCCGATGTTGCTGAACTCGCCGATCGTCGCGTCGCCGACGTAGGACAGGTGCGGGACCTTCGAGTGCGCCCCGATCGTCGCGGCCTTCGTCTCGACGTAGGCACCGATCTTCCCGTCCTCGCCCAGCACGGTGCCGGGACGCAGGTAGGAGAAGGGCCCCACCGTGGCGCCCGCGCCGATCCGGGAGGACGAGGCATGGCTGCGCACGACCGTCGCGTCCGGGCCGACGACGACATCGGTGAGGGTGGTGTCGGGGCCGATGACCGCGCCAGCGGCGATGCTCGTCATCCCGTGGAGCTGTGTGCCCGGCAGCAGCGTCGCGTCAGCGGCGAGCTCGACGTCCACGTCGATCCAGGTGGTCGCGGGGTCCACCACCGTCACGCCGGCGAGCATCCACTCGGCCAGCATCCGCCGGTTGAGCTCTGCCGCGAGTCGCGAGAGCTGGAGCCTGTCGTTGACTCCCTCGACGAGGATCGGGTCGTCGACCTGCACCGCGCGCACGGGGCGGCCGGCCGCACGGGCGATCGCCAGCACGTCCGTGAGGTACAGCTCGCCCTGGGCGTTGTCCCGGCCGATCCGGCCGAGCGCGTCGCGCAGGACCGAGGCGTCGAAGACGTAGACCGAGGAGTTGATCTCGGCGATCTCCCGCTGCGCGGCGTCCGCGTCCTTGTGCTCGACGATGCCGAGAACGTCGCCGGTCCCCGGCTCCCGCACGATCCGTCCGTATCCCGTCGGGTCGGGCACCTCGGTGGTCAGCACCGTGACGCCGTTCCCGTCCGTGACATGCGCGTCGAGCAGCTCGCCGAGGGTGGCACCGTCCAGCAGCGGGATGTCGCCTGCGAGGACGACGACGGGCCCGTCGACGGCGTACGGGAGCGCGGCGGTCGTCGTGCTGTCGGGAAGTGCAGCGGAACCCTCCGCGTGCTGGGCGACCCCGGCAGCGTGCACGGCGGCGTCCAGCGCGGTCAACGCGCACTGGACCGCGCGGCCCGTCCCGGGGATGTCGTCCTGGTCGACCACCAGGGCCGTGGGCTCGAGCTCCAGGGCATGGGCGGCGACGCGGTCCCGCTCGTGCCGCACCACGACGGCGAGCCGGGCCGGCTCGAGCCACTGCGCCGCGGCCACGGCGTGCCCGAGCATCGACCGTCCCGCGAGGGTGTGCAGCACCTTGGGGGTGGCAGACCTCATCCGGGTGCCCTCCCCTGCGGCGAGGACGATGACTGCGGCAGGGCGAACAGCGGGCACGAGGACTCCCGTCGGATCGGCGGCGAGGCGCATGTCTCGCTGGGTCGGGCGCGTCGCCACTCTACCGTCGCTCGGGCCCGCAGGATGCCGCCGTCCGTCCCGGGACCCACCCGTCGGCAGGGTGGTGCGCCGGCTCCGCCCCCAGGATTCGAACCTGGACTGCAAGGCTCCAAAGGCCTGCGTGCTGCCGTTACACCAGGGCGGACCGGCCCGTGCCGAGCACGCTCGGGACGCGTCCGGCAGGGCGGTGCCCCAGTCTGCCAGCAGTCCACGGCATGATGGGCCGATGGCCTCCTCCAAACGCACCACCCGCGCGCGGATGACGGGTGCCCAGCGACGCGAGCAGCTGCTCGACGTCTCGCGTCAGCTCTTCGCCGAGAAGGGCTTCGAGGGGACCAGCGTCGAGGAGATCGCGGCTCGCGCCGACGTGTCCAAGCCCGTGGTCTACGAGCACTTCGGCGGGAAGGAAGGCGTGTACGCCGTCGTCGTCGACCGGGAGATCCAGGCGCTGACGGGCGCACTGACGGCCGCCCTCGAGGCGGGCGGGCACCCTCGCGTCCTCCTCGAGCGCACGGCCCTCGCCCTGCTCGACTACATCGACACCTCGACGGACGGCTTCCGGATCCTGGTCCGCGACTCGCCGGTCACGCAGTCCACCGGGACCTTCTCCAGCCTGATCGGGGACGTGGCGATGCATGTGGAGCACCTGCTCGCCGATCAGTTCTCCCGTCGCGGCCTCAACCCGAGCACGGCTCCGATCTACGCGCAGATGCTCGTGGGGATGGTCGCGCTCACCGGCCAGCACTGGCTGGAGGTGCGGCGACCCAAGAAGGAGGAGGTCGCGGCGCACCTGGTCAACCTGGCCTGGAACGGGCTCTCCGGCATGCAGAAGTCGCCGCACCTGCGCGGGGAATCATGACCGACGAGGTGGACCGGATCATCGCGGCGTGGCATGCCGAGCGACCCGACCTCGACCTGGCTCCGCTGGCGGTGCTGTCCCGGGTGAGCAGGCTCGCCCGGCACCTGGCGACCGCACGGGCTGGGGCCTTCGACCGGCACGGGCTCGAGCAGTGGGAGTTCGACGTCCTGTCGGCGCTGCGCCGCTCCGGCCCGCCGTACCACCTCTCGCCCGGGGCGCTGGTCACCCAGACGATGGTGACCAGCGGGACGATGACCAACCGGATCGACCGGCTCGAGGCGAGGCAGCTCGTCGAACGGTCCCCCGCGCCGGACGACAGACGAAGCGTGCTCGTCCGGCTCACACCGGAGGGGCGAGCGCGGGTCGATGCCGCGTTCGCCGACCTGCTCGCGGTCGAGCGCGAGCTCCTCGCCGATCTCGAGCCGGCCGAGGCCGCTCGCCTCGCCGAGCTGCTCCGGCTCGTGATGGCGCCGTTCGACGCCTGAGCGCCACCGGGGCGCACCGGCCAGGGATCAGCCGGCGAGGTCGGCGGCCTCGAACCACGCCGCCTCGAGCTCGGCACGCTCGTCCGCGAGCGCACGCAGCTCGGCGTCCAGGGCGTGGACGGCCTGATGATCGCTCGCGACGTCAGCCATCCGCTCGTGCAGCGCGCGCTCCAGGTCCTCGATCCTGGCGAGGCGCCGTTCGATGCGCGCGACCTCCTTGCGGGCGGCGCGGACCTCGGCGGCGGACGGCGCGGCCGCGGCGACGCCCTGAACGCCGGCCGGCGGGGCCGCCACCGCGGGCTCGCGACGGCTGCCACCCTGCTGGAGCGCGGCCCTGCGCAGCGCGAGGTACTCCTCGACTCCTCCCGGCAGGTCACGCAGCGCGCCGTCGCCGAGCAGGCTCACGTGCCGGTCGCAGACCCGCTCGAGCAGGTAGCGGTCGTGGGACACGACGATCAGCGTCCCCGGCCAGCCGTCGAGCAGGTCCTCCAGCGCAGCGAGGGTGTCGGTGTCCAGGTCGTTGGTCGGCTCGTCCAGGAGCAGGACGTTGGGTTCACCGACGAGCAGCCGCAAGAGCTGGAGCCGACGGCGCTCTCCGCCCGACAGGTCGCGCACGAGCGTCTGGGCGCGCTCACGGACGAAGCCGAGACGCTCGACGAGCTGCGCGGCGGTGACCTCCTTGCCGCCGACGGCGACGGTTCGCCGCTCGCGCTCGACGACCTCGACGACCCGCAGGTGGGCGATGTCGTCGAGCTCACCGACGTCCTGCGAGAGGGTGGCGACGACGGCGGTCTTGCCGCGCTTGACGCGGCCGGAGGTGGGGACCAGCCCTCCGTCCAGGAGCCGCAGCAGCGTCGTCTTGCCCGCCCCGTTGACGCCGACCACACCGATCCGGTCCCCGGGGCCGAGCCGCCAGGTCACCTGGTCCAGCAGGACGCGGTCGGTGCCGTCGGCCGCGGGGAACGCGACGGTCACGTCCTCGATGTCGAGCACGTCCTTGCCCTGCCGCGCGGTGGCCATGCGGGTGAGCTCGAGCGGATCGCGCGGCGGCGGCTCGTCGGCGATGAGGGCGGCCGCGGCGTCGAGCCGGAACCGGGGCTTGCTCGTGCGGGCCGGTGCCCCACGTCGCAGCCACGCGAGCTCCTTGCGCAGGAGGTTGTCGCGCTTGCTCGCCGTCGTGGCGGCCGTGCGCTCCCGTTCGGCCCGTGCCAGGACGTACGCCGCGTACCCGCCCTCGTAGGTCTCGACTGCGCCGTCGCGGCCGGTGACCTCCCAGGTCCGCGTGCACACGGCGTCGAGGAACCACCGGTCGTGCGTGACGACGACGAGGGCCCCGGTGGCCCCCCGTCCCGAGAAGCGCGCGACCAGGTGCTCGGCGAGCCAGGCCACGCCTTCGACGTCGAGGTGGTTGGTGGGCTCGTCGAGGAGCAGCACGTCGTGCTCGGCCACGAGCAGGGCTGCGAGGCCGACCCGGCGTCGCTGCCCGCCCGAGAGGGTCGTCAGCGGTGCGTCCAGGGGGACGTCGGCGAGAAGGCCAGCATGGA
>NZ_JBFHHB010000088.1:0-12170 GCF_041597215.1 Actinotalea sp.
CGACGCACCTTCCCGACGCTCGGGTACGCGGCCGACGTCGAGACCGCCGTGATCGGCTCGGACGTCGTGCTGCTGCTCACCGAGTGGCCGAACCTGGTCGGCCTCGACCCCGCGCGACTCGCTCCGTCGACCCCCACCCCGCGGATGATCGACGCCCGCGGGAAGCTCGACCCCGCGCGGTGGCGCGCAGCCGGCTGGGAGTTCCGCGGTCTCGGCCGCCCAGCGGCCTGAGGTCTCCCCGCGGCCTGAGGTCTCCCGCCGTCAGGAGTCGGTGCGCTCCGCGCGTGCCTGCTCCTGGCGGCGGACCTCTGCCAGGCTCGCGCGCTCCCGGCCCAGCCACTCGGGCGCGTCGGCGAGGATCTGCTCGATCTGCTCGGTGGTCTGCGGCGCCGTCAGACCGTTGCGCACCAGGGCGCTGTGCGAGACACGCAACCGCGCGGCCACGACCGACCGCGGGTGCGGTCCGTTGCGGCGCAGGTCGGTCAGCCACTGCGGCGGGTTCTGCTGGAGCTCGTCGAGCTCGGTGCGGGTGATCATCCGCTCCTGGAACTCGGCGGGCGTCGCGGGCAGGTAGATGTCGAGCTTGGTCGCTGCGGTCGCGGGCTTGAGCGACTGCGGCTTCTTGGCGCGGCGGGGGCGCGGTGCCTCGCTCGCCTCAGGGGCGTCCGACGGGTCGGGCACGACGGGCGAGTCCTCGGGGGTCGACATCGGACCAGCGTAACCGGGGCCGGTAGCCTGAGTCGCACGGCCGCCAGGCCCGTCAGGTGCGCGCCACGGCCCGCCCGAGCCCGAAGGAGCCGGATGGACCGAACGCCAGCGGTACCGGAGCCGCTCGGCGACGGTCCCGAGAACGGGCAGACCCCACCCGAGGACACGTCCATTGCAGGCTCGTCGAACGGCCTCCGGCTCGCGATCGTCCCCGGCGCCCAGCCGCAGCGTTGGGTGCGGACCTGGCGCGAGCGCCTCCCGGAGGTCCCGATCGACCTCCTACCGGTCGAGGTCGCCCAGCAGGAGGTGGCCCTGAGCACGGCGGCGGACGCCGCTCTGGTCCGCCTCCCGGTGGACCGCGACAGGTTCGAGGCGATCCCGCTCTACACCGAGACGACCGTCGTCGTCGTCCCGAAGGACCACCTCCTCGCGGCCGGGGACGAGCTCTCCCCCGCCGACCTCGCCGACGAGGTGCTGCTCGTCCCGTGGGACGACGTGCTCGGGCTGAGCGCGCCGGACGGCGTGCAGCGTCCGGCGACCACCGCCGACGCCGTCGAGCTGGTCGCTGCGGGGATCGGCGTGCTCCTCGTCCCGCAGTCGCTCGCCCGCCTGCACCACCGCCGCGACCTCACCTACCGGACCGTCACCGACGAGCCGACCTCGACGGTGGCCCTGGCCTGGGCCCGCGGCAGGGGCGACGACCTGGTCGAGGAGCTCATCGGGATCGTGCGCGGGCGGACGGTGAACTCCTCGCGGGGACGCGGTGCGCGCGAGGCGTCGGTGACGGCTCCCGGCGATCGGTCGCCCGCGGCGGCTCCGCGCGGCCGCGGCAAGGGGACGCGTGGCACGCGCTCCGGCGCCGCAGGCGGACCGGCGAGCGGCAGACGGACCGGCGGCGGTCGAGGACAGGGGCCGGCAGCCGGGCGACGGGGCCGGCCGTCACGGTGAACTGCTCGCTCCCGGCCTGAGCGGGCGCGGAGCAGGCGGGTGAGGAACGAGGCGGGCATCGCCCGGCCGTCCGCAGGCGGTGGGCAGGGGATGAGGCATCGCATGCGAGCCGGTACCCTTGTCGCTGCGCCACCGGATCGTCACGGTAGGTCGCGCGGGTGTAGCTCAATGGTAGAGCCCCAGTCTTCCAAACTGGCTACGGGAGTTCGATTCTCCTCACCCGCTCCAGCGTCTGGCAGGCACCCTCGGAGTCGGAGAACTGCCACCCCGGCCGATGGATGAGCCGGGACTCAGCGGCCCCTGACGGGGTCACCGGTGCGGACGGCGTCGACGACGTCGGTGATGGCGTGGACGGACGCGTCGGACCCGGCTGTGGTGACGAGGACGCCGACATGCGTGGTGTCCACCACGCGGTGGCTGCTGTTGGTCGACAGGGCGGCGAGCTCGTCCTGTGCGGTGGTCCAGCCGGGTGACTTGGTGATCGACTCGGTGGTGGTCAGGACGACCAGCGGCATGTCACCGAGTGTGATGAGTGCCTGTGCCTGCTCCAGGCTCTGGTGGTAGAGCGAGACCTCGCCGCGGGCGTTGTCGTAGTTGGCCGGGCGGGTCTGGATGGCGCGCTCCTGGGCCGCAGCGAGGTCGGGGAGGTCGGCGGGGGCGTCGGCCAGGAGCGGGCCGAGCCCGACGCGGCTCAGCGGTGCCAGGACGCCGTAGAGCCGGCGGATCATCTCGTACTGGGCCGGATAGGTGGGCACGAGGGTGAACTGGTGCGGGCTCATCGAGTCGAGCAGGACGAGGCCGGCTACGTCGTCAGGGTAGGTGGCGGCGTAGGTCATGGCGTAGGCGCCGCCGGCAGAGTGGGCTGCGAGGACGAACGGGCCCTGTTCGCCGGCCGACTGGAGCAAGAGGTGGAGGTCGGCGGCGACGGCGCGACTGTCCTGCGGCTGGGTCGGGGCCTCGCTCCATCCCTGACCTGCGCGGTCGTACGCGCAGACCCGGGTGGCGCTGCCCACGGTGGCGGTGATGCGGGCCCACGCGGGTGAGCTGAGGCCCAGGCCGTTCTCCAGGACGACGGTGGGACTTCCGGAACCCGAGCAGAGCAGGTGCAGCCGGTGCCCGTTCACGTCGTAGGCCTGGCCAGGCATGGGGTACTGGTCAGCCGTGGCGCGTGTCTGGACGTTCGTCACCATGCCGCCGACAGCGGCCGCGCCGATCAGGGCGATGACGGGGTAGAGCAGCAGGGCCGCCCGGCCCGGGAGAGCACGCCGCAGGCTCACACCCATCCAGACCGAGAGCACTCCCAGGACGACGGGCCACACCCAGCCGGCAGCGGCGAAGGCGGCACTGCCGGGCGCCATGGCGAGGACGGCGAGGCCGGTCAGAGACATCACGGCGGCGGGGATGTGGGCCCACCGCTGCGGGACCTCGGTCAGGCGGGTGGACAGCAGCCCCAGGATCGCCCAGCCGGCGCCGAACGCCAGGAGCGCGGAGCCGATGATCTGGTTCTCGGTCCCGCCGGGGAAGACGGCGAGGGTGAGGACGAGCGCACCGACGGCTCCGGAGAGCAGGGACGCGACGACCACCCGGCCGATCGGGCCACGCCGTTCCGATGCTGACAGGTTCGTCGCGCTGTCGGCGGGGTGCTCAGTGCGGAGGTTCATGGCGGTCTCGCTTCCTGTGTGGTGGTAGCTCTGACGATGCTGGGATTCCCGCCCGGTCACCCCGGCCATGTGGCCGGGTTCCTGGCGCTGCTCAGCTCCGGAACGGTGCGCTCCGGACACCAGTGCCGGCACGTTCCCGACGGCGAGATCGCACCGCCAGATGTCGACCGCGTCGGCGCGCGCTCCTACAGCCCGAGCATCGACGCGTTGCGCACGGCGTCGATGACGGCGTGGGCCAGGGCAGGCCCGGCGAGGTTCCGGTGCCGGCGCCAGGCGAACGACAGTGGCACGCCGATCACGACGTGGACGACGACGAGCTCCACCAGCTGCAGAGGCCACGGGAGCCCGTGCGCCACGGGGAGGTGCCACAACCCCCACAGGACCGAGACGAAGACCGCCGACCTCCAGTCACGCCCGGTGCCCTGGCGATGCACATGAGCATCGATCGCCCCCCGGAACGCCACCTCCTCGAGCAGGAAGGTCGCCGGGAAGTAGAGCGCGGTGTACGTCGCCACCGCAGCGACGGCACCGGTCGCGGACACGGGGGTGCCGGTCGCGAGATGGAGGGCTCCGTACACGAGGGCCATCCCGCCTGACCCGATGGCGATCGGTGTCGCGGCCGCGCGGAGGGCCGCCCGCACCGAGCCGACGCCCAGTGCGAAGGCGGCGGCGAACGCACCGACGACGGCGGCCAGGTACCAGCAGACGAGCGCCGGGTCACCACCGGCCAGCGCCCGCCAGGCGAAGACCGCCGGGACGGCCGCCAGCGCCAGTGCCAGGGCGAGCCCCCGCGTGCTCAGCCGGAAGCGGGTCGCTCCGGCGGCGAAGAGCTCCCGGACGGGGCGGCGGCGCACGAGGACCTGGAACCCGAGGGTCAACGGGATGCCCAGCAGCAGGTACGCGTTGGCGTCGAGGTGCAGGGCGTATCCGCTCGCGACCCAGACGGCGACGAAGGCCACGGCCTCCACACGTGCCCGCCTGGCGGACCGCTCCGGGACGCGGCGCTCGGCCGTGGGGGCGACCGGACCGCGCGAGCTCGGACGCCGGCTCGTGGCCGCCACGTCGAGGTCGTCGAGGGAAGGAGTGCTGAAGGTGCTCGGCTGGGACATCGGACTCCTCGGGACGTGGTTCGGTCGTGGCACACCAGGGGCGAGAGCCGGACGGTCAGGGCGCGACATCGTGGCCGGCCCGGCGAGCGGCCGCCACGATCTCGGCCCGGTCGAGCGGTGAGGCCGCGATGACCGTGAGGGTGCAGGTCGCGACGTCGGCCCTGGCGCTCGCGACACCTGCGACGGCGTGCACCTCGAGCAGCACGGCCCGCGCGCAGACGGGCGTGCCCATGCCGAGGACGTGGAACGTGGCCGAGCCGACGACCAGGCGGGGTGTGTCAGGCATCACGGGACGGCTCCTGTGCGAGGGGTGGTTCATGTCGCACCGAGCGTCTCGTCGCCGGCGGCCGCTCGCCCCGGCGAGATGGCCGGGATCGGGCGCCGTCGTCAGGACAGGTCGAGCTGGGCGAGCTCCCCGCGGGAGGCGACCCCGGTCTTCGCGAAGCAGTTCCGCAGGTGGAACGCCACGGTCCGGGGCGAGACCCAGCACCGGGCCGCGACCTCCTTGTTGGACAGGCCCTGGCTGACCAGCTGCGCGACCTGGAGCTCCATGGGCGTGAGCCGGACCAGCGTGGACACGTCCCGCTTGCGGGCGGTCTCGCCCGAGGCCCGCAGCTCGCGCGCCGCTCGCGTGCGCAGCGGCTCGGCGCGCAGGTCCTCGAAGATCTCCAGGGCGCGTCGCAGCCGGGGGCGTGCCTCGACCCGACGCTGCGAGCGCCGCAGGTGCTCGCCGAAGGCCAGGTGGGCGCGCGCCAGGTCGAAGGGTCGGCCGGCCCTCTCGAAGTGCGCCACCGCGCTCTCGTAGAGCCGCGTGGCGTCCTCCCCGCTCGCCAGCAGCGCCCGACCGTGGTCGACGACTCCGTCGGCCCATGGCCACCGGGTCCCCTCCGCGACCGGGACCAGCTCCTCGACCCAGGCCTCGGCCCGTTCCCGGTCGCCTGCCCGCACCGCGGCGTCGATCCGGTCGACGGCAGCCATGCGGGTCAGCGCGGGGACCTCCATCCGGGCGAGCTGGTGCAGCGCCGCGCCGGCGTCACCCGCATGTCCGGCCCGCGTCCCGACCGCCCATCTGCGCAGGTCCTGCGTCGGGCCGGACAGGATCCCGAGCGGGTGCCGCTCCATGAGGTCGTCGAGCTCGATGATCAGCTCGTCGTGGACCTCGTCGCCCCGGTGTGCCGCGAGGAGGGCCAGGACGGCCACGGGGGTCGCCGACAGGGCGCCCTGCCCCGCGCCGGCGCTGAGGGCGCGCGCCTCGTCGGCCAGGGCGCGAGCCGCCGACCACTGACCCTGAACGAGCAGCGGGAACGCGAGCCGTGGCAGGGCGTAGAGCACCGTCATCCCCGCGCCGGCCTCGCGCGCAGCGCCGAGCATCGCCGTGAAGCACCGCTGCGCGGCGAGGTCGTCACCGATGTGGAGGGCAGCCTGCCCCAGGTGTGCCAGCAGGTCGGGTGGCGCGTCGGCGGGAGCGCCGTCGACCGCCTCGCGGAGCCCCGCGAGCGCAGCGGGCCAGTCGCCCTGCGTGGCGGCCGTCATGGCGACGAGCAGGCGTCGCGCTGTCGCCGTGGCGGGGTCGTCGTCCGCGACCGGGCCGGCGCCGATCGCGCCCGGCGGAAGCGGCGTTCCGCTGTCGCCGCCGTACGCGGCGAGGCCGCTCGCCGCCACGGCGAGGTCGAGCGCGCGCTCGGGTGCCACCTCGGCGGACGCCACCGCGGCGGCGACGAAGATGCGGTGGGCCACGGCGGCCGACCCGACGTTGACCTCGATGCGACCCCGCAGTCGCTCGACATCGGCGCGAAGGCGCGGGTCGTGCGTCTGGTCTCTCGCGGCGGTGGCCAGTGCGCGCGCCCGCGCCGGCTGTGCGCAGGCCCACGCGTTGCGGGCGGCGGCGAAGCAGCGTGCCGCCCTCGTCTCGACGTCGATCGTCAGCTCGGCCGCACGCTCGTAGGCGTCGGCAGCGGACACGAACCCACCGTGCATCTCGGCCCGGGCACCGGCATCGGCGAGCGTCGCCGCGAGCGCCTCGTCGGGACCCTCAGCAGCAGCGGCCCCGTGCCAGGCCTGCCGGTCCGGTTCGCCTCGCCCGTCCAGCGACGCCGCCAGGGCCCGATGCGCCGCTCGCCGATCCGATCCGGTCGCCGCCTGGTAGATCGCCGAGCGCACGAGTGGGTGCCGCACCCGGAGGTGATCGCCGTCGGCCACCACCAGTCCGGACGCCTCGGCAGCACCGGCGACGGACTCGTCGAGACCGAGGAGCGCCGCTGCGCGACGAACCGTGCCGATCCTGCCCGAGTCGTCCGCGGCCACCAGCAGGAGGAACGACTGCACCTGCGGCGGCAGCCGGCGCGCCCGATCGAGGAACACCCGCTCCAGGTCCGCGGTCAGTGGCAGGTGCGGCGGGGTCGGCTCCGCACCTGCCAGCTGGCCGGGGCTCAGCGCGGTGCACAACTCGACGAGCGCGAGGGCGTTGCCGCCGCTGCGCCGCAGGAGGAGATCGGCCACGTCGTCGGCGACGTCGGCTCCCGTGCTCTCGCGGAGCAGGGAGCGCGCGGCGGTCTCGTCGAGCGGGCCGACGCGCAACGAGGGCACCCCGTCATGAGCCACGGTGCGTGCGGCGTCGTCCCTGACGGCGAAGAGCAGAGCCAGGTGGTCGGCGCCGAGCCGTCTCGCGGCGAAGAGGAGCGCGTCGGCCGAGGCCGGGTCCAGCCAGTGGGCGTCGTCGACGACGACAAGCACCGGGAGGTCGTCGGCCGCGTCCGTCAGGACGGACAGCGTCGCCAGCCCGACGAGGAAGGGGTCGGCGCGCCCGCCGTCGCGCTGCCCCAGGGCGATGCCGAGGGCGCGGGCCTGGGGGTGCGGGAGCCCGTCGAGACGGCCAAGGACGGGGCGAAGCAGCCGGTGCAGGGCGCCGAAGGCGATCGGCGACTCCGACTCCAGTCCCTGCACCCTCAGCACCCGCAGCCCCCCCGCCCCGACGACCACGTCGTCGAGCAGGGCCGTCTTGCCCGACCCCGGCTCACCGTGCAGGACCAGCGCCCCGGCCCGCCCCTCACGAGCCCCGTCGACCACCGCGGCGAGGCTGGCCCGTTCGGCTTCCCGCCCGTGCAGCACGGATCGACGGTAGCGCCTCGGAACGCGCGCCGGCCGGCCGTGGCCGATGCTGAGGCCTACGCGACCTGGGGCGACGGCCCGAGATCGCTCATCTTCATCCCGGGAGGGCCCGGCAACGCCGTCGCGTCCGCGTTCATGCTGCGCATGATGCTGCAACCGTTGCTGCGTCCGCTGGTGGACGACGGCTACCGGGTCTGGGTGGTCACGCGGCGCCGGAACATGCCGGAGGGGCACAGCGTGGCAGACATGGCCGGTGACTACGCGGCGCTGATCCGTGACGAGTTCAAGGGTCGGGTGGACCTGGTCATCGGCCTGTCCTACGGCGGGATGATCACCTTCCACCTGGCGGCTGATCACCCGGCGTGCGCTGAGCACTTCGTGGCTGCCGGCGCCGCCCACGAGATCACCGACCGGGGCAAGGACATCGACTACCGCATGGCCCTCGGAGTCAGCGCCGGTGACCGCATCGCCGCCGGGATGGCCACGGGCGAGTACATGCTCGCCGGGGACCGCAACCGGTGGCTGCGTCGACTCCTGGCCCCGTTGCTCGGACGCATGATGGCCGGACCGCAGCACGAGTACTACCGGCACGACGTCATGGTCGAGGCCGAGGCCGAACGTGCCTACAGCGCCGCCGACGCGCTGCCCCGGATCGGCGTGCCCATGCTGCTGGTCTGCGGGGACCGAGACATCTTCTTCCCCAAGGAGGTCGTCGAGGAGGCCGCTCGCCTGACCCCCCAGAGCACCCTCCTCCTCTACCCCGGCCAGGGCCACATCAAGGCCTCCAGCAACAAGCGCCTCGGGTCCGACGTGCTGGTCTACGTGAAGACCCGTCAGGCCGGCCGGCCGGACGGACAGGGGGCAGGGAACCAGTGACAAGGACCGAGCAGGCAGTTGCCGCCGTGGTACTCGCCGTCGTGGTCGGCGGGATCTCTGACTGGCTGCAGAACTGGTGGACGTTCGCCGGAGCTGTGGGCGGGTCGCTCACCACGTTGTGGTGGCTGTGGCGAACGCGGCATGCCGACCGGCTGCGAGTCACCCCGACGGGTGACCGCGACACCGGCGTTCGCGGGGAGCCGCGCGACTGACTCGCTGCCGCCAGGGGAAGTCAGATGGCGGCACCGTTGGCGGCGGCGAGGGCATGTCAGGTCAGGGTGTGTGGCGCCCGACCTTCCTGACGTCAGGCGCGGCCGTGTAGTTCCCTGCGCACCGCGGACACCACCCACGACCTTGGTCCGACCGGCACGCCGCACGCGCAGGTCCGCCCCAGCCGGCAGCTGACCTCTACAGCGACGCCGCGGGCGCGCCTGCGTGCGCGCACGCGCTCACCCGGTAATCCCGGCCATTCCGCCGGCGCGAGCAACCGCCTACTCCTCGACCGTGGAGGCACCCGGACACCAGCACCAGCGAAGGAACCCGTCATGGCCACCACCCTCACCGCCGACACCGGCACGACCGGAACGGCGCACACCGCTGGTGGCCGCTGGGCCGCCCTTGTCCTGCTGGTGTCTGCGCAGTTCGTGGTCATGCTGGACACGTCCATCGTCAACGTGGCGCTGCCGTCGATCCAGGCCGACCTCGGCCTGCGGCCCACCGCCCTCACCTGGGTCGTCAACGCGTACGTCCTCGCGTTCGGTGGGCTCCTGCTCCTGTCCGGGCGGGCCGCGGACCTCTTCGGCCGCCGCCTGTTCGTGGGCGGCTCCGTCCTCTTCGCCGCCGGCACCCTGCTCGCCGCGTCCGCGTCCAGCGCAACCACGCTCGTCGGCGGTCGGGTCGTCCAGGGCATCGGCGCCGCCGCCCTCAGCCCCGCAGCCCTGTCCCTGCTGCTGCTGACGTTCGGCGGCCAGGATCGAGCCCGGGCCATGGGTGTCTGGGGCGCCGCGTCAGCGCTCGGAGGCGCAGCCGGGGTCATGACCGGCGGCTTGCTCGTCGGCGCGTTCGGCTGGCCCTCCGTCTTCCTCGTCACCGTTCCCGTCTCCGTGGCCGCAGTCGCGCTGGCCGGACGCTTCCTGTCCGAGGGCGCCCGCCGCAACAGACGCCGGTTCGACTGGCTCGGCGCCGCCACCATCACTGGGGCCGTCGTCGCCCTCGTCCGCGGCGCCCTCGGCATCGCCGACCACGGGTGGACGTCCCCGACCGTCATCGCCGCCCTGACCGCGTCCGGCGCTCTCGCCGCCGTGTCCATCGTCATCGAGCGCCGCGCCGCCGACCCGCTGCTGCCGCTCGAGCTGTTCCGCTCCCGCCCTCTGACCACCGGCGTCGGCCTCGCCGTACTCGGCGGCGCCGCCCGCGCATCCACCTTCGTGCTCATCGCCCTCTACCTGCAGCAGGCGCTCACCATGGCGCCCATGCAGGCGGGCCTCGCCATGGTCCCCACCTCCCTGACCGGGTTCGCGTTCTCCCTCACCCTCCTGCCGCGCATCGTGCGCGTCCATGGGCCGCAGCGCAGCCTCGTCGCGGGGCTCGTCGTCCTCGCGACAGGCCACCTGTGGCTCGCCAACGCACCGACCGCGAGCGGCTACCTCACCGCCGTCCTGCCCGGCCTGCTCCTCGTCGCCGTCGGAGTCGCCCTCAGCTTCACCCCCACGACCATGGTCATCGCCGGCGCGGTTCCCGACACGCACACCGGTCTCGCCTCCGGCCTGGCCGGGTCAGCCACCCAGGTCGGCGCGGCCCTCGGCACCGCGACCTTCACCGCCATCGGCTTCTCCGTCAACGGTCCGCTCGGCCACACCCTCGGCGCCTCCGGCTTCTCCGCGGCGTTCACAGCCGCAGCGGCCGTCGCCCTCGCCACCGCCGTCCTCGGCACCACCATCGCCCGGGCCCGGCACTGACCCCCAACCCAACCCCGACCACCCAGCCCCTACCCACCAGCGAAGGACAGGACCACCATGAACTCCATCACCCCGACCGCCTCCCCCCTCGACCAGGACGTCACCATGAAGGCAGTCATCCAGGACAGGTACGGCACCTCCGAGGTCCTGCGCGTCGGCGACGTCGCCGTCCCCGAGCCTGGCGAGCGCGAGGTACTGATCAAGGTCCACGCCGCCGGGCTCGACCGCGGCACCGAACACCTGATGACCGGCAAGCCGTACGCGATGCGGCTGGCGACCGGGCTGCGGCGACCCAAGAACCCCATCTCCGGACGGGACGTCGCCGGCACCGTCGTGAAGGTCGGCTCAGCCGTCACCCGCTTCGCCGTCGGCGACGAGGTCTACGGCGTCGCCCCGGGCTCGTTCGCCGAGTACGCCGTCGGCCCCGAGAACAAGCTCGCCCGCAAGCCTGCGAACCTCACCTTCGCCCAAGCCGCCGTCGTCCCCATCTCCGCCGGCACCGCCCTGCAGGCCCTCCGGGACGTCGGCAGGGTCCGCGCCGGGCAGAAGGTCCTCATCATCGGCGCTTCCGGGGGCGTCGGCAGCTACGCCGTCCAGCTCGCCACGATCCTTGGCGCCCAGGTCACCGGGGTCGCCAGCGCCGCCAAGGGTGACTTCGTTCGCAGCCTCGGCGCCGACCACGTCCTCGACTACGACCGCGACGACTTCGCCGACGGCACCCGCCGCTACGACCTCGTCCTCGACATCGGCGGTGGCCCGTCCCTCGGGCGACTGCGCCGCGCCCTCGAGCCCCGCGGCACCGTCGTCTTCGTCGGCAGCGAGAACACCGGCACCATCACCGGATTGGGCAGGCCACTGCGCGGGGTGATGCTGTCGCTGTTCGTCCGTCAGCGCCTCGCCCTGCTCATGGCCAAGGAACGCGCCAGCGACCTGGACATCCTCACCGCACACCTCGAGACCGGGCAGCTGACGCCGAGCATCGCGGGAAGCTACCCGCTTGCTCGGGCCATGGACGCGATGCGGCTCCTCGAGGCGGGCGAGGTTCGCGGCAAGGTGGTCATCATCCCCGAGGACCGCTGACTGCCGGCGTCAAGGGCGGCATCCGGCGGTCAGAGCGGCCCCCGACGTCACCCCAACCGGCTCGCCAGTGCGTGGTACAGCGGGATGCCCACCGCGAGGTTGAACGGGAACGTGACGGCGAGCGAGGCGGTAAGGGCCAGGCCGAGGTTCGCCTCCGGGAGCGAGACGGCCACGGCTGCCGGCGCCGCGATGTACGAGGCGCTCGCGGCCATGGCACCGAAGACCGCTGCGCCGCCGACCGAGAGCCCGGCGAGGGTCCCCAGCGACGCGCCGAGCGCACCGGCGGCCAAGGGCATCGCCACCGCGAAGCCGACGAGGAAGGGCCCGGCGCTGCGCACCTCCCGGAGCCGATGACCGGCCACGATGCCGAGGTGCAGCAGGAAGAGGACCAGGACCCCGGCGAAGGGTGCCACGAAGACCGGGGCGACGAGACCCATCCCCGCCGGGCCCGCGACGGCTCCGATGACGATGCCGCCGAGGAGGAGGAGCATGCTCGACCCGGCGAGCACCTCTGCCACGGCGTCGCGCAGGCTGCCGCCCTGCCGGACCCGGTGGGCGATGGCCAGGGCGATGAGGATGCCCGGGATCTCGAGCACGGCCACGAGTGCCGGCAGGAAGGCCTCCGGCGCAGCGACCCCGACCGTCGTCGCGAACGCGAGCGCTGCGGCGAAGGTGACGGCGGACACCGACCCGTAGTGCGCGGCGATCCCGGCGGCGTCGAC
>NZ_JBFHHB010000089.1:0-11870 GCF_041597215.1 Actinotalea sp.
CGCCGATCCGCTCGCCGTCGTCGTCATCACGACCTTCGACCTCGACGAGTACGTGCACGACGCGCTTCGCGCCGGGGCGCGGGGCTTCCTGCTCAAGGACGCCGGGCCGGCGCTGCTCGTCCAGGCCGTCCATGCCGCGGCACGCGGGGACGCGCTGATCGCGCCGAGCGTCACCGCGCGCCTGCTCGAGACCTTCGCCGGGTCGGGGGCACGGACGGCGGCGCCCCCGCTCGAACCGTTGACGGCGCGAGAGGAGGAGGTGCTGCTCACCGTCGCGCGGGGGCGGACCAATGCGGAGATCGCCGCAGAGCTCTACATCTCGCTGAGCACCGTCAAGACGCACCTCGGCAGCCTGATGACGAAGATCGGCGCGCGGAACCGCGTCGAGATCGCCATCTGGGCGTACGAGAGCGGGCGGATGTGACCTCCTCCTGAGCGGTCACGCCCCGGGCATCCGGCTGAGCGCGACGGCGGCTCAGCCGTTGACCGTGTCGGCGTCGTACCGCAGCGAGTCGCCCGGCAGCACCGGCCACGCCTCCAGCTCACGGGAGGCGAGCACGGCAGCGATCAGGTCCGCGTCGCCCGCGACGAGCGTCGAGTCGAAGTCGATCTCGGTCCCGACGCACCAGGAGCGATCGGCGGGCCAGAACAGGTTCGGGGACTGCTCACCCGGGAAGGGATCGCTCTCGTAGCGGACGAAGTCCTCGATCGCGTCGAGCGGCCCGGCGAACAGCAGGTAGTCCCTGCCCGGCAGCTCGAGTCGCGGCGCGCGCAGCTCGGTGTCGTCCAGGGCTCCGGGGACGGGGACCCCGGAGGTCCACCGGGCTCGACGCCGGCCGAGTCGGGGGATCCGTCTGGGCGCGCGAGACGGGTGCTGGGCGGTCAGCAGCATGCGCATCCCGCCGTGCAGGTGCCCGAATCCCTCCCAGAGCGCGAAGGTGCAGTCCTCGGGGGTCCGCGTGTGCTCGACGAGCACGCGGCACAGCGCGAGCAGGGGCGGGGTCGCGAGGGAGCCCTGGTTCGGCCTGCCCTCGGGCCACAGGGGGCTCTCGGGGTTCCACGGCTCGGCGGAACCGATCAGCCGGTGCCACTGGACCAGGGGGTGCACCCGGCGACCGGTGACCCGCGCGACCTCGGACCACCGTGCCGCCGGTGCGCGGTCGGTCTCGGCGTCGACGGGGTGCAGCACGCGGGTGTACGCGGGGTAGCCGGCAGGGACGACACCGGTCACCGTCCCCATCGCGCCGCTGACGCGGGGCGGGAGCCAGGAGGCGACGGACGCGTCGTCGAGGAGGCGCACGCGGTCGGTCCACATCTGCCCAGCATCCCGCGGCGCGGTGGGTGCGTCACGGGCATTGCGGTCGCAGTGCCTCGTCCTTCCACGGCCGAGCCGTGCTGCTCAGTCGACGACGAGACTCGGGCTGGTCAGCTGCTCCTTGGCCTCGCGGAGCGCCGCGACGACAGTCCGGACGTACTCGGGCGTCGCCGAGGGCTTCATGAGCGAGGCGCCGAGGGCGAGGGGTTCGTCACCGGAGCGACGAGGCGGTAGGACGACGGCCACGCCGTACACCCCGGCGTTCGTCTCGCCCTCGTCCACGGCGTACCCGCGGTCCCTGGTGTCCGCGAGCTTGGCCAGCAGGCCCTCGACGGTATGGGTCGAGTGCGCGGTCCAGCTCGGCAGCGTCGAGGGGTCGGCGAAGCGCGCGGCGACCTCGGCCGGGTCGATCTCGGCCAGGAGCGCCGCGCCGACGGCCGTCACGGTCGCGGGGAAGCGGTCGCCCACCGTCGCGGACAGCCGCAGCGGCGCCCGGCCCTCGTGGCGCGCGAGGTAGAGCACGGAGGTCCCGTCGAGGATCGCGATCTGCAGGAGCTCGTGCTGGAGTACGGGGGAGGCGGCGCACACCCGGTAGAACTCCCGGATGAGGTCGAATCCGCGCACGTACGCCCCGCCCAGCTCGACCGTCGCGCGGCCGAGCCCGTAGCCGAGCTCGGTGCGGGTCAGGAGACCGGTCTGCTCGAGCGCGATGCACAGGTTGAGAGTCGAGGACTTCGCCAGGTCGAGCCGTCGGGCGATGTCCGCGAGCCCGAGCGGTCGCCCTTCCTGCGCGATCAGGCTGAGGATCGCGGCGGCCCGGGTCACCGCCGGTGCAGGGCTCTTCGCCTCGGGTGGGGTCGGCATCGGCCGGTCTCCTCGCGTCGCTCGTGTCCCGCTCAGTAGAAGTGCAGCGTGTCGACCCGGTTGACCAGGTCCTCGCCGTCGAGCAGCCGGGTCGCGTTCGCTGCGAAGAGCTCGGCGATGAGCCGGTCCTCGTTGTCGTTGAGCGCGGCGGTGTGGGGGGCGATGAGGACGTTGTCCATCGCCCACAGGGGGTCGTCCTGGGGCAGGGGCTCGACCGCGACGACGTCCAGGCCGGCGAACGCGACCCGGCCGTCCGACAGTGCCTCGACGAGGGCGTCCTGGTCGATCACGGTCCCGCGGCCGACCGAGGCCAGGATGATCCCGGGCTTGACCGCGGCGAACACCTCGCGGCTGATCATCCCGGTGGTGGCGTCCGTCCCCGGCAAGGTGCTGACGATCGCGTCGGCACCGGAGACGACCTCGACCAGGCGATCGGGGGTGACGACCTCCTCGACGCCCTCGACCGTCCGCACGGAGCGGTTGACGCCGATGACGCGCGCGCCGAGCGCGCTGAAGAGCGCCGCGACACCACGACCGATGTTGCCCATGCCGACCACGACGACGGTCATCTCGGAGACCTGGCGCATCGCCCAGCGCTCGCTCCACAGTCGATCGGACTGCTGGGCGAGGAGGCGCGGGAGGGACTTGGCCCCTGCCAGGACGGCGAAGAGGGCGAACTCGGCGAGGGGGCCGCTGTGCGGGCCGGCGGAGGTCGAGAACGCGACCCGGGCGAGCTCGGCCTCGGTGAGCCCCGCCGCCTTCACCTGGCCGCCGCCACCGGCCGCCATCGTGTGCACCCAGCGCAGGCGGGGGTTGGCGCGGACGGTGCGCGCCAGCGCAGCGGGGTCGACGTCGGGGATCCCGTAGAGGGCGTCCGCCGAGTCCATCAGTGCCTCGAAGCGGGCCTGCTCGGCAGGGCTGCGCCGGAAGGCGGGGTCGCCGTCGTGGTCGCCCGGCCACCGCATCGGGGGCAGCAGGTCCTGCTCGCAGCGCAGGTCGATGCGGGGCTCGAGCCGCGTCAGCAGGGCGCAGAGCTCCTCGGGGAGCGGGGTGACGACGGCGACCGTCAGGCGGGGTTCGGTGCTCATGCGGGGTCCTCCAGGGGAGCCGGGCGGATCGGGGTCGGGCGGGGGGCGGTCGGTGTCGGGTCAGGTGCGCCGGGCGCGGGAGAGGGCTCGTCCGGCCACAGGGCGATGACGACCTTCCCGGAGCCGTCCGAGTCGCGAGCCGTGGCGAAGGCCTCGACGGCGTCCTGCGCGGCGAACTCGTGCGTGATGACCTGCTCGATCGACGGGTCGGCTGCGAGCAGGCGGACGGCGTCGTCGATCTCGTCGTGGAAGCGGAACGACCCGAGCAGGGCGACCTCCTTCGCGACGAGCGGTGCCAGGGCGACCGGGTGCGGACCGGCGGCCATCATCCCGACCTGGACGACGACACCTGCTCGGCGCACGGCCACGACGGCCGCGTTCAGGGCGGCAGCGGCGCCAGAGCACTCGAGGACGACGTCGACGCTGTTCTCGGGGAGCGGGTCGACGCCGGCGCGCAGGGTCTCGTGCACCCCCAGCGCGCGGGCCCTGGCCAGTGGCCCGGCGAGGGCGTCGGAGGCCAGGACCCGCGTCGCCCCACCGGCACGGGCCGCCGCGGCGGTCAGCAGGCCGATCGGGCCCGAGCCGGAGACCAGCACGCTCCTGCCCTCGACGCCGCCGGCCAGGGCGATGGCGTGCAGGGCCACGGCGAGGGGTTCGGCGAGACAGGCCCGGCGCAGGGGGAGCCCCGGCGGCAGGACGCGGACCATGCCCCGCTCCACCACGAGGAACTCGCTCATGCCGCCCTGGGTGTGCGGCCAGGTCGAGGCGCTGCCCAGGTAGGCGCCCTGGGGCCACAGGTGCGGCTTGTCCTCGAGCCCGGGCTCGCAGATCCCGAAGGTCGCGGGGTGCACGGTGACCGGGGTCCCGGTCGCCAGGGTGCCGCTCGGGTCGAGGTCCACCGTGCCGGAGACCTCGTGGCCCGGGACCAGCGGCTCGCGGACCACGAAGGCGCCGTTCGCACCGTCGACCCAGTAGTGCAGGTCGGAGCCGCAGATCCCGGCGTAGGCCATCCGGATGCGCACCTGGCCCGGCCCGGGGGCGGGGGTGGGGATCTCCTCCTGGCGCAGGTCGTCCTTCCCGTGGATGGTCAGCGCTCTCATCGGGCCTCCTGGCTGCTCTGCTCGGGCGGGAGGGCCGCGAGGAAGTTCTCGACGAGCGCCTCGACCGTCTGGCGGACGTCGAGCGCGGTGCCTGCTTCGTCGGCCTCGAGGGGTTCGAGGGTCGCGAGCTGAGAGGCGACGAGGGTGGCCGGCATGAAGTGGCCCGGACGCGCGGCCACCCGCTCCTCGAGCACGGCCCGGTCCCCGTCGAGGTGCAGGAAGACGGTGTGCGGCACCTCGCTGCGCAGCAGGTCGCGGTAGCTGCGGCGCAGCGCCGAGCAGGCGATGACGCCGCCTGCCGGCTGGGCACCGAGCCATCGGCCGACATCGCGGAGCCAGGGGGCGCGGTCCTCGTCGTCGAGCGGGATGCCGGCGGCCATCTTGGCGACGTTGGCCGCCGGGTGCAGGTCGTCGGCGTCGGCGAACGGGACGCCGAGGCGCTCGGCGAGGGCACGCCCGACGGTCGACTTCCCGCAGCCGCTCGCGCCCATCACGACGATCCGGCGGTCCGGCAGTCCGCCGGTCGTGGGGCTCGGCGGGGTGCTGCTGGACATCGACGGCTCCTGGGGAGGGGGTGCGCGGGCGCGGTGTTCCTGCCATCCTAGAGCCCTGTCCAGTTGAGTGAACAGTGTTTCCCTGGCTGAATGGTTGGCCGGATCGACGAGCGGAGTGGTCATGGCGGATGTGGGCTTCATCGGACTCGGGGTGATGGGCGGCCCGATGGCGCGGCACATCAGCGCCTCCCTCGCGGGGACCGGCCGATCGCTCGTGGTCAACACCCTGGAGGAGCGCTCAGCCGCGGAGCTCGTCGCCGGCGGCGCCGTCTGGGCCGACTCCCCGCGTGCGGTGGCCGAGCGGTGCGACCTCGTCCTGGTGATGGTGCCGGACGTCCCGGCGGTGCGGGCACTGGTCGAGGGGGAGTCGGGGCTCGTGGCAGGCGTCACCGGCCCGCTGACCCTCGTCATCTGCTCGACGGTCTCACCGCAGTCCGTCCGCGACCTGGACGAGGAGCTCGCTGCGGCGAGCGGCGGGCGGATCAGGGTCGTCGACGCCCCGGTCTCCGGGGGGCAGCGCGGCGCCGAGGCCGGCACTCTCTCGATCATGGTGGGCGGGGACGACGAGCTCGTCGCCCCGGTCCTCCCGGTGCTCGCGGCCGCCGGCCGTCCGGAGCATCTCGGTCCGCTGGGTGCCGGCCAGGTCGCCAAGGCCTGCAACCAGCTCATCTGCGCCGCATCGCTCGCAGCGATCGCGGAGGCCTCGGTCGTCGCCGAGCGCGCGGGGCTCGACGTCGGCCGCCTCTTCTCGCTCCTCCAGGGCGGCTATGCGGGATCCACGATCCTCGCCGACAAGGCCGAGCGCTACGCGCTCAAGGACTACTCCGTGTCCGGTGCCGCGAGGTTCTGGATCAAGGACCTGGCCGCCTACCAGGACGAGGCCGAGCGCACGGGCACGGCCACCCTGATGGCCGACCGGCTGCACGCCGCCTTCGCCGACCTCACCGACGCCGGTCTCGGCGACCTGGACACGACGGTGATTCAGGCGTGGATCGCCGACGAGGGCGCCTCGCTCGCCGCGGAGTGAGCGGCGGGACAAGGGCGCACGGGTCGCCGGCTCAGCCCGCCGTCGACCCGAAGGCCAGGCCGAGCGCGTAGGTGGCGGCCGCTGCCCCGTACCCGATGGCGAGCTGGCGCAGGGCGCGCTTGGCGAGGTTCCCGCCCGAGAGCAGGCCGACGATCGTGCCCGTCGCGATCAGGGCGAGCCCGACGAGGACGGCAGCGACGACGACGGCGACGGCCCCGCTGAGGCCCACGAGGTAGGGCAGCACCGGGACCACGGCGCCCGAGGCGAAGAAGGCGAAGCTCGAGACCGCCGCCTGGCGCCCGGTGCCGATCTCCTCGTGCTCGTCGACCTCGGTCCCCGCGGTCAGCGGGAGGCTGCCCCGACCGCCGAGCACGAGGGCGGCCTCGCGTTCGGCCTCCTCCGGTGACAGGCCGCGGGCCCGGTACACGAGAGCGAGCTCGTTGCGCTCGAGGTCCAGGTGGGCGATCGCCCGGTGCGCCTTCGGTCCCGGTGTGCTCGCCTCGAGCAGCTCACGCTGGGACCGCACCGAGACGTACTCCCCGGCACCCATCGACAACGCCCCGGCCAGCAGCCCGGCGAGACCGGTGACCAGGATCGTCCCGGTCGACACGCCCGTCGCCCCGATGCCGAGCACCAGGGCGAAGTTCGAGACGAGGCCGTCGTTGGCGCCGAAGACGGCCGCCCGGAAGGTCCCCGAGAGCCGTGAGCGCCCACGTGCGGCGAGGGCCCGGACGACCTCCTCGTGGATCTGCTCGTCCGCGGCCATCTGCGGGGTCGCGTGGACGTCCTGCGCGTAGGGGGACTCGGACTCGGCGCGCTGGGCCAGGGCGAGTGCGAACACCGAGCCGAACCTCGACGCCAGGGCCACCAGGACCCGGGTGCGCAGATCGGGCCGCAGCGGGCGCCCGACCCGATCGCCGAGCAGGGCCAGCCAGTGCTCCTCGTGCCGCGCCTCGGCCTCCGCCAGTGCCAGGAGGATCTCCCGCTCCTCGCCCGTGCGGAGGGCCGCGAGGCGGCGGTAGATGGCGGCCTCGGCGCGCTCGGCCGCCAGGTGACGGCGCCAGCGGCGCAGGTCGCGCTCGCTGGGGGCGGCGAGGTCGGTCCGGTGCGGCTCGCTCACCTGCGGCTCCTTCTCTCCCGGCCCCGTCCGGGCGGGTGCCCCTGCGCGCGCGGTCGACGACCTCAGGTCTGCGCCGGGGGCGTCATGCTATCGGGGCCGCGGTGCGGGGCTGCGCCTGGTACCAGGCTGAAGGCGAGCTCCTCCTCCTGGGCGTTGTGCAGCCGCAGCACGGCGTACAGGCCGTAGAGCACCCGACGGAGCTCGACGACGTCCTCGGGGGACACCTCGTCCTCGACCCCGTCGACGAGCCTGCTGAGCCGGCCGACCTGGTGCTCGATCTCGGCGTGCGTCCGCGAGAGCCCGACGGTGGCGTCGGTGCCGCCCAGCGCGCGCGCGACGATCGGGACCAGCACGGCCTCGTCGTGCCGCTCGTGGGGCAGGAGCTCGGCCTGCAGGGCCTCCCGGAGCTCGACGACGGCGCCGAGCCGGGGCTCGTCCGTCGTGAGCCCGTCCGCGACGGCGCGGATCCGCTCGACGAGCGGGAGCACGGCATCGTGCTCGATGCGCAGCCTCCGTGCGTCGCTGATGTCTCCTGCGGGCATCGGCCTGCGGCCCCGGGCGGGGAGCACCGCCTGCAGGGCGATAGCGATGGCCAGCAGGTCGATGCCCTCCTGAAGGGCGGCGCCGGCGGCCGGGGGGAGATGGCCCGCCGCGGCGACGACCATGGCCACGAGGGACAGACCCATGCCGACGACGACGGCGCGCATCGCGATCCGACGGGACCGGCGGGCCACGAGGATCGCGTCGGCCAGGGCCTCGATCCGGTCCACCGTCAGCACGACGTCCGCTGCCTCGGAGGAGGCGGTCGCACCGCGTGAGGCGAGCGCGACCCCCACGCCGGCGGCGGCGAGCGCCGGCGCGTCGTTGATCCCGTCGCCCACCATGATCGTCGGTCCCCTCGCGGACTCCCTGGCGAGGGTCGCGAGCTTGCCCTCCGGGTCGACCTCGGCCACCACGGCGTCGACCCCGACCACCCGTCCGACCATCTCGGCGATGTCGCTGCGGTCGCCGGTGACGAGCACGATGTGCTCGATACCCGCCTCGCGCAGGGCCCGCACCGTCCGGGGGGCGTCCGGGCGGATCGGGTCGGACAGCAGCAGCGCGCAGGCCGGTCCGCCGTCGACGCCGACGAAGACGGTCAGCGACCCGTCCAGGTCGGCACGTCGCCTGGCCTGCCGGATCCAGCGGGGGACCTCCTCCCCGACGATCCACGCGGCCTTGCCCACGCGCACCCGGCGACCGGAGACGATCCCCTCGATCCCGTAGCCGTGCACTTCGGCGACCTCGCTCGGCATGTCGAGGACGAGCCCACGGTGCCGGGCCGCATGCACCACGGACCCTGCGAGGACATGTGCGGAGACCTGGTCGAGGGAGGCGGCAAGGCGCAGTGCCTCGTCGGGGTCGACGCCCTCGGGAGCCAGGACGTCGGTGACCTCGGGGCGGCCCTGGGTGAGGGTGCCCGTCTTGTCGCTGAGCAGCACGGTGCCCGTCGCGAGCCGTTCGAGCGCGCTGCCGCCCTTGATGACGACGCCCATCCCGGCCGCCCGCGAGAGCCCCGACATGATCGCGATCGGCGCGGCGAGCAGCAGCGGGCACGGGGTCGCGACCACGAGGACGGCGACCGCGCGCACGGGCTCCCCAGCGACCGCCCACGCCACGGCGGCCACGACGAGGGTGAGCGGGACGAACAGGACCGCGACGCGATCGGCCGTCCGTACGAACGGGGCGGAGGTGGCCTGGGCCTGCTCGACGAGCCGGACGATCCCGGCGTAGGTCGAGTGCTCGGCCGTCGTCGTGGCCGTCAGCTCCACCGGGCCGCCCGCGTTGACGACTCCGGAACGCACGTCCTGCCCGGCCTCGAGCTCGACGGGCCGGGACTCGCCGGTCAACGCGGCCTCGTCGAGGACGGCGTCGTCCAGCAGACGGCCGTCGATGGGGACCACCTCGCCGGTCCGCACCAGCAGGTGGTCACCCACGACGACCTCCGCGACCGGGACGTCGACGACGGTGTCGGTCGACGCGTCGACGGTGCGGCGGTGCGCCGTACGAGGTGCGCGGGCGACGAGCAGGCTGAGCTCCCGCCGGGCGCGGGCGTCGGCCTTGGCCTCGAGCAGCCGGCCGGTGGCCAGCATGACGGTGATCATGGCCCCGGCGAAGGGCTCGTCGACCCAGATCGCCCCGGCGAGGGCGAGGACGGCGATGACGTCGACGGTCGGCCGGCGGTCGCGGACGGCCTCGAGGGTCGTGGCCAGCGCGGAGACGAGGCCGAGGGCGGTCCCGGCGAGCCAGGTCCAGCGTGCCGCGGTGTCGGCGTCGAGCAGCCAGGCGAGCCCTCCGGCCGCGAGCAGGGTCGTGGCGACGACGAAGAGCACCACCGGGACGGACGGGCGCCGGACCATCCCTCATCGTCCCGCCGTGGGGCGCGCGGCGCCATGAGGGAGCGGCCGGCGGCGGGGACCGCCGCCTGCCGGTCCGTCGCGGGACCTCCGTCCACCTCCGGAATGGTTCGGCCGGTGAACAATCTCGAGGTGGGGGCGGACACCCTGCCCCCGCCGAGAGCGAGGAGTGCGACGTGGCACATCGGATGATCTGGAACCAGACAGCCTATTTCGGGGCAGGGTCGGTGTCGGTGGTTCCTGACGAGCTGGTCCGGCGGGGCTTCACGAAGGCGATGGTGGTCTCGGACCAGGTCCTGGTCGACTCGGGGGTGACGGCGCGGGTGACCGGCCTGCTCGACGAGGCGGGGTTCCCCTACGAGGTCTTCTCCGACGTGCTGCCCAACCCGCCGATCGCCAACGTGCAGGCCGGCGTCGCGGCGTTCCTCGCCTCGGGTGCCGATGTGCTGGTCGCGGTGGGCGGTGGCTCGCCGCAGGACACCTGCAAGGCGGTCGGGATCATCGTCGCGAACCCGGAGTTCTCCGACGTCCGTTCGCTCGAGGGCGGCGCGCCGACGAAGAACCCCTCGGTGCCGATCGTCGCGATCCCCACCACCGCCGGGACCGCGTCGGAGACGACGATCAACTACGTCATCACCGATGAGGAGCGCAAGCGCAAGTTCGTCTGCTTCGACCCGCACGACATCCCGGTGCTGGCGGTGGTCGACGCCGAGATGATGTCCACGGCGCCGCGTTCGCTCAAGGTCGCGACCGGGCTGGACGCGTTGACCCATGCGATCGAGGGCTACACGACGGCCGGTGCCTGGGAGCTCTCGGACCTGTTCCACCTCAAGGCGATCCAGGTCATCGCCGGTTCGCTCCAGGCGTCCGCGGACGGCGACGCCGAGGCGGCGGACCGGATGGCGCTGGCCCAGTACATCGCCGGCATGGGCTACTCGAACGTGGGGCTGGGCCTGGTCCACGCGATGGCCCACCCGCTCGGTGCCTTCTACTCCGCGCCCCACGGCGTGGCCAACGGCATCCTGCTGGCGCCGGTGATGGCGTTCAACGCCGAGGCCACGGGAGAGAAGTTCCGTGACATCGCGGCGGCCTTCGGGGTGGCCGGGGCCGGCGACCTGCCGCTGGAGGAGGCGCGCGCGGCGGCCGTGGCAGCGGTGGCAGCGCTCACGCGCGACCTGGGCAACCCGACGACGCTCAGCGAGGTCGGCGCGACCGAGGCCGACCTGCCCGCGCTGGCCAAGGCAGCCTTCGACGACGTGTGCGCGGGCGGCAACCCGCGTGCCGCGTCGGTCGCCGAGATCGAGGCGCTCTACCGCTCGATCCTCTGACCGCGCGATCCCCTGACTGCTCGGCCCGTGCCGCGGCTCGACCCGCGGCACGGGCCGCGGTCCGGGCGCTCAGCGACGGGTGTCCGCCTCGCCCTCGGTGAGCAGTCGCCGGTGGAGCTCGGTCGTGAGCACGTGGATCTGCCGGGTGAGCTCGGTGTTCGTGCGCAGCTCCGCCTCCTCCTCGAGGAAGTCGTGGTCGGCCTTGGCCTGCTGGAAGGCCGCGGCCCGGTTCTGGCCGATCATCACGAAGGTCGACAGGAAGATCGCCTCGAGCGAGACGATGAGGGTCAAGGTCGGCCAGGGGCTCCGCTCCGCGAGGAGCATCCACCCGGCGAAGACGGCCACGTGCAGGTACACGAAGGGCATCGACCCGGCGAAGCGCGTGATCGCGTCGGCGATCCTCAGCTGCAGGTCGGACGTGCGGGAGATCCGCAGGGCCGAGACCACGGGGTGCTCGAGCGGACGCGACAGGTGACCGTGGGTCGTGGCCATGGGAGCTCCTCTGTGCTGGGATGGCGGCGCACTGCGGTGCTCCTACCGAAGCACGGCCGGCCGGTCAGGGAGCCGCGGCGGGTTCCCGACCGGTGGCCGTGTCGGTCCGGCACTGCGGGCACAACCCCCAGAAGATGACCTCGGCCCGCTCCACGGCGAAGCCCTGACGGTCGGCGAGGTGGACGCACGGCCCGTCCTCGGCCGAGCAGTCGACGTCCACCAGGTGGCCGCAGCCTCGGCAGGCGAGGTGGTGGTGGGCGGTGGCCCGGCGCTCGTACCGGGCAGGGAAGCCGGCGAGGTCGACCCGGTGCACCAGACCCGCAGCGGTCAGTGCGTCGAGCAGGTGGTAGGTCGCCTGGACCGAGACCGAGCCGATCCGTTCGCGCACGGCGGTGGCGATCTCGTCGGTGGACAGGTGCGCAGCGGTGTCGAGGACGTCGAGGGCTGCGACCCGGGCGGCCGTCACCCGCAGGCCCTGCTCGCGCAGCAACGTCGAGGCGGTCGTCACGGACCCAGTCTCTCCTCTATATTGGAATTGGTCAAATATAAGAACTGGTCACTTCCGGAGGAATGATGACGACGACGA
>NZ_JBFHHB010000090.1:0-11797 GCF_041597215.1 Actinotalea sp.
GAGGCGGGGTTCCCCATGACCGACCGCAGCGGGCAGACGTCGGCGTTCGGGGTGTGGCTGGCCGGCAACGCCGCCGACCCGCGCGCGCAGGTCATCACGTCCGCGGGCGCCGGGTCGGCTGCAGCGATCGCGATCAACGCCGACCTGGTCACCGAGGACGTCGAACGCGCCGTGGAGGACCGCGACGCCGGCGACCCGTTCTCGCCGGCGATGGAGGCGCGGGGGGCAGAAGCCTCCGCCCGTCCCGATCGTCATCTACGGCCTCATGCCGCAGCTGCACCGGGCACGCGCCCAGCTGCTCGCCCGCCGGGCGTGAGCGGGCGGAGCGGTTGGGCCTGGCCGATCGCGTCACGACGCGGCAGCTGCCCTTGCCGAAGGAGGCCTGCCGATCCGGTTTCTTCGGACGCATTCCCGCTGTCCGTGACCACGGTCACCACCGGCACACGACCGCGTTGAGCGCCCGGCGCCGGGCCGTCCGGCGGTCGTGAACAAGCCCTGCCGCGGCAGCCCGCGGGGAGCTACGGTCGGCCCCAACCGGTAGCGCGTCGGCTCCGCGAGGCGGCTCGCGAGCGACGCGCTCACCGGATCCGACGGGAGACGGCGATGACCGACCTCGTGCTCGACAGCAAGATCCGCGTCCCCCGGCGGCGCCGCACCGCCGTCGGCCGTCCCCGACTCCTGCGCCGACTGGACGAGGCGACGCACACGCCGCTGACCTTCGTGTCCGCGCCCGCGGGGTTCGGCAAGACGACGCTGCTGACGGAGTGGCTCGCGACGGAACCAGCGGCGGCCGGAGCCGCCTGGGTGTCGCTGGACGTCTCAGACAACGACCCCGTCGTGTTCTGGCGGTACGTGGTCGCCGCGGTGCACGCCGTCCGCCCCCAGGTGGCCACCCGCGCACACGACCTGCTCACTGCGGCGCAGACCCCGACGGACGCGATGCTGGCGGTGCTGCTGAACGACCTCGCCGCCCTCGACGCCGACCTCATCCTGGTCCTGGACGACTTCCACGTCGTGACCTCGCTCGAGGTGCGTGACCACCTGACCGTGTTCCTCGAGCGCCTGCCCGACCAGGTGCACGTCGTCATCGCCGGCCGCAGCGACCCGGCGCTGCCGCTCGCCCGCTGGCGCGCCAGCGGGGACCTGCTGGAGATCCGCGCCAGCGACCTGCGCTTCACCTTCGAGGAGGCGATGACCTACCTGCGGGACGTGAGCGGTCTCGGTCTGGACGCCGACGACGTAGCGCTGCTGGAGGACCGGACGGAGGGGTGGATCGCCGCTCTGCAGCTGGCCGCGCTGTCGATGCGCGGCCGTCACGACCTGTCGGGCTTCATCTCCGGGTTCGCGGGCGACGACCGGTTCGTCGTCGACTACCTGGTCGAGGAGGTCCTCTCCCGACAAGCAGAGCCGGTCCGCCGATTCCTCCTGCGGACCAGCGTCCTCGCCCAGATGGAGGCTTCCCTGTGCGACGCCGTCGTCGGCCAGGGTGGGTCGCAGGCGATGCTGGCCTCGCTCGAACGCGACAACCTTTTCGTCGTCCCGCTCGACGACCGTCGCCACGCCTACCGTTACCACCACCTCTTCGGCGACGTGCTGCGCGCGCGCCTCCTCGATGAGGAGCCCGCTCACGTCGCGGAGCTCCACGCTCGGGCCAGCCGCTGGTGCGAGACCCACGGCGATCTGGACGAGGCCTTCCGTCACGCCCTGGAGGCCGGGGACGTCGAGCGTGCCGCGGACCTGCTCGAGGTCGCCGTCCCCGCGCTGACCAGGGCCCGGCGGGAGGTGACGTTGCGTGCCCGGATGGCGGCGATCCCCGACGACGTCCTGCGTCTGCGCCCCGTGCTCAACCTCGGCCACGTCGGCGCGCTCATGGTCCGCGGTGAGCTCGACGGAGTCGACCGGCGCCTCGCGGAGGTCGAACGCTGGCTCACCGCAGGCGACCTCCACCCCACGGACGTCACGCAACGGCCGGTGGTGGTCGACCACGACGCCTTCGAGCAGCTACCGGCCGGCGTGGCGGTCTACCGCGCGGCTCACGCCCTGCTCACCGGTGACGTCGCGGGGACACTCGAGCACGCCCACAGCGCCCTGGCGCTCGCACGGGAGGACAACCACGTGCTCCGGGGCAGCGCCGCCGCTCTGCTGGGGCTCGCGCACTGGCACCGCGGGGATCTGGAGCCGGCCCAGCAGTGGTATCGCGACTCCATCAGTCAGCTCCACCGAGCCGGGAACCTGTCCGACGTCCTGGGGTGCTCCCTAGCGCTGGCCGACATCCAGCAGACCATGGGGCGGCTGGCGGACGCCCTCAGCACCTTCCAGGAGGGCCTGCGCCTCGGCACGGCCCAGGACCCGCCGCTGCGAGGGACCAGCGACATGCACGTGGGCCTGGCCCGCGTGCTCGGTGAAATGGGTGACCTGACCGGAGCGATGTCACACCTCCAGGATGCTCAGGGACTCGGCGAGCACGCGGGGCTGCCGCAGAACGCGTACCGGTGGCGGCTCGAGTCCGCCCGCATCCGCGAGGCGCAGGGTGACATCCCCGAAGCGCTACATCTGATTGGCGAGGCGGAAGAGGTGTTCACCACAGACTTCTCCCCCGACGTGCGGCCGCTGAAGGCCGTCCGGGCGCGTCTGCACCTCGTCCAGGGCGAGCTGGTGCCCGTCGCCGCCTGGGCACGCGATGCACTCCTGGGCACGGGGGACGCCCCGGCGTACCTGCGGGAGTACGAGCACCTGACCCTCGTGCGCCTCCACCTGGCGCGAGCACGCGCGGGCCAGAGCGATGACCTCGACGACACCATCGCCCTGCTCGGACGGCTGGAGGTGGCTGCCGTCGACGGGGGGCGCATCGGCAGCGTCATCGAGATCCTCGCGTTACGGGCCCTCGCGCTCCAGGCAGCCCGCGAGGACGGCGCAGCGCTCGCCACCCTGGCTCGCGCCGTCGAGCACGCGGCAGGGCCCGGCTACGTCCGGGTCTTCCTGGATGAGGGCACCCCGATTCTCGTCCTGCTCCAGCAGCTTGCCAGGCGCGCCGACGCACCCGACCACGCCCATCGCCTCCTCGCCGTGGCCCGTGGTACGGCTCCCTCCGAGGCCCGCGCCCAGGCAACCCTCCCGAGCTCGCCGACGCCGACCCTCGTCGAGCCTCTCAGCGCCCGCGAGCTGGATGTGGTGAGACTCCTCGCCTCGGACCTCGACGGTCCCGAGATCGCGCGGGCCCTGGTCGTGAGCGTCAACACCGTGCGAACCCACACCAAGAACATCTACAGCAAGCTCGGCGTCAACAGCCGCCGGGCCGCAGTCCGTCGCGCGCGCGAGCTCGGCTTCCTGGGCGACGCCGGACCAGGACCCCGCTAGAAGGTCGCCGCGACTCCGGATCCGTTGCCGTACGGGCCCGGTCCCGCCGTCGCCCGCGGATCCGTCGTCAAGGATCACCACCCGGATCACCAAGGGTGGTGATCCGCACTCACCCACGCACTTCCTAGCGTGCGAGGACACCGCACCTCGACAGGCAGGACGAGCGTCATGAGCACCACCCCGACCAGCCACGACGGCGCCCTGACATATGCCATCCGTGTGCAGGGCCGCATCGGTCATCGCTGGTCGGCCTGGTTCGAGGGCCTGGACATCTCCAGCGCCGAGGACGGCACCACCACCATCCAGGGCGTCGTGGCCGACCAGGCCGCTCTGCACGGGCTGCTGCACAAGGTCCGCGACGTCGGCCTGCCCATCGTCTCCGTCACCCAGGTCGCCACCGACCACACCCACACCACCACAACCGAAGGGCTCTGACATGACCACGCTCACGTCGCCCGTCGCGCCGGTCTCCAACCGACACGACCTCATGCGGCGCACTGCCTTCCTCGGCGGGGCGCTGTACGTGCTGACGTTCCTCAGCTCCATCCCCGCTTCCGTGCTCACCGGCCCCGCGCTGGACCCGGCCTACGTCCGCGGCCCCGGCCTGGACGACCAGATCGCGCTGGCCGGCGTGCTGGACATCGTCAACATCCTTGCGGCCATCGGCAGCGCGGTGGTCCTGTACCCGGTCGTCAAGAGGCAGAACGCCACCCTGGCCCTCGGGTTCGTCGCGAGCCGCCTGACGGAGGGCGCCCTGCTGTTCACGGCGGTCTTGACCACCCTGTCGATGGTCACGCTGCGCCAGCAGGGCGACGCCTTCACCGTCGCTGACCCGGACACGCTGGTCGCGACCGCCGCCGGGCTCGTCGCGGTCCACGACTGGGCGTTCCTGCTCGGCACCGGCATGGCGGTCGCGAACGCGCTCATGCTCGCCCCGCTGATGTACCGGTCCCGCCTCGTGCCCCGCGTCATCCCGCTCCTGGGTCTGGTCGGCGCCCCGATGCTTCTCGCGGCGAACCTGCTGACCGTCTTCGGGCTCAACGAGCAGGTCAGCACCCTGAGCACGCTGGCCCTGCCCGGCATCTTCTTCTGGGAGCTCAGCCTCGGCATCTACCTCATGGTGAAGGGCTTCAAGCCCGCACCGATCCTGGCCTCGCCGGTCGCGAACCCGGCGCCGTCCTTGGCGGTGACCCGATGAGGGCCGCGACCTACCGCCGCTTCGGCGGCCCGGACGTCGTCCACGTCGAGGACGTCCCCTCCCCCACGGTCGGGGTCGGCGACGTCCTGGTTCGGGTGCACGCCTCGACGGTCAGCGCCGCCGACCGGCGTGCGCGCAGCCTCGACGTCCCTGCCGGCCTGCGGCTGCCCAGCACCCTGGCCCTGGGCGTCCGGCGGCCCAGACGTCCTGTTCTCGGCATGGACATCGCCGGGACCGTCACGGCCGTCGGTACCCACGTCACCCGCTTCAGCGTGGGCGACGAGATCATCGCAATGCTCGGCGCCTCGTTCGGCGGGCACGCGGAGTACGCCGTCATCGACCAGGACGCCGCCATCACCGCCAAGCCGGCGGCGATGAGCTTCGAGGACGCCGTCACCCTCGTCTTCGGCGGCATCACCGCACGCGCCTACCTGCGCCAGATCACCCTCCCACCCAAGGCCCGGGTCCTGGTCAACGGGGCTTCCGGGGCCGTTGGGACCGCCATGGTGCAGCTCGCCAAGGCCACCGGCGCGCACGTCACCGCGGTCTGCAGCGGACCCAACGCCGACCTGGTGACCCGCCTCGGCGCCGACCGCGTCGTGGACTACCGGACCGACGACTTCACCACGCAGGAGACCACGTACGACGTGGTCGTCGACTGCGTGGGGAACGCCCCGTTCGCCCGGGTGCGGCACCTGCTCAACCCCGGCGGTGCGCTGCTGCTCGTCGTCGCCGACCTGGGCGGCCTGCTGTCCGCCTCGTGGCACAGCCGCCGCACCGGTCACCCCGTCGTCACCACCCCCGGGACCTACCGCGCCGAGGACCTGACCCACCTCGTCAACCTCGCCGACACCGGGCACTACCAGCCGGTCCGCGAGACCACCGTCGATCTGGACGACATCGCCGACGCCCACCGCCTGGCGGACACCGGCCACAAGCGCGGCAACGTCGTCGTCCGGCTCGTCCACCCGGTGGACCGACCGTCCGCCGAGGACGCCCAGCACACCCGCCACCACCCCGAAGGACACCGATCATGATCGAGGCGCACGAGCTCACCAAACGCTACGGCGACAAGACCGCCGTGGACACCATCAGCTTCACCATCCCGCCCGGATCGGTCACGGGCTTCCTCGGACCCAACGGCGCCGGCAAGTCCACCACCATGCGCATGATCATGGGCCTGGACCGGCCGACCGCCGGTACCGTGACCGTGAACGGCAAGCCCTACGACCACCACCGCTCCCCGCTGCGTGAGGTCGGCGCCCTCCTGGACGCCAAGGCCGTCCACCCCGGCCGCAGCGCCCGCTCCCACCTGCGCACCATGGCCGCCACCCACAACATCAAGGCGTCGCGCGTCGACGAGGTCATCGACATGACCGGCCTGCACAAGGTCGCGAACAAGCGGGTCGGCGGGTTCTCCCTCGGCATGGGGCAGCGCCTGGGCATCGCCGCCGCCCTCCTCGGTGACCCCCGCACGCTCATCCTCGACGAGCCCGTCAACGGGCTCGACCCCGAGGGGGTGCAGTGGGTCCGCCAGCTCGTGCGCGGACTGGCGGCCGAGGGCCGCACCGTCTTCCTGTCCTCGCACCTGATGAGCGAGATGGCACAGACCGCCGACCAGCTCCTGGTCATCGGCCGCGGGCGCATCATCACCGCAGGCCCGGTTCAGGACGTCATCGACTCCGTCTCCGGCGCCGGCGTGCGCGTCCGCTCCCCACGGGCGACCGAGCTCGCCGCTCTGCTCACGGCTGACGGCGCGACCGTCAGCTCCCCGGAGCCGAGCACGCTCGAGGTCCGTGGCGCCACCGCCAACCACGTCGGCGAGCTCGCCTTCGCCCACGGGCTGCTGCTGCACGAGCTGTCCCCCCGCAGGGCCAGCCTGGAGGAGGCCTACATGAGCCTTACCCAGGACGCGGTCGAGTACCGCTCCGAGCCCACCAGCACCGCCTCCCAGAAGGGGCAGAACCGATGACCACCCTGACCACGACCGCTCCCGCGGTCACCACACCGCCCGCCTCCCGCGCCGGGGCCCCCGCCCACAGCACCTTCGCCGGCGTCATGCGCGGGGAGTGGATCAAGCTGCTGTCGCTGCGCTCGACCTGGTGGACCCTCGCGGTCACCGCTCTGCTCATGGCCCTCATCTCGCTGGCCGCGGCGTCCTCGCTCGGTGCCATGGCCGACGACCCGGTCATGGCACCCGCCCTGGCCGAGATGCACGGCGCGGAGGTCATCTCCGGCGGCTTCCAGATCGCCATGCTCACGATTGCCATGCTCGGCGCCCTGTTCATCACCGGGGAGTACTCCACGGGCATGATTCGCTCCACGTTCGCCGCCGTCCCCACGCGGCTCCCGGTGCTGGCCGCCAAGGCGATCGCGCTGGTCGTCCTGACCACGGCCGTCACCCTCGTCGGAGCGGTTCTCGCGTACGTCGTCACCATGCCGGCCCTTGCCGAGTACGACCTGGTCCCGCCGCTGGACGACCCCGGCACCTGGCGGGTCCTCGCCGGCACGGTGTACTTCCTGGTCGCCGCCGCGCTGTTCTCCCTCGGCATCGGCACCCTGCTGCGGTCCACCGCAGCGACGGTGACCCTCGCGCTGACGGTCCTGCTCGTCCTGCCCGGCCTGCTCAGCTTCATCAGCCTCGACTGGGTCGAGACCATCGTCAGCTACCTGCCACTGCCCGCCTCTTCCGCCTTCATCGCCGCGGGCGGGACGTCCGTGCGCGGTGTGGCCCTCAGCGCCCAGGAGGGACTGGTGACGATCGCCGCGTACGCGGTCGTCCCCCTCGTCGCAGCCGCGGTCACGCTGCGCCGCCGCGACGCCTGAGAACAGCTGGTAGCGAGACATAGCGCACCACAGAGGGCCGCGCCGCAACGGCGGAGCGGCCCTCTGACTGCTCCCTGACTGTCGGGTTCAGCGCGCGAGGCGCATGCCCAGCGACTCCGGTGCCGCCTCCACGAACCCCATGGACGCGTAGAGCCGGCGTCCCGGCTCGTCGGCCATGAGCGTCACGTAAGCACCCTCCGGCGCGGCTTCCTCGATCTGCGCCAGGAGGTCGGTGAGCACGCGGCGCCCCAGTCCACGACCCTGGTGCTCGGGCAGGGTCGCCATGTCCGCGACGTGGAAGTACCAGCCGCCGTCGCCGATGACACGGCCCATCGCAACTGCCCGTCCATCGTGCCGGACGACGCTCCAGCACCAGCTGCCGGCCAGCGCCCCCTCGCCCTGCGGCACCGACTTCGGCGACAGTCCGGAGGAGGCCCTCACGTGCAGGTAGTCCTCGATCGTCGGAGGGGTCCGGCTCAACTGGTAGGCGGGCTCGTCCACCCGACAAGACTAGAGGCGCGGTTCACGGCGGCGTGCCCGACAAGCGCCCCGGCCTGCTGCAAAGCGGATGGCGGCATGGCGTCTCTCGCGGCGCGTACGAGGTCAGGCAGAACCCGAACCGAGATGTCCACGGTCCTCCGACGTCCCCGACATGTCCATGCTCGTCCAGGGCCGACTTCGGCTCCCCTGAGCAAGCCAAGAGGCCCGCCCCGCCGAAGCGGTGCGGGCCTCTGACCTGCAAAGACACTGTCGGGATGACAGGATTTGAACCTGCGACCCCTTGACCCCCAGTCAAGTGCGCTACCAAGCTGCGCCACATCCCGATCGGCCCCGTAGGGCCGGGACGATGTTACAGCAGCCGAGCCGTGGAACCGAACCGAGTCCACATCCGGCGCGCGATGAGCGCCGGCACTCGGCCCGCCGACCCCGCGCACACCGCTCAGTCCTCCCGTGCAGCCCCGCGCACCCCGCGCACCCCGCGCACCGGGCCGACGTCCGCCTGCTCGATCTGGTCGAGCTCTGCCGCGACCAGGAGGAGCACCAGGAGGTCGACCACGAGCCCGGAGACCGCGGCCCACTGCTCGAGCCGGAAGACGAACACCTGCGTCAGCAGGAGGCTGACCAGCACGGCGCGGCGAAACAGGACGTAGCCCCGGTGGCGGTCCGTGCGCACGACGAGCAGGCCACGCACGGCCAGCACGGTCGTCGTCAGGGCACCGCCGAGGACTCCGCCGATCACCCACCACCCCAGGTCCGCGCCCTGATCCCACGCCATCAGCCCGCGCAGCACCGTGCTCGCCGCCGTCAGCAGCAGCACGCCGACGGTCACCTGCGGGACGAATCGCGCCGTGACGAGCCGCTCGGCCGTCCGCACCACCCAGGAGCTCACGGCGGAGATCGGGTTCGGGACCTCGCTGGGGTCGTCGTCGACGGCGGCCAGCAACGCCTCGACCTGCGCCGCCCCGTGCTCGCCCCGGCCCCGCTCCAGCAGCCGGTGCGCCTGGGCGCGGGTGCGCGGAGTGAACCCGCCGGCCAGGCCGGACACCGCGTGGTCGGCAGCGGCGGCCAGGTACTCGGCCGGGCGGTGCGGGGTCCGCCCGTGCAGGGCCTCGGCGAGCAGCACGAGGACGACGACCACGACGTAGATCAGCGCGGCCGTCGGTGCGTAGAAGTAGTCGTTGTCCGCCGTGACGAACTTGCCGATCTCGTCGACGAACAGGCCGAAGCCGATCCCGCCGAGCAGCGCACCGACGGGCCGGACCGCCGGTCCGACGAAGGACACCAGCACCACGAAGCCCAGCGCCATGAGCAGCCCGCCCCACAGCACGTGCGCGACGTGCAGACCGTCACCGCCGAGCTGGGGGTAGCCGGTCGCCGCGAGCAGGGCCCGGGTGAGCATGACGGTGACGACGGCCGAGACGAGGAAGCCCGCGACCTGGCTCGGGCCCGCCGGGTCACGCGGGAGCCCGAGCCGGAGCAGCAGGCCGCGCTCGTCGGGCCGGTTGCTCACCGCCGGCGCTTCTCCCGCACCCGCACCGAGATCTCGATCGGGGTGCCCTCGAAGCCGAAGTCCTCGCGCAGGCGTCGCTCGATGAACCGGCGGTACCCGGCCTCGAGGAACCCCGTGGCGAAGATCACGAACCGCGGCGGGCGCGTGTCCGCCTGGGTGGCGAACAGGATGCGCGGCTGCTTGCCACCGCGAAGCGGGTGCGGGTGCGCCGAGGCGAGCTCGCCGAGGAAGGCGTTCAGACGCCCGGTCGGGATGCGCTTGTCCCAGGACTCCAGAGCCGTGTCGAGAGCCGGCACGAGGCGGTCGCGGTGCCAGCCGGTCCGCGCCGAGATGTTGACGCGGGGCGCCCACTGGACCTGCACGAGGTCCTGCTCGATCTCGCGCTCCAGGTAGGGGCGACGGTCCTCGTCCATGAGGTCCCACTTGTTGTACGCGACCACCAGGGCACGGCCGGCCTCGACCACCTGGGAGATCACGCGGGTGTCCTGCTCGGTCATCGGCACGCTGGCGTCGACCAGGACGACGGCGACCTCCGCCTTCTCGATCGCGGCCTGGGTGCGCAGCGAGGCGTAGAAGTCGGCGCCGGTGGTCTGGTGCACGCGGCGGCGGATCCCGGCGGTGTCGACGAACAACCAGGGCCGCCCACGCAGCTCGATCTGCTCGTCGACCGGGTCACGGGTGGTGCCGGCGACGGCGTCCACCACGACGCGCTCGGAGCCGGCAAGGGTGTTCAGCAGGCTGGACTTGCCGACGTTCGGCCGCCCGACCAGCGCGACGCGACGAGGGCCGTCGGCCGGCATCGCCCCGCCCTGGGCGGAGACGGGCGGCAGCGCCTCGACGATGACGTCGAGCAGGTCGCCGGTGCCACGTCCGTGCAGGGCGGAGACGGGGCGCGGCTCACCGAGACCCAGGCTCCACAGCTCCGCGGCGTCGATCTCGGCGCGCGGGCCGTCCACCTTGTTCGCGGCGAGGATCACGGGCTTGCCCGAGCGACGCAGCAGCTTGACGACCTGCTCGTCGGTGGCCGTGCCTCCGACGGTCGCGTCCACGACGAACAGCACGACGTCGGCCAGATCGATCGCGACCTCCGACTGCTCGGCGACGCGGGCGTCCAGGCCGGCGACATCCGTCTCCCAGCCCCCGGTGTCCACCAGGGTGAAGTTCCGGCCCGCCCACTCGGCGGGGTAGCTCACGCGGTCGCGCGTGACCCCCGGGGTGTCCAGGACGACGGCCTCACGGCGGCCGAGGATGCGGTTGACGAGGGTGGACTTGCCGACGTTCGGTCGGCCGACGACGGCGAGCACGGGCAGGGGGCCGGCGGGCGCACGGCCCTCGGCCTCGGCTCCCTCGCCGTCGAGAAGGGCAAGGTCGGCGTCCTCGAGCTCGTACTCGGCGAGGCCGGCCCGCAGGGCCTGCTCGCGGACGATCTCGTCGGGCGTGGGGTTCTCCATGGGCACCATCCTCCCAGCCGCGCGCCCCTGCGACGAACCACGTGCTCAGACGGTCGGTCCAGGGCCGTCCCCCGGGAGCGTGACGCCGTGCCGCGCGGCCGACTCGGCGACGTGTCGCGCGAGGGCGGCCGCCACGAGATCGGCCGTGAGCCGCAGGGACTCGCGTGCGGAGTCCGCGGGCTGCGGGTCCACCGGCGCGCCGAACTCGATCACGAGCCTGCGTCGGAAGCCGGGGACATGACCCATCGGCTCCCCCGTCCGCCGGGTGCCCAGCACCGCGACGGGCACCACGGGGGCACCGCCCTGAACGGCGAGCCAGGCCACCCCGGCCAGGGCCCCCGCTGTGGGCGTCTCCCCCATCTGCGCCACGGCCTGGTCGAGCGCGACCCAGGGCGCGGGGCCCGCGATGTGCTCGGCGACCTCGGCGACGGACACCTGCCGCGTGGACCCGTCCGAGAGCCTCAAGGCGATCCGGCGCTCGTCCTGTGCGACGACCTCGCCGTGCAGGACCTCTCCGTCGAGGAGCCTGAGCTCCTCGGCCGCCGCGCCCGCAGTCAGCGACGCGAGGAGGAGCGCGCCGAGGCCGAGCGCGCGAGCCGTCCCGGAGAGCTTGCCGATCCTCAGCGCTCCTCCTCCTCGATCCCCAGCGTCGTCGTGACGCTCTTCTGGTGCGTGGGGATCCAGACGGCCTCCTCCCAGGAGGCGCCCGCACCCGCGACCACGTTCATGATCGACGTCGGATGCTCCGTGTCGTGCCCGCAGCCGCACAGATGACCGAACTCGTGGGCCAGGGTGAGGCCCACGGCGCTCGCGAACCCGTCGATCAGGCACCGGATCTCGTCGGCGCGCCTGTTCGACGCGCGATCCTCGCCCCAGCGGTAGGTCCCGTCCAGCAGCGGGAGGTCCGCCGCCGTGAGCGGCGGCTCGAGCTTGCGCGTGATGTACATCGTGCGC
>NZ_JBFHHB010000091.1:0-11731 GCF_041597215.1 Actinotalea sp.
CCCCCCCCCCCCCCCCCCACCCCGGGGGGACTAGCCGACGGTGGTGGTCCGCAGCGACTGCAGCGAACCGTTCGCCATCGGGGTGAAGCCCTGCACGGAGGACGCCGTTGCCGTGTAGGTGTAGCTCGTGAACAGCCAGATCCACGCGGCGTTGTCCTCGAGCTCGGCGGAGACCTGCGCGTAGATCTCCTTGCGGGTCTCCGGGTCGCTCGTGGCCTTGCCCTCGGCGAAGAGCGCGTCCAGCTCGGGAGAGCTGTACCCGGCGACCTCGTTGAGGTTGCCCGTGCTGGTGAAGTACCGGCCGTACATGCCGTCCGGGTCCGGGCGACCACCGTTGAGCGCGACGGCGGCGTCGAAGTCGGCCGCGATCCACCGGTCGACGTAGGTACCCGACTCGAGGACCTCGATGTTGAGGGTGATGTTGGCCTCGGCGAGCTGGGCTGCGAGGTTCTGCGCCTCGTTGACCGAGGTCGCGTACTCGCCCTGGGACACGATCGTGTTGATCGTCACGCCGTCGCTCTTGCCGGCCTTGGCGAGGTACTCCGCGGCCTTGTCGAGGTCACGCGTCGGGCAGGGCCGCGCGTCGGGGTCGGACTTGTAGGCCGGGGAGGTGATCGGACCGGTCACCTCGCCCTCACCGAGCGCTGCCGTGTCGAGGACCTGCTGACGGTCGATCGCGCACTGCATCGCGAGCCGGACGTTGACGTCGGCCAGGTCACCGCGCTGCGCGTTGAGCTGGAGCACGTGGTACGACAGCTGCGGGGTCGTCTCCACGGTCACCGAGGGGCCCTCGGCGGTCTGCGCGACCAGCGGGTCGTCGAAGACGGCGAACTGGACGTTGCCGGACTGGAGCGCCGAGACGATCGAGGACTCGTCAGGGATCACCCGGTACTCGACGCTCGCGAGCGTCGGAGCATCGCCCCAGTAGTCCGGGTTCGCGGCCAGGACGATGGACTGGCTCGGGATCCGCTCGTCGAGCATGAACGGACCCGTGCCGTTCGGGGTGGTGTTGAGGTCCGCCTCGACCGCGCCGGCCGGGAGCATGGCCATGTTGACCGTCGCGAGGTTCGCCGGCAGGGCGGCGTCCGGCGCCGAGAGGTTCAGCACGACGGTCGACGCGTCCGGGGCGTCCACGGAGGTGACCTGCGAGAGCGACGACCGCGCGACCGCGGCGTTGGCCTCGTCCATGATCGCCTCGAGCGAGCTCGTGACCGACGCCGAGTCGAACGCCGTCCCGTCGGTGAAGGTGACGCCCTCACGCAGGGTGAGGGTGAGCTGGGTGCCGTCCTCGGAGGTCTCCCACGACGTCGCGAGGCCAGGGACGACGTTGAGGTCCTGGTCGAACTCGGTGAGCGTGCCGTAGATCTGCTCGAGCACACGCACGGCCTGGAACTGCGTGGCCTTCCACGGGAAGAGCGTGTCGGGATCGCTCGTCACGCCGATCACGAGGTCCCCGCCGGCGGTTCCGGCGGTGGCGGTGGACGGCTCGGCCGTCTCGGAGGGGCTCGTCGAGGCGGGGCTCGAGCACGCCGCGAGGGCAAGGACGGCGGCGGAGGCCACTGCGGCGATCCAGCCACGCGTCGTGCGGGTACGTGGTGACATGAACACTGCTCCATTCGCTGCTGGGCGACCGCTGAGTCACGGCCAGGGCGCTCCGGGCGGTCACGGGGGGCGCTCGCGATCAGAGTAGGTCAATTTCTTACCCGTGGGGTTACGATCACGTAACACAATTCCGCAACCGCCGTCTGGGCCCTCGTTCCCACGAACCCGCCCGTGACACCATGTGCTCCCGACCGGAGCGAACAGGGAGACGTCGATGACCTCAGCCGCCGTCCGGGAGAACGATTCCCGCACCGTCCTGCTCCGCATCCGCGAGGCCCGGCCCGGCCTGCGCCCGTCGGAGCTGGCCGTCGCCGACGTCCTCCTCGACGACCCGGACGCCGCGGCGAACCTCTCGATCGCCGAGCTCGCCGAGCGCAGCGGGACCTCGACGACCTCCGTCGTCCGCTTCTACCGCAGCGTCGGCTACACCAGGTACCAGGACCTGCGGCTCGACCTGGCCCAGGAGGCGGCTCGCGAGCGCCTTCAGAGTGCGGACCGGCTGCCGGTCTCGGGGGACATCGACCCGGGCGACACGCTCACGGACATCATCTCCAAGATCGCCAGGAGCGAGACCCTCTCGATCTCCGACACGGCGGAGGTCCTCGACACCGCAGCGCTGGGCCGCGCGATCACTGCGATCCTCGCGGCGCGACGGATCGACATCTTCGGCGTCGGCGCCGGGTCCATCGTCGGCCTCGACCTCCAGCAGAAGCTCACGCGGATCGGGTTGACGGCGCTGGTGTGGCCCGACTCGCACGCCGCGCTGACGACCGCCGCCGTCCTGGACGAGCGCTGCGTCGCTCTCGCGGTCTCGCACTCCGGCACGACGACGGACACCGTCGACTACCTCAACCAGGCGCGGTCGCGCGGCGCCACGACCATCGCGCTGACCAACTTCAGCAGGTCGCCGCTGACCGCGGCCGCCGACATCGTCCTGCTGACGGCGGCGCGGGAGACGCTGTTCAGGTCGGGGGCGCTGGGCAGCAGGATCGCCCAGCTAGCCGTCGTCGACTGCCTCTTCATCGGCGTCGCCCAGGCCTCCTACGACAGCTCCGTCGCGGCGCTGCAGCAGACCTACCGCGCCGTGCGCGGACATCGGCTCCCCCTCGACCGTGGGCGCCCGGACGAGGGATAGAGGTACCTGATGGAAGTCATCGTCATGCAGGACGAGGCGGAGCGGGTCGGCCTGGTCGCCGACCGCATCGCCGGCCTCCTCGCCGCGAAGCCGCACGCCGTCCTCGGCCTGGCCACCGGCTCGAGCCCGCTGCCCGTCTACCGCGAGCTGATCCGCCGGTACGAGGCGGGCGCGCTCTCCTTCCGGGGTGCGTCGGCGTTCACCCTCGACGAGTACGTCGGGCTCGCCGAGGACCACCCTGAGCGGTACCGGCACGTCATCGAGCGGGAGTTCACCTCGCACGTCGACCTCGATCCCGCCGCGGTCGCCGGACCGGACGGGACCGCAGCAGACCTCCCGGCCGCCTGCGCCGCCTACGAGGAGCAGATCCGGGCGGCGGGGGGCGTCGACCTCCAGATCCTCGGCATCGGGAGCGACGGGCACATCGCCTTCAACGAGCCCGGGTCCTCGTTCGCCTCGCGGACACGCATCAAGACCCTCACCGCGCAGACCAGGGCCGACAACGCGCGGTTCTTCGGCGGCGACGCCGACGCCGTGCCGCACCACTGCCTGACGCAGGGGCTCGGCACCGTGATGGAGGCCCGGCACATCGTCCTGCTCGCGACCGGGACCGAGAAGGCGGAGGCGGTGCACCAGATGATCGAGGGCCCGGTCAGCGCCCTGTGGCCGGCGACCATCCTCCAGCACCACCCGCACGTCACGGTCCTGCTCGACCGGGCCGCCGCCTCACGCCTCCTGCTGGCCGACTACTACCGTGAGGTCTTCGCGGGGAAGCCGGACTGGCAAGGGATCTGAGCGTCCGGGGGCGAGGTGCGCGAAGGTGGTGCCATGGCACACCCGAGCGAGCGAGCGCTCACCCTTGCCGACGGAGCGCTCCTGCACGTGTACGACACCGGGCGCGGTGAGGTCCCGCTGCTGTGGCACCACGGCACACCCAACACCGGAGCGCCCCCTGCCCCGCTCCTGGACGCGGCCGAGCGACTGGGGCTGCGGTGGTTCTCCTGGGACCGGCCGGGGTACGGAGGGTCCTCGCCGTGCCCCGACCGGCCGGTCTCCTCGGCTGCGCGCTACGCGGAGGAGGTGGCCGACGCGCTGGGCGTGGAGCGCTTCGCGGTCATGGGCCACTCCGGCGGCGGGCCGCACGCCCTGGCCTGCGGAGCGCTCCTTGCGGACCGGGTGATCGCCGTCGTCGCCGTGGCGTCCCTCGCCCCCTACGGGGCCCCCGGCCTGGACTGGACGGCGGGCATGTGCGCCTCCGGGGTTGCGGCCCTCACCTCCGCGGCAAAGGGCCGGGCGGCAAAGGAGGCGCACGAGGCCGCGCACGGCGACGAGTACGACCCCGAGTTCACCCCCGCCGACCTGGCCGTGCTCGAGGGCGAGTGGTCCTGGTTCGGGTCGGTGGTCGCGGCGGCGGCCCCGTCCGGCCGCGCCCCCGCCATCGACGACGATCTCGCCTACGTGCGCCCCTGGGGGTTCGACCCCGCCGACGTGCGCGCACCGACCCTGCTGCTGCACGGGGAGCAGGACCGGATCGTGCCGGCCGCCCACTCCCGGTGGCTCGCCGCACACCTCCCGCACGCCGAGCTGCGCCTCGGCGCGCAGGACGGTCACGTCTCTGTCGTGCGGGGCGCCGAGTCGGCCCTGGAGTGGGTCGCCGAGCGCTCGGCCGAGGGCTGAGGGACCGGCCGCCCGCGGCCCGCCGCCGCCCCTGCCAGCAGCAGGCGGGTCACCGTCGCCACGGCCCGCTCGAGGTTGACCGGCCCGTCCGCCAGGGCCGTGGGCAGGTCCGTGACCTGCCGCAGGATCGGGACGACGGCCACGACACCGGCGCCGAGCAGTGCCTCGGCGCCCTCGGCGACCCGTCCCCCGAAGAGCACGGTGGGCACCGACTGCGCCCTGGCCGCCTGGGCCACGCCCCATGGCGCCTTCCCGGAGGCGGTCTGGCCATCGATCCCGCCCTCACCGGTGAACACCCAGTCCGCCCCTGTGATCCGCCCGCTGAGCCCGACGGCGTCCCGGACGAGGGCGACCCCGCTCTCGGGGGTGGCGCCGGTGACAGCGACGAAGGCCGCCCCGAGTCCGCCGGCCGCGCCTGCGCCGGGGATCTCGCGTACCTCGCGGCCGAGGGCGGACTCGACGACGTCGGCCCAGCGCGCCAGCGCCGCGTCGAGCGCCGGCACGTCCTCGGCTGTCGCCCCCTTCTGGGGCCCGTACACCGCGGACGCCCCCTGCTCGCCGAGCAGAGGATTGGTCACGTCGGAGGCGATCCGGAACCGGACCCCGGCGAGCCGCGGGTCCAGCTCCCCGAGATCGAGTGCGGCGAGCGAGGTGAGCCCGCGGGCTCCGGCGAGGACCGGGCGCCCCTGCGCGTCGAGGAAGCGCGCGCCGAGCTCGACGAGCATCCCCGTCCCGGCGTCGTTCACCGCCGATCCGCCCAGGCCGACGACCACCTGCGTGGCACCCCGGTCCAGGGCGGCGCGGATCAGCTCGCCCACCCCTCGGGAGTCGGCTGCCCAGGGGTCGCGTTCCGCCGGGTCGATCCTGGCCAGGCCCACGGCCTCGGCGACCTCGACCACCGCGAGCCGCGTCCGCGGCACGTACCCGAGGCGTGCGGTGCAGGGACGGCCGAGTGCGTCGTGGACGGCGACCTCGACCCACTCCCCGTCGAGGGCCGCGACCAGGGCCTCGGCCGTCCCCTCCCCGCCGTCGGCCATCGGCACGAGCTCGCAGGTGATCGTGGGATCGACGCGGTGGACACCCCGCCGCATCGCGGCCGCGGCCTCGACCGCCGTCATCGACTCCTTGAAGGAGTCCGGGGCGCAGACGATCCTCATCGGCCACCGCCGGGCGGGACGGGCGCGTCGCCGGGGCGGACGACCCGCGGGACGGCACCGGTCCCGATCGCGGCACGGGGGAGCATGCGCCCATCCTCGCCGATCCGGTGCCGCCCGTCCGATCAGCCTCGCGCGCCGACGCCGTCGAGGCGCTTGGTCAGCAGGAGCCACAGCCCCAGCCAGCCCTCGCCGAGCATCGACGGCAGCGCGACCACGGCGAGGAGCAGGTTCGCGACCGCTGCGTAGTCCGGGAGCAGGACGTGGGCAAGGGTGTCCACGACGTAGGCCGCCCCCGCGACGACGAGCAGGACGCCGAGAGCCCGCGGGGCGATCCGGCCGCGGAGCAGGAGGACGCCGAGCAGCGCGAGGTGCACCCCGAAGATCGCCAGCCCCAGGAGCCATGCGGCGTCGAAGGAGGCCAGCGCGAGCATCACCTGCGCCCCGCGCTCCTCCGCGCCGAGCGCCTCGACGATCCCGGGGTCGGTGACCAGCGTGAGGACCTGGACGAAGAACACCAGCCCGACCACGAGCATCACGGTGTACGCGAGTCGCGACCAGGCCGCGAGCAGGGCGAGGTCGTGATGGACCTCGCGCAGCACGACGAACAGGGCCCAGGCAACGACGACGTCGACCACGGCGACGACGAGGAAGGCCACCAGGCCGAACCGGAACAGGCCCGTCTGCTCGTCGAGGTTCGCGACGGTGGCCACTGCGTCCCCGTCGACGACCAGGCCCTGCAGGACCACGAAGTTGGCGAGGATCGCCAGGACGAAGAGCAGGACGTACCCGACTCCGGCGATCCGGGCGGCGGTGCGACGGCCGGTGCGGGGCGAGACCGGGCCCGGGGTCGAGGTGAGGTGAGCGGTGAGCGTGGACATCAGGACTCCTTCACGAGGATGACGGACTTGCCGCGGGCGTGTCCCGCGACGAGATCGGCGAGAGCGGTCGACGTCTGGTCGAGCGGGTAGCGCCGGCCGACGGCGGGCACGACCTCGCCGCGCTCCAGGTACCCGGCGAGTCGCTGGATGACGTCCTGCCGCTCGGCGCTGAGGAAGAAGGTCAGACGCTGGGGGACGAACGTGGAGAGCAGCGTGGCGCGGATCTGGCGACCGATCCCGCCCGTCCACCGGCCGCCGCCCTCGCCACCCACGATGACGAGCGTCCCGGTCCGCGTCAGCGCCCGGCGCAGCCGGCGGAGCGGGTTGAGCCCGCCGATGTCGAGGATCAGGTCGTAGCGTGCCGAGCCGTCCAGGTAGTCGTCGCGGCCGTGGTCGAGCACGTGATGCGCGCCGAGCTCTCTGACCAGGTCGGCCTTGGCGCCGCTGGCCACACCGGTGACGGTGGCGCCGAGGGCCGCCGCGAGCTGGACGGCGTAGCTGCCGACACCGCCGGAGGCCCCGATGACCAGGACGCTCTGCCCGGCGCTCAGCCGACCGACGTCGGTCAGCGCCTGGAGGGCGGTGATCCCGGAGATCGTCGCCACGGCCGCCTGCTCGACAGCGAGCCCCGCCGGCCGCAGGGCCAGCTTGCTCGCCTTCGCAGCCGCGTACTGCGCGTACGCCCCGCGGGCGATGCCGAAGACCTCGTCGCCGACCCGGAAGCGACGCACCTCGGAGCCGACGGCGACCACCCGGCCCGCGACGTCGAGCCCGGGGACCGCGACGGCGGGCCTGGTCAGCCCGAAGCCGAGGCGTACCAGGTAGGGCCGGCCGGCCATCAGGTGCCAGACGCCCCGGTCCACCCCGGCGGCCGCCACCTCGAGGAGGACCTCGTCAGCGGCGATCGTCGGACGGTCGATCTCCGCAGCGCGGAGCACCTCCGGCGGGCCGTAGGTGTCCTGGACGATCGCGCGCATCCTGCGGGTGGTCACGGGCGGCCGGGGCGCTCCCGACCGGTCGGTCCTGGCGTTCATGGTTCCTCCGTGGGTGGCGGGTTCGTACTTAGTACGAGGGGATGTCGGGTACGCTATCCGTACTAAGTACGAGCGTCAAGGCCGAGGAGTCGAGGAATGACGACGCAGGGAGCGCGGGCAGCACTGACGAAGGACCGGGTGCTGCGCGGGGCGCTCGCGCTGGCCGACGAGATCGGCGTCGAGGCGTTCACGATGCGCAGGCTCGCCACGGCGCTCGACGTGAAGCCGATGACGATCTACCACCACGTCCCGGGCAAGGAGCAGATCCTCGACGGCATCGTCGACCTGGTCTTCGCCGAGATCGAGCTCCCACCGGCGGAGCTCGGCTGGCGCGCGGCCATGCGTCGGCGGTGCATGTCGGCGCGGGAGGTCCTCAACCGGCACCCGTGGGCACCCCCGCTCATGGAGTCGCGCACCTCCCCCGGCCCCGCCTCGCTCCGCCACCACGACGCCGTCCTCGGCTGCCTCCGCGGCGGTGGGCTCTCGCTCGAGGTGACGGCGCACGCGTACGCGATCCTCGACAGCTACGTCTACGGGTTCACGATGCAGGAGGCGCATCTGCCCTTCCTCGGCGACGTCGACCTCGGCGAGCTGGCCGAGCAGGTCCTGCGGTCCTTCCCCGCCGGGGCCTACCCGCACTTCGTCGAGTTCACCACCCGGCACACGCTGCAGCCCGGGTACGCGTTCGGGCACTCCTTCGAGGTGGGACTGGACCTCGTCCTCGACGGGCTCGAGCGGACCGCCACCGCCGAGGCGGCCGAGCGCTCCTTCGAGGTGGGGCTCGATCTCGTCCTCGACGGGCTCGAGCAGGCCGCGGCCGAGGACGAGGACCCGGCCGCGTCACGGTAGGGGCGGTGCCGGCTCGAGCGCTGTCAGCCCGGAGCAGCCACGGCCGGCAGGACCGTGCGCGAGGGCTCCACGAGCAGGCGGGCCGCCTCGTCGACCTCCGCGCGACCGGGAAGCGCCAGCCCCATCCGCTCCACGGAGATCGCAGCGGCCGCGTTGGCGAACCGCACCGCCTCGTCCCAGCCGGCACCCTTGACACGACGGACGGCGAGCGCCGCGAGGAAGACGTCCCCCGCCCCGGTCTCGTCCCGCGCCCGCACCGACGTCGTCGGGATCTGGACCACGCCCGTGGCGTCGGCGAGCAGCGCCCCCGGCTCGCCGAGCTTGAGGATCACCCGCCGCGCGCCGGCCTCCACGAGCTCCCTGGCGGCGAAGGCAGGCCAGAGCAGGGAACCACCGCTGCGGCCGGTGAGCTGGGCCGCCTCGGCCAGGTCCGGCGTGATGACCTCGGCCGCGGCGAGGTGCTCGCGACCGACGCGCCCGGGCGGAGTGGGGTCGAGCAGGACCGGGCACCCCCGCGCGACGGCGTGCTCGCACACGGCGGTCAGGGTCGCCGCCGGCACCTCGGCCTGCACGATCAGCAGGTCTCCGTGGTCGAGCCGGTCGACGACGGGCTCGACGTCGTCCCAGGTGAGCAGGTCGTTGGCCCCGGGCGAGAAGACCAGGGAGCGGTGACGTCCGTCGTCGAGCTGGATCGCCACGAACCCGGTCGAGGTGTCGGGTGTGGTCAGGACCCCGGAGGTGTCGACCCCGTCCGCGGCGACGGCCCCGACGCAGTCGTGACCGAACTCGTCGGAGCCGACCCGGCCGACCAGCGCGACCTCGCCGCCGAGACGCGCGGCCGCGCGTGCGACGTTCGCCCCCTTGCCACCCGGCTCGGCGAGGTGGTGGTCCGCCACGAGCATCGCCGGGCCCGGCGACTCCGCCACCCCGAAGAGGTGGATGTCCATGTTGAGCTCGCCGACCACGACGATGCGGCGCACGATGACCTCCTCCGGCGCCCGCAGGACCGACGCAGGGCCTTCATCGGAGCCTGCTCGCCCGGTGACCCGTCGGCAACTCGGGTCGGGCGTGCTGGGGTCAGCCTTCGCGGCGATCGCGCGACCGACCGCGGGCGGCGCCGGAGCGCCGCCCGCACCGTCTCACGCCGGCCGTGCCTCGAAGCGCGCGGCCAGCAGGGTCTCCGTCCTCGACGACGGACCGACGAGGACCTCGAACGTGCCGGGTTCGACGACCCGGCGCCCCGCGGCGTCCACCACGGTGCAGGCCGCGACGGGCAGCTCCAGCTCGACCGTCTCGGCGGTGCCTGGCGCCACCTCCACCCGCTGGTACGCCTTGAGCTCCCGGTCGGCCCAGCTGACCGACGACACGACGTCGCGCACGTACAGCTGCACGACCTCGTGGGCCGGGCGACTGCCGACGTTGCGGACGGTGACCCGGGCGCGGACGGTCTCATTTGTCGAGTACTCGTCGGCATCCAGCCGCAGGTCCTCGTAGTGGACCTCGCTGTAGCCCAGGCCGTGGCCGAAGGCGAACGCCGGCTTCTGCGTGAGGTCGGCGTACCGGTCGCCGTGCTGGCCCCGGATCTGGTTGTAGTACGTCGGCTGCTGGCCCACGTGCCGGGCGAACGAGATCGGCAGACGCCCGGCCGGCTCGACGACGCCGAGGAGCAGCTCGGCCAGCGCCTGGCCACCCTTCATGCCGGGGTTCGCGACCCACACCAGCGCAGCGGCGCGGTCGACGGACGGGGGAAGCACCAGAGGCTTCGACGCCAGCAGCACCACCACGGTGGGCGTCCCTGTCGCCACGACGGCGTCGAGCAGCGCGACCTGCCCGCCGATGAGCTCCAGGGTCGCCGTCGAGCGTGCCTCGCCGAAGAGCTCGACCCGGTCGCCGACGACCACGACGGCGACGTCCGCCGCGGTCGCGGCCTCGACCGCAGCGGCGAGCTGGTCGTCGTCCACCGGCGAGGGCACGACGATCGGCCAGCGCGGCTGGCCGTCGGGGAACTCGTCCCCCTCGGGGTCGGGCTCGAGCGTGAGGATCTCGGCGCCGCGGGTGTAGGTCACGGACCAGTCCGCCGGGACCGTCGCGCGCAGCCCGTCGAGCGTGGTGTGGATCATCTCGCGGGGATGACCGTCGGGCATCCAGTCGGTCTGGCCCGAGCTGCCGGCCCAGTCACCCAGGTGCGTCTGCGCGTCGTCGGCGAGCGGCCCGAGGACCGCGACCCGACGAGGACTTCCATCGCCGACCGCTCGACCGGACTCATCCGTCGCGCCGGGGGTGAGCGGCAGCAGGCCGTCGTTGCGCAGCAGCACGAGCGACCGGCGCGCGACCTCGAGGTTCAGCGCCTCGTGCTCGGACGCACCGACGCGCGCGCTGATGCGGTCGGCGTCGGGCACGCGCGGGTTCTCGAACAGGCCCATCTCGAACTTGAGCCGGAGGATGCGAGCGACGGCGCGGTCGAGGTCGCGCTCCTCCAGCAGGCCACGGGCGACCGCCTCCAGCGCCCCCTCGAAGAACCGGGGGGTGACCATGATCATGTCGTTGCCGGCCGTCACCGCAGCGGCCGCGGCATGGGCATAGTCCGGCTGCACCATCTGCTCCCAGACCATGCGGCCCACGTTGTCCCAGTCGGTGACGAGGGTGCCGGTGTACCCCCACTCGCCGCGCAGCACGTCGGAGAGCAGCCACTCGTTCACCGTGATCGCCACACCGTCGACGGTCTGGTAGCCGAGCATGAAGGTCCGGCACCCCTCCTTGGCGACCCGCTCGAACGGGGGCAGGAACCACGCCCGCAGCTGACGGCGCGAGAGGTCCGCCTCGCTCGCGTCCCGCCCACCCTGCGTCTCGGAGTAGCCCGCGAAGTGCTTCGCCGAGGCGAGCACCGCGGTCTCGTCGTCGAGCCCACGGCCCTGATAGCCGCGGACCATCGCCGAGGCGAGCTCCCCGATGAGGAACGTGTCCTCGCCGAACGTCTCGCCCACGCGACCCCACCTCAGGTCGCGGGCGACGCAGAGCACCGGAGAGAAGGTCCAGTGGATGCCGGTCGCGGCGGCCTCGACGGCGGTCGCGCGCGCCACCCGCTCCAGCAGCTCGGGGTCCCAGGTGGCTGCCATGCCCAGCTGGGTCGGGAAGATGGTCGCGCCCTCGAAGAACGAGTGCCCGTGGATGCAGTCCTCCGCGACGAGCAGGGGGATGCGCAGCGACGTACGAGCGACGAGCTCGTGCGCACGGGCGACGAGAGCCGGGGAGGCGTGAAGGATCGAGCCGACGTGCCGGTTCAGCACCTGGTCGTCGAGGTCGTCGCGTGCGTCGACCTGCATCATCTGCCCGACCTTCTGCTCCAGGCTCATCCGGGAGATCAGGTCGGCGATGCGCTCGTCGATCGGCCGCGCAGGG
>NZ_JBFHHB010000092.1:0-11593 GCF_041597215.1 Actinotalea sp.
ACGCTCGTCGGTCCTGCCCCGGAGAGCCAGGAGAGCGCGAGGTGGACGGCGACCTGGACGACCGAGGCCCACAGCAGGAGCTCGAATGGGCGGAGGGTGGTGCGGGCGACGGGCCGCGCCGCGAGCAGGGCCAGTGCGCCCAGGGCGAGGATCAGGCGGGCGTCGGGTGGTGATCCGCCGCCGAGGAGGTGCCCGCCGACGGCGAGGGCCAGGGAGGTGGACGTGAGGGCGGACGCGCGCAGCAGGACCGCCGCACGTCCCCGCCCTGTCGACACGTCGGTCACCGTACCTTCTCGTCGCCCGTCGGTCGTCTGCTGCGCATCGTCAGCGGGTGGGGCACTCGGTCGGGGTGCGCAGGCGCTGGGCGAGGCCGAAGGCCACTGCGCCGAAGGCGATCACGAGGAGTGACGGGTCGTTCCTGCCGGAGAGGAGGAGGAGGCCCGCCGCGGGCACGGTGACCACCGCTGCGACCGCGCACGGGGTGCACCCCAGGGTGGGGCGCCGGGAGCCGACCGGGGCGTAGGAGCCCAGCACGCCGGCAGCCATCAGTCCGGTGCTCAGCACGAGGGTGAGCGCCATGAGTCCGCTGGGTCGCGCGAGGAACCAGGCTCCCGCGACGGTGACCGGGGAGAGGGCCACGCCCAGGAGCAGGGCGCGCCGGTGCGGCGCCGCATCGAGGGCCAGGGTGCTTCCGCTCATCGGTGCTCCACGATCGGTGCGGGCTCCTCGTCGACGAGCTCGGTCAGAGCGCTGATCCCGCCCTGGAGGTACGCGGTCCAGGCGGGTCCGGACATCAGGGTGCTCGTCGCCGCACGCTCCTGCCACTCGGCGAGGCGACGCCGGATGATCGCCTGCTCGTCCGTGCCGGCCTCGGCCCGCGCGGCGCGCGTCAGGTCGCGGCGGACCTCGGCCATGGCGGCCGACCGTCCTTCCCAGTGCTTGGCCGAGCGGGTCCCGGTGCCGTCGACCCGGCACAGGGGTGCACCGGAGAGGGCAGCGGTCAGCTGGTCGTGGGCCGAGCGTTCGGCTGCCAGGACCCGATCGGCGAGGGGGTCGGGTCCTGTCACGAGCCCGCGTTCTCGCTCTCCCGGGCCGCGACCGCTCGCCGCACCTCGTCCATGTCCAGGGCCTCGGCCTTGCCGATGAGCTCCTCCAGGGCGGAGGCGGGCAGCGCGCCCGGCTCGGCGTAGAGCAGGATCCCGTCACGGAAGATCATCAAGGTGGGGATCGAGGTGATCCCCAACGACCCGGCGATCCCCTGCTCGGCCTCGGTGTCGACCTTGGCGAAGGTCACGTCGGGGTGGGCCTCCGAGGCGGCCTCGAACACCGGGCCGAAGCGACGGCACGGGCCGCACCAGGCAGCCCAGTAGTCGACCAGGACGATCCCGTCGCCCTGGATGGTGGGCTCGAAGGTGTCCTCGGTGAGGTTGACGGTCGCCATCGGGTCTCCTTGAGATCGGCTGGTCGCGTGGGGACATATACCCCCAGGGGTATAGAGTAGCGCAGCTTCCTGGGTGGTGTCCGGTCCGACGGCGCGCGGCTCGGCGTGCATGTCGGCCGCCCGTCGTCTACCTTCCTTCCCGAGGGGAGTACTTCGCCCACATCGATCCGGTCAGTACGGCGCCACGCGGTGACCTCGGACGGTGGCCCGGCCCAGCCGGGTGAAGGAGACCTCGGATCTGTTCCGAGGAGAACTGTGCTCTCGATCGCCGCCGTCGACCCCACCACCACGGTCGGCTCGCCCGGCTTGTGGACCGCGACCATCGTGGGCCTCGTGCTCCTGCTCGCGGTCGACTTCCTCGTCACCCGCCGCCCGCACGAGGTGTCGCTGCGCGAGGCAGGAACCTGGAGCGCCGTCTACATCGCGATCCCGCTCGCCTTCGGCGTCTACGTCTGGACCCGCTGGGGCTCGCAGACCGGGATCGAGTACCTCACGGGGTACCTCGTGGAGAAGACGCTCTCCATCGACAACCTGTTCGTCTTCATGCTCCTGCTCGCGGCCTTCGCCGTCCCGGTGGCCCTTCAGCAACGCGCCCTGCTCATCGGGGTCCTCGGGGCGCTCGTGCTCCGCGGGATCTTCATCGCCCTCGGTGCCGCCGCCCTCAGCCGTTTCACCGCTGCGTTCCTCGTGTTCGGCCTGATCCTCCTCGCCACCGGGGTGAAGCTGCTCCGGGACCAGCGCAGCGGGGCGCAGCACGTCATCGACCCGACCTCGATGCGCTCGGTCCGGTTGGTCCGCCGCTTCGTCCCGGTGACCGACGCGTACCACGGCACGCGGCTGAGCGTGCGTCTGGGCGCGAGACGCGCGCTGACCCCCTTCGGTCTCGTCGTCGTCGCGATCCTCGCCACGGACATCGTCTTCGCGGTCGACTCGGTCCCCGCGGTCTACGGCATCACCGGGGACCCGTACCTCGTCTTCGTGACCAACGCCTTCGCCCTGCTCGGGCTGCGTGCGCTCTACTTCGTGCTCCACGGAGCCCTCGCGCGGCTCGTGCACCTCGGCTACGGTCTGGCGATCATTCTGGGCGTCATCGGCGTGAAGCTCGTGCTGCACTGGGCGCACACCGTGTGGCCGGCCGTCCCGGAGATCCCGACCCTCGCCTCGCTCGGCGTCATCGTCGCCGTGCTGACGACGGTCACGCTCACCAGCCTGCGGGCCTCACGCCGTCGAGAGGCCGTCGAGACCGTCGACGCCGTCGAGGTGCACTGAGCACGCGGGTCACGCCCGGGTCAGGACGCGGCGGCCGAGCAGGTACATCTCGCAGCCGAGGCAGAAGCCGAAGGCGGCGTTGAGGAAGGCGGCGACCAGGGCGATCGACGCGGCGACGGGGATCGCGGCGGGGATGCCGATCAGCGCGAGCAGCGCGCCGGTCCCCGTGATGACCAGACCGACCGTCTGCGCGAAGCGCGGCGGTCGGGGGTCCTCACGGTCCCGGGTCGGGCGCAGCCGCGGCTGCACCCATCGGCGGAAGGCCAGCCCGGTCACGGACCCGGCCGGCCCGCGTACGACTCCGCTGACGAAGAGGGCGACGACGACGAGCAGGAGCACGAGGGCTGGGGTGCCCTGATCGAGGAAGAGCACGACGGTCAGCAGGACGGCGGTGAGCCCTGCCGAGAACCGCGGACCCCTGGGGTCGATGCCGTCCGGTCGCGGGCGGGGTACGGACGCGCTGGAGCGGGTGGGCTCAGGCGTGGACATGGTCGGTCCTCTCGTCGAGCTCGGCGAGGGCTGCGCGTGCGAGCTCCCGGTTCATCGCGCCGGAGCTCCTGGTCCGGACGGTCCCCTCGGCGTCCAGGAGGAAGACGGTGGGGCTGCGGCGCACGTCGAGCAGCCGCACGAGATCCATGTGCTCCTCGGCCCGGAGCTCGGCCACCTCGACACCCGGGGTCGCGGCAGCGACCGAACGCAGCACCTCGAGGGACCGGGGGCACACCGAGCAGCTCTCCGCGGAGAACTGCACGAAGGTGGCGCGGGTCCCCTCCGCCCAGGTGGCGAGCGGGGAGTCCTGGCGTGCGGTCGTGCTGCGGAAGCGTCCGTCACGGGCGCGCAGGAGCAGCCCGATCACGGTGGCGAGCAGCAGGGAGGCGAGGGCGTAGGTCATGGACCGGCTTTCCGACAGGGGGCAGTGCGGGGAGGTGTGGACGGGACGTGCGCGAGACGCGAGGTCTCAGCGACAGGCCCCGTAGGTACAGGTCCCCGACATGCAGGGCGCCGACACGTCCAGCTTCATGGCGCCCACCTCCTGTCGGTCGATCGGGCTCGACGAGCCCTGGGCAATGGAAACCCACGGCGAGGGCCGTGTCAACCGCGCGGACGGTGCGCAGGAGCCGGACGCGGGACGCGAGGGCGTCGCCGTGCGGCTACCTTTGCCCCGTGCGGAGACCGAGGGGAGTGGCCGGCCGGTGAGCGCGCCGCCCACGGGCCCCGCCTCCGGCCTCCGGGCAGGGCAGCGCCCGTCCGCGGGGTGGAGCAGGCTGCCCAGGCTCCTCGGCCCCGCTTTCGTCGCCGCCGTGGCCTACGTCGATCCGGGGAACGTCGCCGCGAACATGACGGCGGGTGCGCAGTACGGCTACCTGCTCCTGTGGGTGCTCGTCGTCTCGAACGCCATGGCGGTGCTCGTGCAGTACCTGTCGGCCAGGCTCGGCCTCGTCACGGGGCAGAGCCTTCCGCAGCTCCTCGGCGGCCGGCTGAGGACAGGGCCACGCCGGGCCTTCTGGCTCCAGGCCGAGATCGTCGCGGCGGCGACGGACCTTGCGGAGGTCGTCGGCGGCGCACTGGCCCTGTCGATCCTCTTCGGGACGCCGTTGCTCCTCGGCGGGGTCATCGTCGGCACCGTCTCGATGGCGCTTCTCGCCGTGCAGTCGAGGCGAGGGCAACGGCCCTTCGAGCGCGTGGTCATGGGCCTGCTGGCCGTGCTCACCCTCGGCTTCCTGTGCGGGCTCTTCGTCGACGCGCCGGACTGGGGAGCGGCCGCCGGCGGACTCGTCCCGCAGTTCGCCGGCACCCCGACCGTCGTGCTCGCGGCGAGCATGCTCGGTGCCACGGTCATGCCGCATGCGGTCTACGTGCACTCCGCCCTGGTGCGTGACCGGTACGACGTCCAGGCGACGGCACCGGGTGCGACGGTCGCACGGCCCTCCGGTGACCTGTTGAGGGCGATCCGCTGGGACGTGGTGCTGAGCCTGATCATCGCCGGCACGGTGAACATCGCCATGCTGCTGCTCGCCGCCTCGAGCCTCGCCGGGGTCGCGGGGACCGACACGCTCGAGGGCGCGCACGCAGCGATCACCGCGTCCCTCGGTCCGGTGGTCGGCGTGGCCTTCGGGATCGCACTGCTCGCCTCCGGCCTCGCCTCGACCTCCGTCGGCTGCTACGCCGGCGCGACGATCATGGCGGGGCTGCTGAGGATCCGGGTCCCGCTCCTGCTGCGGCGCGCGATCACCCTCGTCCCCGCGCTCGCGCTCCTCGCGTGGGGCGCCGATCCGACCCTGTCGCTCGTCCTCAGCCAGGTGCTGCTCAGCCTCGGCATCCCGTTCGCCCTGATCCCTCTCGTCCGGCTCTGCAGCGATCGGGGCCTGATGGGTTCCCTCGCCGTACGAGGGTGGTTGCGTGCCGCTGCCTGGGCGGTGGTCGCAGCAGTGGTGGCGCTCAACGTCGTCCTGGTCGGTCTCACCGTCCTCGGGGGGTGAGGTCAGGCGGAGCCGCCGACCGGCAGGTACCTGTCCCACCAGCGCAGCACGTGCTCGAACCGGGCGACGCGGTGCTGGGGGCGCCCGGAACGCGTGAGCTCGTGCCCCTCGCCCGGGAAGAGGAGCAGCTCGGTCGGCACGCCGCGTCGGTACAGCTCGACGAACCATCGCTGCCCCTGCTCCACGGGGCACCGCCAGTCCTGCTCGGAGTGCACGACGAGGGTCGGGGTGCGCACGCGGGCGACGTGGGCCATCGGGGACTGGGCGGCGATCGCGGCGGCGTCCTCTGGCCCGTCGCCCGCCCCCACGTACTCCAGCCCGAAGAACCACCCGATGTCGCTCGAGCCGACGAAGCTCACGGGGTCGAGGAAGCCCCGTTCCACGATCGCTGCGGTGAAGCGGTCGGTCCTGGTGGTGAGCCATGCGCTGAGGTACCCACCGTACGAGCCACCCATGACACCGAGCCGGGCGGGGTCGATCGGCAGCCGCGCGGAAGCAGCGTCCAGGAGTGCCAGCACGTCGTCGGCGTCGACCGTTCCCATCGCCCGACGGATCGCCCTGCCGTGCGCGGAACCGTAGCCGGACGAGCCGCGGGGGTTGCCGTAGACCACGACGTAGCCGGCCTCTGCCAGGACCTGCACCTCGTCGAACAGCGCCGTCGTGTACTGCGCGAAGGGCCCGCCGTGGATCATCAGGATCGTCGGGTGCGGGCCCGGGCCGTACCGCACGGGATCGGGGAGCACGGCCCAGCCGTGCACGGGGTAGCCGTCGGGTGCCGTCCCGGTGATCTCGACGGGCTCGCGGAAGCGCCCGGCCTCGCGCAGGCCGGCACCGACCGCCGTCACGCTGCGGGGCTCGCCCCCGGCGAGGTCGACGACGAGGATCTCGCCGGCCGAGTCGGGGAGCCCGGCGCTCACGGCGACCGTCCCCGCACCCACGCTCACGCTGGAGACGACGGCGGGGTGGTCGACGAGCACGCGAGGAGCCTGCGTCCCCCGCGCCGGTACGCCGAGCAGGACGACGTCCCCGCGGCGCTGCTCCGCGACGAGCACCTCGTCGTCCGTCTGGGCGAGCACCCCGGGAACGAGGTCGACCCGCTCGGGGTCGGTGTGGCGCACGGGAGTGGCTCCGGCCGTGAGCAGGTCGACGGAGTACAGCCCGGTGAGAGCGGCCACGAAGTCCTTGCCGTCGGCGCCGAGGTCACCGGCCAGCATCCAGAGCGTCGCCCCGTCCCGCGACGGGAGGATCGTCTCGACGGCGAGCGTGGATCCCTGCTCGGCGTCGGTGATCCTCAGCGGCGTCGCGGGGGAGTCGTCCACCGGCAGCAGCACGGCGTCACGGCGCAGGTCGCCGACCGCGAGCTGGGCGACCGCCACGAGGGCGCGGCCGTCGGGCATCCAGCGTTGGCCGTACAGGTCGCCCTCGACGGCGAGCGTCAGTGGTGTGGGAAGGGCGGAGGGTGGATCGCTGCGGTCCAGCGACTCGGGGACCGGCACGACCTGGACCCGGCGCGGGCGGTCGGAGGTGACGCCGATGCCGTCGGACCGGTGGTCGGGGGAGGTGAGGAGTCGCGGCGCCTCGGCCGCGGGCTCCCCGTCGCGCACGTAGCGGCCGGGCTCCGGCATCCGTGCGGTGACGGCGATCCGTGCCGAGTCGGGGGAGAAGCGAGGGTCGCTCACGCCGAGGGGGGCGTCGGTCAGGCACACCGGCTCGCCGCCGCCGGCCTCGACGAGGAAGAGCTGGGCGGGGCCCTTGGCCGCCGCGCGCAGGAAGGCGATCCAGCGCCCGTCCGGCGACCACACCGGGGAGGTGTCGCGCACCCCTCTGGTCAGGACGGACGGCGGTGCGCTGCCGTCGGTGGGCGCGGTCCACAACAGGCTCGGGTACGCGTCGGTCGACGGGTCCGGTGTGCTCACCACGAAGACCACGGCGGTGCCGTCCGGGCTGAGGCAGGGTGTCGAGGCGGTCCGGAGCAAGGGGAGGTCGTCAGGTCTCACCCGGCGAACCTACGCCCTCCCGGCCGTCTCGTTGGCCCAGGCCATCGCCTCGAGGTGCGCCTGCGCCAGCCTGCGGCACGACTCGTCCTCGTGACCGTCGAGCCCGTGGACGCCGTCCTCGTACGCCTCCACGGCCGCGAGCAGGGAACCGGTCGGCCCCTGGTGCTCGACGACGGCAGCGCGCAGCTCGGCGGACAGCGCGAGGCGCTCGAGCACGACCTCGGCGGGTAGCCCCAGGACCACGTCGAGCCGGCTCACCAGCCCCGCCGTGAACGCGACCTCCGGCGCCGCCCCCCAGGTGCGCGCGAGGGTCTCGCAGGTGCGCGCGCGGACGACGGCATGGCTCAGGCGCGCGCCGGAGGAGGTCCCGGCGTCGGCGGCGAGCAGCAGCATCACCCATGCCGTCAGACGTTGGGTCCCGAGCATGACGAGGGCGTCGCGGACCGAGCGGAACCGCCGGTTGGCCCCGCTCGACGCGGCGTTCGCTGCCTGGAGCACCCGGACGGTCAGGGCCGCGTCGCGGTAGACGATCGCCTCGAGGTCACGGAGGGCGAGATCGGGATCCAGGAGCCGGGACATCAGGCTCAGGCATGTGACGAGGTTCGGCTCGAGCTCGCTCGTGGTGACGGTCTCTGGGCGCAGCAGGTGGTAGCCCTGGAAGAGCTGGAATCCCAGATCGGTGCACTCCCGGAGCTCCTCGGCCGTCTCGATGCGCTCGGCGACCAGGATCACGTCGTGCTCGCGCAGCCGGGACGCGGTGCTGCCGAGCTCTCCCTGCGTCACCTGGGAGATGTCGACCTTGACGTGGGTGACCTCCTCCAGCAGGGGGATCCTGTCCTCCTGGTTCCAGAGGAAGTCGTCCAGCGCGACCGAGAACCCCTGCGCGCGGAGCCGGCGCACGCCCGCGGTGACCTGCGGGTCGATCGGGACGGTCTCCAGCAGCTCCAGGACGGTGCGGTCCGGGGCGAACGGGATCGCTGCGTCGTCGACGAAGAAGGGCCGGGTGAGGTTGACGAAGGCGAGTCCGTCGCCGACGAGGTCCCGCAGGCCGAACGAGGTGAAGGTGGCGAGGATGACGGCCGTCGTCCCCTCGTCGCCCGGGTCGACACCCGCCTCCGCGCCGGAGGTCGTCGCCGAGGCGTGCGCCCGGAACAGGAGCTCGTACCCGATCGCCGTGCGGGCCCTGTCGAAGAGCGGTTGTCGCCCGACGTGCACACGACGGACGCCTTCAGGCGGTCCGTGCGGGACGACGGTCACCTCAGCCCATCGTCGTCCGTCACCGGTTGCTGAGGGGTCGCGCGGCGCGACGGGATCCCGGCCGCCCTGCGCACGCCGCGATCAGCTCGTGCAGGTCCGCGGCGGGCATCGGCCGACCGAGGAGGTATCCCTGCCCCAGCACGCCGTCAGGGACGGCCGCGAGCTGGAGGGCGGTCTCGATGCCCTCCACGACGCACTCGATCTCGAGGTCCCTCGCGAGCCCGCGCACCGCCCGGACGATGCTCACGCTCATCGGGTCCTGCGGGATCCCTGCGATGAAGGAGCGATCGACCTTCACCCCGGTCACCGGGAGCTGTGCGAGGTAGCGCAGGCTCGCGTAGCCGGTGCCGAAGTCGTCGATCGAGATCCGCACGCCTCTGCTGCGCAGGCTGGTCAGCGTCGCCATGGTGGAGCGACCCGCCTCGAGCAGGACACTCTCGGTCAGCTCGAGCGTCAGGCAGCCGGGTGGCACCTCGTGCCGGGCGAGCGCTGACTCGACGTCGCTGAGCAGGTCCTCGTGCGCCGCCTGCCGGGCGCTGACGTTCACGGCGATGCGCAGATCGGAACGGGCGGGGAGGGCGGCGTGCCAGGAGGCGAGGTCACGGCAGGCGGTGTCGAGCACCCGCCGGCCGAGCCGGCCGATCAGGCCGGTCTCCTCCGCGACGGGGATGAACTGGTCGGGAGGGATGATCCGTCCCGACCCGTCCATGAGCCGAGCGAGCGCCTCCGCCCCGGCAAGGGTGTGCGTGTCGAGGTCGTACACGGGCTGGTACTCGACCCAGAACGTCGGCTCGGCCGACGCGGGGATGTCCGCGGCGTGCGGTGTCGCGAGCGCGGCCGTGACGCGCAGCGCGCTCCGCAGGACGGACTCGACGTGGGCGCGGTCGAGTGCGTCGTCGCGCAGCGCCCGGTCGAAGACCTCGGTGCGGGCCTTGCCGTGCGCCTTCGCCTGGTACATGGCGGCATCGGCGTTGCGCAGGACCTGCTCGGGGTTCTCGCCCGCCTGGGCGAGTGCGATGCCCACGCTCACCGTGACGAAGTGCTCCCGGTGGTCGGCCTCGACGGGTTCGGCGACGAGTCGGCCGATCCGTGCGGCGACCTCCTGGGCGGCGATCAGGTCGGTGTCCGTCCCGGTCGGCGTCGCCGGGTCGCGGAGCGTGGGTTCGAGCACGACGACGAACTCGTCCCCGCCCACCCTCGCGACCGTGTCCTCCGGGCGCAGCAGAGACCTGATCCGTCGAGCCGTGGTACGCAGCACGGAGTCGCCCGCCCGGTGTCCACCGGTGTCGTTGACCCTCTTGAACCCGTCGAGATCGCAGTACAGGACGGGGACGGCGCGTCCCGAGTGCGCCTGGCGGCTGAGGGCGAGGACGAGTCGGTCGGTCAGCAACCGCCGGTTCGGCAGGCCCGTGAGGTCGTCGTGCACGGCGGCGGCCTCGAGGCGCTCGGTCAGCTCGACGCTCTCGTGGACGTCGCGCGTGACCCCGAGGACCTTGCTGACCTGGCCGTCGGCGTCGCGCTCGAACGGGGTGGTGCGCCGCAGGAGCCACCGGTACGAGCCGTCGGCATGACGTGCCCGGAGCCTGAGCCGGATGGTCTCGCCGTCGGCGAGTGCGCGGGCCGCGGCGTTCGCCTCCGCGATGGCGTCGAGGTCGTCCGGGTGCAGGTAGGCCGCGTAGTCCTGGGCGCTGCCCTGCTGGACGGGGTCGTGGGCGTAGCCGAGGTTCTCCGCGAGCGAGCCCGACACCCAGGTGATCTTCCCCGAGGCGAGGTCGATGACGTAGATCAGGTCAGGGCTGGCCGCGAGGACCGCGTCCTGGAAGTGCAGCGCCTCGGTGAGCTCGGAGACGTCGAAGACGTGGACGAAGAAGCCGACGACCTCCCCTGCGACGTCGCGGTCCGGTACGTACGTCGCCTGGAGGTGTCGCTGGCGTCCGCCCGGCTCGGCGACCTTGCGGCTGAAGTCCTGGCGCTCGCCGGCGAGGGCACCCCTCATGTGCGGTTCGTGCAGGCGGAACATCTCCTCGCCCAGCAGGTCCCGGATGTGGCTGCCGGCGATCTCCGCCGGCGTCCGCCCGAACCAGCCGACATAGGCCTGGTTCGCGACGACGTTCCGCAGGTCGCGGTCCCAGTAGCCGACCATCGCCGGAAGCGAGTCCACCATCGCGCGGAGCTGCTGGTGGTCCCGGCGCCGGACCGTGCGGGGCGGGGTCGTGGGTGCCGGCCCCCGGGAGGACAGCTCGACGCTGCACATCGCCGCGAGGTCCTCCATGGCCACGACCTCCGCCTCCGACCAGTCGCGCGGGACGGTGTCGATCGCGCACAGGGAGCCGAGGACGACGTCTCCCGGACCGGTGATCGGGATGCCCAGGTAGGCGGCGACCCCGAGGTCGTCGACCGCCGCGTTCGCGCTCACCAGCGGGTCCCGGCGGGCGTCACGGACCAGGAGCGGTCCCCTGCGCCGCACGACGTGCTGGCAGAAGGAGTGGCTGAGCGGCGTCTGCCGGGCCTCGCCCGCCCAGCCGCCGAGCCCGGCCAGGCCGGGAAAGGCCTGCCGGTCCTGCTCGACGATGCTCACCAGTGCGACCGGCACGCCGAGCTGGCGCTGGACCACCCGGGCGATCCGGTCGAACGCGGGATCCGGCTCGGTGGGGTCCGTCAGGACGAAGGTCGAGGGGTGCTCGCCACGCGGCCGGTCGGGCATCCGGGGGCTTCCTCCCTCGTCGGCTCGAGCCGATCCTCGTGGATCTCCATCGGGTCGGGCGAGCATAACTTCGGGTCACGGCCGCCTCGACCGGAGGGGGAACGGCGCCGATGGCGTGTCGCGCCCCGGTGCCGGTGCCACGACGGGCCCGTGGTGGCACCGGCACCGGTGAGCGAGGCACCCGCCGGCGTCCCTGCGGCCGGGGGTGTGGCGGCCCACGCGGGCGGGAGTGCCGGTCGGACCGGCCCCGGCTGGTCGTCGCGAGGTCACCCGTCCAGGGCTGTCGTGCCCGTGCAGGCGGCGGAGAGCGGATCGGTTCGGCACGACGTCCTCGCAGGTCAGGGCATCGGCGGGTGGGCGCGCCCTGCGCAGGGGGATCGATCCGCAACGGTCGGTGACCCGCCGGGTCGAGCCGTGGAGGTGAGGGACCCCGGGCAGCCGGTGC
>NZ_JBFHHB010000093.1:0-11561 GCF_041597215.1 Actinotalea sp.
GCCTGCTTGAGCACCTGGAAGCGGTAGATCACCAGCGGGTGGTAGTGCAGCAGCAGCGGCCGCATCTCCGGCGGGGTGCGCGGCAGGTCCCACACCTCGCGCTCGAGGAACTGCGAGTCCTGCGGGTGGATGCCGAGCGCCGCGTCGTACGGGATCGCCATCGCGTCGGCCGCCCGACCCCACTCCTCGACCTCCGCCGCCCGGAGGCCCAGGCGGCTGACCATCTGGGCGTGCTCCTTGGGCCACGCCGCCTCGAGCTCGTGCACGGCCTCCGCGGCCCGCCACAGGTTGAACCGCGCCATCACGTTCGTGAAGAGGTTGTCGTTGACGACGGTCGTGTACTCGTCGGGCCCGGTCACGCCGTGGATGTGGAAGACGTCGGAGCCGTTGCCGCGCCAGAAGCCCAGGTCGGCCCACAGCCGGGCCGTCTCGACCAGGATGTCGATCCCCTCGCGTGCCATGAACTCCTCGTCGCCGGTGGCCTGGACGTAGGTGCTCACCGCGAAGGAGATGTCGGCGTCGATGTGGTACTGCGCGGTGCTGGCCGCGTAGTACGCGGAGGACTCCTCGCCGTTGATCGTCCGCCACGGGAAGAGCGCCCCGTGCTGGGTGAGCTCGGCGGCACGACGTCGCGCTGCCGGGAGCAGGCCGAAACGGAACCGCAGGGCGTTGCGCGCGTAGAGCGGCGAGGTGTACGTGAGGTACGGAACGACGTAGAGCTCGGTGTCCCAGAAGTAGTGGCCCCCGTAGCCGGAGCCGGTGACGCCCTTCGCAGCGATCCCGGTGCCCTCCGCCCGCGCCACGGCCTGGGCGACCTGGAAGAGGTTCCACCGCACGGCCTGCTGGACCTCCGGCTGCCCCTCGATCTCGACGTCGGAGCGGGCCCAGTACTCGTCGAGCCAGGTGCGCTGGTCGTCGAACTGCTGCTCGACACCCTCCACCCGCACCCGGTCGAGGGTGCGCCGGACCCGCGTCGCGAGCTCGGCAGGAGCCTCGCCGCGAGAGGAGTGGTAGCTGACGGACTTGGACAGCGAGATCGGCACACCCGGCTCGGCGTGGACCCGGAAGACGTGCCGGGAGGTGTCCTCCGTGACGTCCGTCACGACCTCGTGCTCGTTGTCCGTCTCCAGGGTGTGGTCGGCTCCGACGGCGAGGGTCATCCCCGAGTGCGCGGCGCGGAACCCGAGGACCACCCGTTCGTCGTCCCCCCAGTGCACCTCGGGGAGCAGCACGCGCCCGGTGAACTCCTCGGCCCTGCGCGGGTCGGCGAAGGTGGGTGCGGAGTGGGCCGTGCGGTACTCGTCCCTCCCGTCCTGGCGGTTGAGGATCTGCGAGACGATCGCGACCGGCGCGGGCCGGTCCAGGACCGTCACCTCGAAGGTCATCACCGCGAGGTGCCGCTGGGTGAACGAGACCATCCGCCGCGAGCGCACCTGCACGCGGTTGCCCGCGGGGGTCCGCCAGAGCAGCTCCCTGACGAGCACGCCGTCGGCGAAGTCGAGCGAGCGCCGGTAGGAGAGCAGGTCCGCCACCGCCACGGTCAGCGGCTCGTCGTCGACGAAGAGCTGGATGACCTTCGCATCCGGGGCGTTGATGATGGTCTGCCCGGTCTGGGCGAAGGCGAAGGCCTCCTCCGCGTGCCGGATCGGCCAGGTCTCGTGGAAGCCGTTGACGTAGGTCCCGTGGCTCTCGGAGTCGTTGGCCTCCTCGCCGTTCCCGCGCAGGCCGAGGTACCCGTTGCCGACGGCGAACACGCTCTCGGTCGTCCCACGGTCCGCGGTGCTGATGTACTCCTCGGTCAGCCGCCACGGTTCGGCCGGGAAGCGTGTGCGGTCGAGGTACGCCGGGAGCTGACCGAGCCCGGCGTGCTCGGTGTGGCGGATCCGCGCTGCGTTGATCATGACGTCACCAGCTCCGAGAGGTCCGTCACCACGAGATCGGCGCCGGCCGCCGTGAGGGCGGGCTCGCCTGCTCCCCTGTCCACGCCGATCACGAGGCCGAAGTCCCCCGCCGCTCCGGCGGCGACCCCGGAGACCGCGTCCTCGACGACGACCGCCCTGTCCGGTGGCACTCCGAGCAGCGCGGCTGCGCGCAGGAACGTGTCCGGTGCGGGCTTGCCCCCGAGCCCCTCCCGTGCGGCGACGACCCCGTCCACGACGGCCCCGAAGCGGTCGGCCAGGCCCGCGGACCGGAGCACCGCCCGGGTGTTGCGGGAGCTGGACACGACGGCGAGGGGCATACCGAGCGTCGCGAGGTGGTCGAGGAGGAGCAGCGAGCCGGGGTACGCCTCGACCCCCTCCGCGAGGAGCTCGGCGACCCTGGCGTTCTTGGCGTTGCCGAGCCCTGCGACGGTCGCCTGGCCGGGGGCGTCATCGGGATCGCCGTCGGGCAGGACGACCCCGCGCGAGGCGAGGCAGGTGCGGATTCCGTCGTCGCGCGGACGCCCGTCGACATGACGCAGGTAGTCGTCCGCGGTGTAGGCGGGGGTGATCCCGTGGGCGGAGAAGAAGGCCGTGAAGGCCTCCTCCCAGGCACGCTGGTGGATCTCGACCGTCGGCGTCAGCACCCCGTCGAGATCGAGGAGCACGGCACCGAACGTCGACCACTCCATCCAACGACGCTACCCGGATCGGACCGTTGTGCCCCGTCGAGAGCGGGTGAAACGCCGGGGCCGGCCGGCACCCGGTCGGCACCGCGACGGGCCGGCCGGCCCGCGGGGCTCACCGGGTCCAGAGCACCAGCCCGCCGGCCTCCGCGTCGGCGTTGAGGTCGACCTCGACGGTGCTGCCGTCATGCACCTCGCCTGCGAGGAGCATCCGGGCGAGCCGGTCGCCGATCTCGCGCTGGACGAGGCGACGCAACGGTCGCGCCCCGTACGCCGGGTCGAAGCCCTCGATCGCGAGCCACTCGCGCGCGGCGGCGGAGACCTCCAGGGTGAGCCGCCGGTCCGCCAACCGCTCGGCGAGCCGCACGATCTGCAGCTCGACGATGCTGCCCAGCTCGTTGAGGGTCAGCGCGTCGAACAGCACGACGTCGTCCAGCCGGTTGAGGAACTCCGGCTTGAACGCCGCGTGCACCGCGCTCATCACCGCGTCGCGCTTGGCGGCAGGGTCGAGCAACGGGTCGACGAGGAACTGGGAGCCGAGGTTCGACGTCAGCACGAGGATCACGTTGCGGAAGTCGACCGTCCGACCCTGGCCATCGGTGAGGCGGCCGTCGTCGAGCACCTGGAGCAGGATGTCGAAGACCTCCGGGTGCGCCTTCTCGACCTCGTCGAGCAGGACGACGGAGTACGGGCGGCGCCGGACGGCCTCGGTGAGCTGGCCGCCCTCCTCGTAGCCGACGTAGCCGGGGGGCGCCCCGACGAGGCGAGCGACGGAGTGCTTCTCGCCGTACTCCGACATGTCGATGCGGACCATCGCGCGCTCGTCGTCGAAGAGGAAGTCCGCGAGGGACTTGGCGAGCTCGGTCTTGCCGACACCCGTCGGGCCGAGGAAGAGGAACGAGCCGGTGGGCCGGTCGGGGTCGGAGACCCCCGCCCGCGAGCGCCGGACGGCATCCGACACGGTGGCGACGGCCTGACGCTGCCCGATGAGCCGCTGACCCAGGACCTCCTCCATCCGGAGCAGCTTCGCGGTCTCACCCTCGAGCAGCCGGCCGGTGGGGATGCCGGTCCAGGCGGAGACGACCTCGGCGATCTCGTCAGGGCCGACCTTCTCGGCGATCATGGGCGCCTCGTCGGGGCCCTCGCCGTCCGTCTCGCGGGCGTCCTGGGCGGCCTCTGCCGCCTCGATGTCCCGCTCCACAGCGGGGATCTCGCCGTTCTGCAGGCGCCCTGCGGTCTCGTAGTCGCCCTCGCGCAGCGCCTTCTCGAAGGTGGTGCGCAGCTCGTCGAGGCGCACCCGCAGCTCGCCGAGCCGGTTGGAGCCCGCCTTCTCGCGCTCCCAGCGCGCGGTCAGCGCAGCGAGCTCCTCGCGGCGGTCGGCGAGCTCGGCACGGAGCTTCTCGAGCCGCTCGCGCGAGGCCTCGTCGTCTGCCGTGGACAGGTAGGACTCCTCCATCTCCAGCCGGGTCACCCCGCGCTGCAGGACGTCGATCTCGACGGGTGAGGAGTCGAGCTCCATGCGCAGCCGGGAGGCCGACTCGTCGACCAGGTCGATCGCCTTGTCCGGGAGCTGGCGGCCGGTGATGTAGCGGTCGGAGAGGGTGGCGGCGGCCACGAGCGCGGCGTCGGAGATGGTCACCTTGTGGTGGGCCTCGTACTTGGGCGCGATCCCCCGCAGGATCGCGATCGTGTCCTCGACGGAGGGCTCGCCGACGAAGACCTGCTGGAAGCGGCGCTCCAGGGCGGGGTCCTTCTCGATCCGCTCGCGGAACTCGTCGAGGGTGGTCGCGCCGACCAGCCGCAGCTCTCCCCGCGCCAGCATGGGCTTGAGCATGTTGCCGGCGTCCATCGAGCCCTCGGCGGCACCGGCACCCACGACGGTGTGCAGCTCGTCGATGAAGGTGACGATCTGCCCGTCCGAGCCCTTGATCTCCTCCAGGACGGCCTTGAGCCGCTCCTCGAACTCCCCTCGGTACTTGGCTCCCGCCACCATCGAGGCGAGGTCGAGGGCGATCAGGCGCTTCCCGCGCAGGGACTCCGGGACGTCGCCGTCCACGATCCGCTGGGCGAGACCCTCGACGACGGCGGTCTTGCCGACGCCGGGCTCGCCGATGAGCACGGGGTTGTTCTTGGTGCGGCGGGAGAGCACCTGCACGACCCGTCGGATCTCGCTGTCGCGACCGATCACCGGGTCCAGCCGCCCCTCGCGGGCCGCGGCGGTCAGGTCGACGCCGTACTTCTCCAGCGCCTGGAAGGTGTCCTCCGGATCGGGGGAGGTGACCCGGGCCGAGCCCCGCACCGTGGGGAGGGCAGCGGCCAGCGCCTCCCTGCTCGCGCCGACGGCACCGAGCGCCTGGGAGGCGGAGGACTGGCCGGCGGCGATCCCGAGCAGCAGGTGCTCGGTCGAGATGTACTCGTCGCCGAGGGACTGCGCCTCGGACTGCGCAGCGGTGAGCACCGACTGCGTGGCGCGGGACGCCGAGGGCTGGGCCACCGAACCGCCGGAGGCGGAGGGGACGGTCGCGGCAGCGGCCGTGACCCGCTCGCGGAGCGCGGCCCGGTCGACGCCCACCGCGTCGAGCAGCGCGGTGGCCACCCCGTCCTGGGCGAGGAGGGCCTGGAGGACGTGGATCGGCTCGAGCTGGGGGTTGCCTGCAGCGGTCGCGGACTGGATCGCGGCCGCGAGCGCCTCCTGCGACTTGGTGGTGAACTTCGCGTCCATCTGTGCGCCTCCGGGGTGTCGTGCCGTGGCACGCCCGACCTGCGGCCACGAAGTTGAGCGTACTCCGCTCAACTCCGGACGGCGAGACGAGCGATCTCGAACGGCCCGCCCCCTCGGCACGGAGGCCGCGCGCTGGCATGATCGAGCATGAGGACGTCGGCCACCCCCAGACATCAGGAGGACACGCAGGTGATGATCATCGTCGGGTACACGCCCACCCCCGAGGGCAAGGCCGCGCTGGAGCACGGCATCACCGAGGCGCACCACCACGGTGACGAGCTCCTCGTCGTGAACGTCTCCGGGACGAGCGACCCGTCCGAGACGACCTTCGCCACCGACACCGAGATCGCCCGGGTCCAGACGCGGCTCGAGGCCGAGAGCGTGCCGTTCACGCTCCGTCAGCTCGTGCGCGGGAAGGACGCCTCCGAGGAGATCCTCTCCCTCGCCGAGGACGAGGACGTGCGCGGGATCGTCATCGGCATCCGCCACCGCACGCCGGTCGGCAAGCTCCTGCTCGGCTCGAACTCCCAGCGGATCCTCCTCGAGGCCACCTGCCCGGTGATCGCGGTCAAGGCGGCGCGCTGAGGTGTGGCGCCCCGACGTCCTGGGTGACGGCTGGCAGGCTCGCACGATCCCCCTGCGACCCGACTACCAGGGCGAGGCCGTCGCCACGCTCGTCCGGCGCACCCCGGACGAGCCGCGACGGCGCGCCGTGCTCTACGTGCACGGCTACGTCGACTACTTCTTCCAGACGCACCTCGGCGAGGCGTGGGCGGCGCAGGGCTACGACTTCTACGCCCTCGACCTGCGGGCCCACGGCCGATCCCTGCTCCCCCATCAGCTCGCGAACGACGTGCACGCGCTCGCGAGCTACGCCGAGGAGCTCGACGCCGCCGCGCGGATCGTGCGCGAGGAGGAGGGCCACGAGCTCCTCGTGGTCCAGGGCCACTCGACCGGTGGCCTGATCACCGCGCTGTGGGCGCAGGCCCGCCGGGACCGAGCAGACGGTCCCGCGCTGGACGCGCTCGTGCTCAACAGCCCGTGGCTCGACCTCAACCGGCCATGGACCGACCGGGTGCTGACCACCCGTGCGGTGGACGTGCTGGGGCGCGTCGCCCCGAACGCCGTCGTCGGCCAGCTCGACCCGCACTACGGGGCCTGGCTGAGCGATCCGGACGGGGGTGGCTGGGAGTACGACCTGTCGTGGAAGCCGGTCGAGGGCTTCGGTGTCCGGGCCGGTTGGCTCCGGGCCATCCGCCGCGGGCACGCCGCCGTCGCCCGCGGCCTCGCCATCGACCTGCCGATCCTCGTGTGCACCTCGACCCGCTCGGGCCCGGCACGTCGCTGGCACGAGGCGCTCGACAGGACCGACAGCGTGCTGTCCGTCGAGCAGACCCTCGAACGCGCGCCGCTGCTCGGGAACGACGTGACCGTCGTGCAGATCCCCGGCGGGGTGCACGACCTCGTCCTGTCCCCCGAGCCCGCCCGGAGCGGGTACCTCGAGGCGGTCCGCGCCTGGACGAACCACCGCCTCGGCCCGGCGCTCGGGTGACCGCGGCCCCGCACTCGGCCGACCGGTTCCAGCACGAACGGGGCACGCCGACCTCCCCGATCCGCACCTTCCACCCACGGCGCAGCCCGCTGGGGCTGGCGAGGACCGAGGCACTGGACCGCCTCTGGCCGCGCTACGGGTTCTCGGTGCACGACCCCGCCCTGGGGTCGGCCCCACTGCGCGAGGACGGGACGCTCGACACGGAGCGGCTCTTCGGTCGCACGGCCCCGCTGGTGCTCGAGATCGGCTCCGGGATGGGAGAAGCGGTGGCCGCGATGGCCGCCGCCGACCCCCGACGCGACTACCTCGCGGTCGAGGCCCACCTCCCGGGGATCGCCCACCTGCTCACGCTGCTCGACGGCGGCGAGCACCCGAACATCCGGATCGCGCACGGAGACGGGCTGGACCTGGCCAGGACGATGCGCCCGTCCTCGCTCGACGCCGTGCACGTCTTCTTCCCCGACCCGTGGCCCAAGGTGCGGCACCACAAGCGGCGCATCGTCTCCGCCCCGCACGTGGCGCTCCTCGCCTCGCTCCTGAGGCCGGGAGGCGTCCTGCACGTGGCCACCGACTGGGCGCCCTACGCCGAGGTGATGCTCGGGGTGATCGCCGACGAGCCGAGCCTGCACAACCCGCATGCCGGTCCCGCACCCCGCCCGGCGCACCGGCCCGTGACCAAGTTCGAGCGGCGGGGGATCGAGCTCGGGCACGAGATCGTCGACATCCTCGCCGTCCGCGCCGAGGGCTGACCGGGCAACGAGGTGCACCGCGCCGGCCGGTCACGCCATGCCGTGAGGCAGGGCGCTGGGCCATCCGGGTGAAAGAGACCGCCGCAGCCGATTCGCCCGCCCGGTCCCCTTGTCCCTGTACCCCACCCCGCCGAAGGAGAAGGCATGGTGGACTCGCTCGCTCCGGACGGCATGGCCGAGGCGATCGAGCGCGCCCGCTTCTCCCTGCTGCGCCAGGGCGGGTGGGACGACCTGCGCGAGGGCGAACGCGCGACGCGGATCGAGATCCTGCGCAACGCGCTCGACAACTCCGGGGTCAGCGCGCAGCTGCAGTCCCTCGAGTCCCGGGCGAACCAGGCCTCAGAGCTCGCCGACCTGCTCGAGCGGCGGGACGAGGAGTTCCGCCGCCGACTCGCGCAGGACGACGCGGAGATCGTGCGACTGAGCGATCGGATCGCCGCCCTCGACGCCCAGCTCGAGGTCGTCACGAGCGAGCGGGACGCGGCAAGGTCCGAGGCGGGCGAGCACGCCCACACCCTTGCCGAGATCCGCGGGCTCCTCGACGGCGACCGGCACGCCGAGGTCACCGCCCCGGCGACGCCACTCGCGGCAGCCCCGGCCCAGCACGGACCGCGCCGAGGCACCGCGCCCCGCCTGAGCATCGCGACAGGAACCTGAGATGACCGCAGTCCCCGACGTGGAGTGGATGGCCGAAGCGGTCGAGCACGCCCGGTTCGATCAGCTCCGCCAGGGGAACTGGGCAGAGCTGCGGCCGAACGAGCGCACCACCCGGGTGAGGATCCTGCGGGACGCGATGATCGCCTCCGGGGTCGCCGGGGAGATCGACTCCCTGCGCGCCCAGGCGGACCGCACGAGCCACCTGCTCGACCTGGTGAGCCAGCGCGACCGGGACGCGGCGCGCACGCTCGCCGAGCACGACGCGGAGATCGTCCGGCTCTCGGACCAGATCTCCTCCCTGCGTGCGCAGGTGGAGGCACTGTCCGACGCGCTGGCCGAGACGGAGTCCCGCGCCGAGCTGGCCGAGTCCGTCCTGGCGACCGTGCGCGACGCCGTCGACTCCCTGGCGATGAGCAAGTCAGGGGCGCGCTGAGCCTCGGCGCCCGAGGCTCCTGAGGGTGCTCATGCCTCGACGACCTCGTCGCCGTCGATCGCGACGGCGAACGGGGCAAGGGGTGCCTCCGCAGGACCCCTGGTGACCGCACCGGTGCCCGCGTCGAACGTGGAACCGTGACAGGGGCACACCAGGACGCCGCCGTCCGGCAGGACGGTGCAGCCGGCGTGCGGGCAGACCGCGCTGAACGCGACGACCGTCCCCTCCGCCGGCCGCGAGACGACGATCTTCTCGCCGGCGCTCGTCAGGGCCCCTGCCGCCTCGCCGACGGGCAGCTCGCTCAGCGAGATCAGCCCGTCGCCGGGTGAGGGTGTCGTCGCGGCGGGAGACGGCGTCGACGAGCAGGCGGCGAGCGCACCGACGGCACCGACGGCACTCGCGCTGCCGGCCAGGAAGAAGCGGCGGCTGATCATCGGGGCTCCTCCGTCCAGGCCCGCCCCGGACGGACGGGCCGTGACCGATCGTGCCGCAGATCGCGCCGCTGCGCGCGCGGCACGTCCCGAGGAGTGCGCCGCCGGGCCGTCGGCGAGGTCACCCGCGAGGCGCGGCCTTGCCGACCGGCTCGACGAGGAGCCCGTACGTGTCCGGACGACGGGTGCGGGCGATCGGGAAGAGCGCGGCCCAGTCCTCACCCTGCGCCAGGTCCAGGGGAGCGACGAGAACCGCGTCCTCGTCGCGCGGCGCCTGGGCGAGCACCCTGCCGTACGGGTCGGCGATGAACGACGACCCGTAGAAGGTGAGGAGCCCCTCGGAGCCCCAGCGGTTCACGGCCACGACGAACAGGCCGTTGCCGATCGCGTGGCCGATCATCACCTGCCGCCACAACGGTTCGGTGTCGAAGTCCGGGTGGTCCGGCTCGGACCCGATGGCCGTCGGGTAGGCGAGCAGCTGCGCCCCGCCGAGCCCGTAGGCACGAGCGACCTCCGCGAACCACTGGTCCCAGCAGGTCGGCAGACCGAGTCGGGCTCCGCCCGGCACCGGGAGCTCGACCACGGGATAGGGGTCCTCCGCCGGCCCCGGCCGGAAGTAGCGCTCCTCGTGGTACCCGGCCGTCACCGGGATGTGGAGCTTGCGCGTCCGGGCGAGGATCGACCCGTCCGGCGCGACCAGGATCGCCGTGTTGTAGCCCAGCCCGTCCGGCCCGTCCGCCCGCTCGAACAGCGAGGCGTGCACGTACGCGCCGGTGCGCGCGGCGGCCGCCGCAGCGAACAGGTGCGTCGGCCCGCCGTCGAGCGGCTCGGCCGTGGCCGACGGCTCGCCCTCGGGGATCGTGTCGGCCGGGTAGCGCGAGAGGGTCAGCTCGGAGAGGAAGACGATCTGGGCACCGGCCTCGACGGCTCGGTCGATCCCCTCGTCCAGGACCGCGCGGTGCTCGGCGGGGTCCTCGTGCCACCGGGTCTGCACCGCAGCGACCGTCAGGACCGGCCGAGCGCCCGAGCCGACGCGCGCGGGGGAGTCCAGCTCCGGGGCGAGCAGGAGCCTCATCGCGTGCGCCCGCAGGTCACGAGCCGATCGACGGTGGGCCTCGGGCAGGTCATGGCGCGGCTCCTCGGGTGATCATGAGTTGGGGCTGGGCACAGCGTAGGTGCGAGCCGAGGGCCGATCCATCCTGCCTCCAGCATGTGTCACCTCCTCCACCTGTCGCCTCGCTCCTCCCGCCGGGCACCCCTTCCCACGAGCGGTCCGGAGCGGCAGGATCGTCCCCGCCCACCCCTGACCGAGGAAGGACGACGTCCCCGTGCTCACCGTGCTCCAGGGCGCGAACCTTGCTGCCCGTTTCCTTCTCGAGATCGCGGCTCTGGTGGCCCTGGCGTACTGGGGCCTCCGCCTGCCCGCCCCGATGGTGTGGCGGGTCGTGGCGGGGCTCGGGGCCCCGCTCGCCGCAGCGGCCCTCTGGGGAGCCTTCGCCTCGCCGTGGGCGGCGATCGCCCTGCCGGGGCCGGCCGTCGTCGCCGTCCAGGTGCTCGTCCTGGGCGCAGCGGTGGTGGCGCTGGCCCGTGCGGGTCGCCCGGGCCTGGCCACGGCCTTCGCGATCGCCGCGGTCGTGAACGCCGCCTTGATGGCTCTGTGGCACCAGTGAGCGCCGTGCCCGCCTTCGCCCGCCCGTGACCCGTGACCCGGCCGAGGGCTGCTACGCGGCGCGGCGCCCCCCGGGGATCGCGGCGAGCAGCTCGCGCGTGTAGTCCTCGCGCGGAGCGGAGAAGAGCTCGTCCGGCGTCCCGCTCTCGACGACGCGCCCTGCCTTCATCACGTGCACCTGGTCGGAGATCATCCGCACGACGGCGAGGTCGTGGCTGATGAAGAGGTAGCTGAGGTCGAGCTCGCGCTGCAGGGAGGCGAGCAGGTCGAGGATCTGGGCCTGCACGATGACGTCCAGCGCAGACACCGCCTCGTCGAGGACGACGAGCTCCGGCGAGAGGGCGAGCGCCCGCGCGATCGCCACGCGCTGGCGCTGGCCGCCCGAGAGCTGGTCGGGCCGGTGGTCGGCGCGGTCGGCCAGGCCGTAGTCGCGCAGCGCACGCGTCACCCGCGCGGCGCGCTCCCGGGGCGGGATGCCGGCCAGCATCATCGGCAGCGCAACGTTCTCGGCCGCCGTCAGCCGCGGCACGAGGTGGAAGCTCTGGAACACGAAGCCGATGCGCCGGCTGCGCACACGCGCCTGCTCGGCCGGCGACAGCGTCGTGACGTCGCGCCCCTCCAGCCGGTAGTGTCCGGCATCAGGGCGATCGAGCAGGCCGAGCAGGTTCAGCAGCGTGGATTTTCCCGACCCCGACGGCCCCATCACCGCGACGTACTCGCCCGCCTCGATGGTGAGCGACACC
>NZ_JBFHHB010000094.1:0-11482 GCF_041597215.1 Actinotalea sp.
CGAGGCGAGCTGGAGCGGGTCACGGAACGCTCCCTCGCGAGCTTCGACCTCGGACCGCTCGGGGTGGACGGATCGATGCCGGACACCTTGGTGGTGCACGACAGGGCCGACAAGGAGACGCCGTACCGGGTCGGTGCGCAGATCGCGAGCGGCTGGCCGAACGCCCGGCTCCACAGCACCGAGGGCCTCGGCCACCAGCGGATCCTCGCCGACCCCGTGGTGGTGGACGAGGCGATCGGCCACCTGACGCGCCGGGCGCCCGTCGAGCGCGGCCGCTGATCGACCGCGGGCACGGCCGTCACCCCACGGCGGCCCTCACGAGTGCCACCACGCGGGCCTCGACCTCGGGCGTCCATGCCGTGAGCGCGTAGGACACCGGCCACATGTCGCCGGCGTCCAGGGCGGCGTGCTCCTGGAACCCGAGCGTGGCGTAGCGGTAGGAGAACTTCGCCGCGTCCTGGAAGAACACCACGACCTTCCCGTCGGCGTTCGCGTAGGCGGGCATGCCGTACCAGGTCCTGGCCGAGAGCCCGGGAGCGTTCGCGGTCACCGCGGCGTGCACCCGCTCGGCGAGGACGCGGTCGGCAGGGGCCATCGCGGCGATCTTGTCGAGCACCGTCTGCAGCTCGTCCGCCTTCTTGGCGCCCTTCTTGCCCTCGGCGCGCAGCTCGGCAGCACGCTCCTTCATCGCGGCGCGCTCGTCGGCGGTCCATCCGTCCTCGGCCATGGTCACCCTCCCCGCTCGGTCGCGTCGGGCGTCGGGCCGTCGCGTGGCTCCCAGGCTAGGGGCGGGCCGGCCCCCGGCGCCGCGCCCGCGGCGGATCGGGCGGGCAGGATCTGCCTGCCGATCGGGGATGACAGCGCTTGCATACCTCGGTACCCTGAGAGCCTCCACCGCCGTCCCGCCAAAGGAGGCCCGACGTGCCTGCCGTCTTCCCCGAGGTCAGCGACCTGGCCGGCGTCACGACGGGCGACATGCCCGGCGACAGCGTCCAGGTGACCGAGGTGCATCTCGCCAAGGCCCGCACGCTGTTCCCCGTCCTGTGGGAGAGGCTGGAACCCCTGCTGGCGTCGAGCCCGCACCACCGAGCGGTGGTCGCGGTCCACGGCGGGTCCGGGGTCGGCAAGTCCGAGATCGGCTCCCTGCTGGCCCACGGCCTCAACGCGAGCGGGGTCGGGGCCTACGTGCTCTCCGGGGACAACTACCCCCACCGCGTCCCGGCGGCCAACGACGCCGAGCGGCTGCGGGTCTTCCGGGCAGCGGCGACCCGCGCGCTCGTGGACGCGGGGCTCTACGACGCCACCGTCCGCACGGCTCTCGCCGGGCTCCAGGCCGCCGACCGGGACGCCGAGCCGGCCGAGGTCGCCGAGCACCCCTGGCTGTCCACCTACCTGACCGCCGGGCGCGCGGCGCTGGCCGACTACCTCGGCACCCCGCACGAGATCGCCTTCGACGAGCTCAGCGCCATCCTCGAAGCCTTCCACGACGGCGCACCCCGGCTGATGCTCAAGCGGATGGGCCGCACCGTCGACCAGCTCTGGTACGACGAGGTCGACCTGCGCGACGTCCAGGTGATCGTCCTGGAGTGGACCCACGGCAACAACGAGCACCTGCGCGGGGTCGACCTGCCCATCCTGCTCAACAGCACCCCGGAGGAGACCCTCGCGCACCGCCGCTCCCGCAACCGGGACGGCGGTGTCGACAGCCCGTTCACCACGATGGTCCTCGGGATCGAGCAGGAGAAGCTGCACGCCCAGGCGCGCCGGGCGGCCGTCATCGTCGCCAAGTCCGGCGAGATCCAGGACTACGCGACGTACCTCGCCGCCATGGGCGAGGGCGGTCCCGACGCCGGCCCGATGATCAACGTCTACCCGGACTCGATCGGGGGCACCCTCGGCGACGTCGCCGCCTTCCTGCGCCGGCCGGAGCTGACCGACGCCTTCACCTCGGCCTACCTCCTGCCGAGCGTCTTCAACACCGACCTCGACCGCGGCTTCTCGGTGATCGACTACCAGCTCAGCGACCTGTACGCGACGCGCGCGGACCTCGACGCGCTCGCCGAGGCAGGGATCAGCCTCAAGCTCGACTTCATCCTCAACCACGCCTCGGTGCTGTCCCCGCAGTTCCAGGACCTGCTGGCGCGGGGCGAGGAGTCGCCGTTCGCCGAGTTCTTCATCGACTGGAACGCGTTCTGGGCCGGCCACGGGCAGATGACGCCGGAGGGCTTCGTCCAGCCGGACCCCGAGCTCCTCGAGGACATGTTCTTCCGCAAGCCGGGCCTGCCGATCCTCATGGTCCGCCTGCCCGACGGCTCCGAGAAGCCGTACTGGAACACCTTCTACCAGGAGGTCCGGTACACCGCCCCCGACGCCCAGGACCTCATGGCTGCGACCGGGATGCAGTACGGGCGCGCCCACCTGCTCGCGGAGCGCCTCGCGGCGACGCTCGCGGACGGCGGACGGCCGGGCGACGTCGACGCGAGCGGGTTCGAGGACGTGCGGGACGCCGTCGTGGACCTCGTCGAGTCCCGCCGTCGCTACCTCGGGCAGATGGACCTCAACATCGCCTCGCCGCTGGTGTGGGAGTTCTACGCCGACACGCTCGACACGCTCGCGGGCTACGGGGCGCAGATCGTGCGGCTCGACGCCTTCGCGTACGCGCCCAAGGAGCCGGGCCTGCGCAACTTCCTCAACGAGCCCGGGACGTGGGACCTGCTCGCGCGCGTCAAGGAGCTGGCCGACGCGCGCGGTGTGCGCCTCCTGCCGGAGATCCACTCGACCTACGCCGCGAAGATCCACGAGACCATCGCCGCGCAGGGCTTCATGACCTACGACTTCTTCCTGCCGGGGCTCGTCATCGACGCGTTCGAGCAGCACGACGCGACGGTCCTCAAGGGGTGGATCGCCGAGGTGCTGGACAAGAAGATCCGCACCGTGACCATGCTGGGCTGCCATGACGGCATCCCGTTGCTGGACCTCGAGGGCCTGCTCAGCGGGGACCGCATCCAGGCCCTGATCGACGTCGTCAAGGGCCGCGGCGGCTACGTCAAGGACCTGCACGGAGCCAAGAACATCTACTACCAGGTCAACGCGACGTACTACTCGGCGCTCGGCGAGTCCGACGCCAGGATGCTGCTCGCCAGGGCGATCCAGCTGTTCGTCCCGGGCAAGCCGCAGGTCTGGTACCTCGACCTGTTCGCCGGTGCCAACGACCACGAGGCAGTGGCGAAGGCAGGGCCGGGCGGCCACAAGGAGATCAACCGCACCAACCTCTCGACCGAGGACGTCGAGGCGGGGCTGCAGCGGCCCGTGGTGCAGCGACAGCTCGAGCTGCTCCGGTTCCGGTCGACCTTCGAGGCGTTCGGCTTCGACGCCGAGTGCGAGGTCGCGGACACCGAGCCGGGCCGGCTGCGGATCACCTGGACCCGCCGGGGCGCGACGGCGACCCTCGACGCCGACCTGGTGGCCGAGACGTTCACCATCGAGGCGACCGACGCCGCAGGGGTCGCGCGGAGCGTCTGAGCGGGGCGGCCCCGAACCGGCCGCGCCACCCCGGCGCAGCGCGTGGGAAGGGATGGCAGGCCGGACCGGAGTGCGGGTGCCCCACGGCTGCTGAGGTCTCCCCGTCGGCCGACGCGGCCAGTAGCCTCGGCCCATGCTCACCCGCGGACGGGTCCTGCTGGGCCTGGTGCTCCTCGTCGTCGTCGTGGTGGTGGGCGTGTACTGGTACGAGCGGCCGCTGCTCCTCACCGCCACGGGCTACGCAGCGCACAACGCCTGCGCGGTCGAGGGGATAGCGCAGCGCAGCGACCCGCAGGCCGACCTCCCGGAGAACCCCTTGGTGCCGGTCCTGCGGACCAGCTCCGACGGCGACCGGACGGCGGGCTCGATCCTCGGGGTGCTCGCCACCCAGCGCGCGGTCCTCACGGAGGGGTTCGGCTGCACCCTCACCGACGAGGCGCCGACGCTCCCGGCCCCCGTCGAGGTCGATCCCGGGGGCAACCCGTTCGCGGACGCGCCCGCACCGGCGATGAGCCCCGAGGTGGAGGCGGCGCTCGGTCGGGCCTTCGGCGACGGGCTCGACGCCGACGCCCGGGCCGCCCTCGGCACCCGCGCCGTCGTCGCGGTCCGCGGCGGTGAGCTCCTGGCCGAGCGCTATGCCGAGGGCTTCGACGACGCGACCCCCCAGCTCGGCTGGTCGATGAGCAAGAGCCTGACCAACCTGCTGGTCGGTCGCCTCGTCGCGCAGGGACGACTCTCCCTGGACGACGACCACCTGCGTGCGCAGTGGACCGACGAGCGCGCCGAGATCACCGTGGAGCAGCTCCTGCGGATGACCAGCGGCCTGGAGTGGAACGAGACCTACGACCTCGGCACGGCCATCACGCGGATGCTCTACCTCGAGCCGGACATGGGCGACTACGTCGCGGCACAGCCGTTGGCGCACGAGCCCGGGACCTACCAGCAGTACTCCAGCGGCAGCACCACCCTGCTGTGCGACATCCTGCTGGAGCGCACGGGCTCCGACGCCAACCTTCCGCGAGAGGAGGTCTTCGGTCCGCTGGGGATGTCCTCCGCCGTGCTCGAGCCGGACGCCTCCGGCACGCCCGTGTGCAGCTCCTACCTGTGGGCCACGCCGCGGGACTTCGCCGCGCTGGGTCAGTTCGCCCTGCAGGACGGGGAGTGGGCAGGCGAGCAGCTGCTGCCGGCCGGCTGGATGGCACGGTCCACCACCGCGGTCGACGTCGAGACCGAGGACCCCGGCTACGGCGCAGGCTGGTGGGTGAACACGCTGCCGGACGGCACGCCGGTGCACCCCGAACTTCCCGACGACGCCTACTTCGCCCAGGGGCACGACGGTCAGTGGATCGTCGTGGTCCCGTCGGCCGAGCTCGTCGTCGTACGGCTCGGCTTCAGTCCCGAGGTCGACGACGAGGGCGTGGTCGCGCTGGCGGCGACGCTCGTCGACCTGTCCTGAGGGCGCGACGCGTACCTGCGCCCGACCGCCACCCCTGAACCGGATCGAGGAGGCCCGATGAGCAGGACCGAGAGGACGGCCGTACCGTCGCACGCCGCCGACAGCCACGACCTCATCCGGGTCCAGGGCGCGCGGGAGAACAACCTCAAGGGCATCAGTCTCGAGATCCCCAAGCGCCGCCTGACGGTGTTCACCGGGGTCTCCGGCTCGGGCAAGAGCTCCCTGGTCTTCGGCACGATCGCCGCGGAGTCGCAGCGGATGATCAACGAGACCTACAGCTCCTTCGTGCAGGGCTTCATGCCGACGCTCGCCCGGCCGGAGGTCGACGTCCTGGAGGGGCTGACGACGGCGATCCTCGTCGACCAGGAACGGATGGGCGCGAACGTCCGGTCCACCGTCGGCACGGCGACCGACGCCAACGCGATGCTGCGGATCCTGTTCAGCCGGCTCGGGCAGCCGCATGTCGGCTCGCCGCAGGCGTACTCCTTCAACGTCCCGTCGGCCACGGGGGTCGGCCAGATGAAGGTCGATCGTGGTGCGGCGACCACGGCGGAGAAGCGCACGTTCTCGGTGACCGGGGGGATGTGCCCGCGCTGCGAGGGGATGGGCTCGGTCTCCGACCTGGACCTCGCGCAGATGGTCGACGAGAGCAAGTCCCTCGCCGAGGGTGCGATCACCGTGCCCGGGTACAGCGCGGACGGGTGGTACGGGCGGATCTTCTCCGCCGTCGTCCCCGGTGACGTGCCCGTCTCGCAGTTCACGAAGAAGCAGCGCCAGGAGTTCTTCTACGGCGAGGCCCGCAAGATCAAGGTCGAGGGCATCAACCTCACCTACGAGGGGCTGGTCCCGAAGATCCAGAAGTCGATGCTGTCGAAGGACGTCGACGCGATGCAGCCGCACATCCGTGCCTTCGTCGAACGGGCCGTGACCTTCCAGGCCTGCCCGGAGTGCGAGGGCACCCGGCTCGCTGCCGCCGCACGCGCCTCGAAGGTCGCCGGGATCAGCATCGCCGATGCCTGCGCGATGCAGATCAACGACCTCGCGGTGTGGGTCAGAGGCCTGGACGAACCGAGCGTCGCGCCCTTGCTGCGCGGACTGGCCCACCTGCTCGACTCCTTCGTGGAGATCGGGCTCGGCTACCTCAGCCTCGACCGGCCCGCCGGGACGCTCTCCGGCGGAGAAGCGCAACGCACCAAGATGATCCGGCACCTCGGCTCGTCGCTCACCGACGTCACCTACGTCTTCGACGAGCCGACCGTCGGTCTGCACCCGCACGACATCCAGCGGATGAACACCCTGCTGCTCCAGCTGCGGGACAAGGGCAACACCGTGCTCGTCGTCGAGCACAAGCCGGAGATGATCGTCATCGCCGACCACGTCGTCGACCTCGGCCCCGGGGCAGGGACGGCGGGCGGCGAGGTCGTGTACGAGGGCGACATCGCCGGGCTGCGCACCGGCGGGACGCTCACCGGCCGGCACCTGGACTACCGCGCACGGGTCAAGGCGGCGGTGCGCGAGCCCACCGGGACGATCGAGGTGCGGGGTGCCAGGACGCACAACCTCAAGGACGTCGACGTCGACCTCCCGACCGGAGTGCTCGTCGTCGTCACCGGAGTCGCGGGCTCCGGCAAGAGCTCGCTGATCCACGGATCGGTGGCCGGGCGCGAGGGCGTCGTGGCGATCGACCAGGCAGCGATCAAGGGCTCACGCCGCAGCAACCCCGCGACCTACACCGGGCTGCTCGACCCGATCCGCAAGGCCTTCGCCAAGGCCAACGGGGTCAAGCCCGCCCTGTTCAGCGCGAACTCCGCCGGCGCCTGCCCGGTGTGCAACGGCGCGGGACTGATCTTCACCGACCTGGGGTTCATGGCGACCGTGAGCACCGTCTGCGAGGAGTGCGAGGGCAAGCGGTTCGACTCCTCGGTGCTCGAGTACCACCTCGGTGGCCGGGACATCAGTGAGGTGCTGGAGATGCCGGTCACCGAGGCCACGGACTTCTTCGCCGAGGGCGAGGCCAGGACTCCTGCCGCCCACACGATCCTCGAACGCCTCGAAGACGTCGGCCTCGGCTACCTCGCCCTCGGCCAGCCGCTCACCACGCTCTCCGGGGGCGAGCGGCAGCGCCTCAAGCTGGCCACGCACCTGGGGGAGAAGGGCGGTGTCTACGTCCTCGACGAGCCGACCGCCGGCCTGCACCTGGCGGACGTCGAGCAGCTCCTCGGCCTGCTCGACAGGCTGGTGGACTCCGGGAAGACGGTCATCGTCATCGAGCACCACCAGGCCGTGATGGCGCACGCCGACTGGCTCGTCGACCTCGGCCCCGGAGCCGGGCACGACGGCGGGCGGGTCGTCTTCGAGGGCACCCCCGCGGAGCTCGTTGCCGCCCGTTCCACCCTCACGGGTGAGCACCTGGCCGCCTACGTCGGAGGCTGAGTCCGGCCGGCGCCCCCGGGCGACCGTCTTCCCCTTCGGTCCTCTCTGTCGCCCCGGTCGGCTCGCCCGCTACCTTCGCCCTGGGACGGCAGGGCCCGCACGGGGGTCCGGAGCCGCCGTCCCGGTTCGTGAGAGAGCGGAGAGCGACATGGCCAGCCCGTCCGAGGCAGCGCATCCCCCCGAGGCCCACCGCGGCGCGTTCTCGTCGCGCAGGGTCTTCATCCTCGCTGCGATCGGGTCCGCCGCCGGACTCGGCAACATCTGGCGCTTCCCCTACGTGGCCTACGAGAACGGCGGCGGGGCGTTCATCCTGCCGTACCTCGTCGCGCTGCTCGGGGCCGGCATCCCGTTCCTGCTCTTCGACTACGCCATCGGTCACCGGTTCCGCGGGTCGGCTCCGCTGTCCTTCCGCCGGATGAGCCGGACCGGCGAGATGCTCGGGTGGTGGCAGGTGGGGATCTGCGCGGTGATCGGCGTGTACTACGCCGTCATCATCGCCTGGGCCCTGCGGTACACGATCTTCTCCACGAACGAGGCCTGGGGCGACGATCCCAACGGCTTCCTGTTCGGCGAGTTCCTCCAGGTCGCCGATCCGGGCATCGGCCTGGACTTCGTCCCCGGGGTGCTCGTCCCGCTGATCCTGGTGTGGGTCGTCGTGCTCGTCATCCTGGGCCTGGGCGTCCAGCGCGGGATCGGGGCGGCCTCCGTGGTCTTCATCCCCTTGATGATCGTGGCCTTCCTCGCACTCGTGGTGCAGGCACTGTTCCTCCCGGGCGCTGCCCAGGGTCTGAACGCGCTGTTCACCCCTGACTGGGCAGCGCTCGCCGACACCGGAGTCTGGGCGGCGGCGTTCGGGCAGATCTTCTTCTCCCTGTCCGTCGGCTTCGGGATCATGATCACCTACGCCTCCTACGTGGGGCGCCGCACCGACATGACGGGTTCCGGCCTCGTCGTGGGCTTCTCCAACTCCGCCTTCGAGCTGCTCGCCGGGATCGGGGTCTTCGCCGCGCTCGGCTTCATGGCCCAGGCCAACGGGGTCAGCGTGGACGAGGTGGCCACCAGCGGCCTCGGCCTCGCGTTCATCGCCTTCCCTGCGATCATCTCCGAGGCGCCGGCCGGTGCCCTCATCGGGGTGCTGTTCTTCGGGACGCTCGTGCTGGCCGGCATCACGTCGCTCATCAGCGTGATCGAGGTCGTCATCTCGGGCGTCCGGGACAAGCTCGACCTGAGCCGCACCGCCGCGACCCTTGCCGTCGTCGTGCCGTCCGGGCTCGTCAGCGTCCTGCTGTTCGCGACGACGACCGGCGTGCCGATCCTCGACACGATCGACTACTTCATCAACCGCTTCGGCATCGTGCTCGTGGCCGTGGTCACCGTTCTCGTGGTGACCTGGGCCTACCGCGAGCTGCCCGACCTGCGCGCGCACATGAACCTGACGACCTCGTTCCCGCTGGGTCGCTGGTGGATGGTCCTGGTCGGTGGCCTCACCCCGCTGGTGCTGACCTTCATCCTGGTCCAGGAGTTCCGTGACGCCCTCGCCGAGCCGTACGGCGGCTACCCGGCCTGGCTCCTCACCTTCCTCGGCTGGGGGTCCGCTGTCGGCGTCATCGTCTTCGCGATCGTCGCGGCGCTCCTGCCCTGGAGCAAGCGCACCCGACTCGACAAGCCAGCGTCGCTCGTCACCGTGACCAGCGACCGCAGCAGCGGAAAGGCGGAACGATGAGCGGATCTGCCGTCGTGATGATGATCGTCGCCATGGTGGTCATCTGGGGCGGGCTCGGGCTCGCCGTGGTGAACCTCTCGCGGTACAGCGGTGAGGAGCCGGGCGAGGCCCCCCGCGACCTGTAGGGCGCCGGGCCGGGTGCTCCCGGTCCTCGATCGACGGTCAGCGGACCGAGCGCTCCGAGCCGCGCAGGACGAGGCGGGTCGGCAGGACCACCTGCTCGAGCGCCCGGCCCGGGTCGTCGAGCCGGTCGAGGGCGAGGCGCGCAGCCGTCTCGCCCATGAGCTCGGGATCGTGGGCCACGACGCTCAGCCCGAGGGCGTCGGCGAGCTCGACGTCGTCGAAGCCGATCAGGCCGGTCGTGGTCGCGTTCCGGCGGATGGCGGTGAGGGCCCCGATGGTCGCGCGGTTGTTCCCGGCGAAGATCGCCGTCGGCGGGCGTGCACCGCTCAGCAGGCCACGGGTGGCGGCCTCGGCGGCCGCGACGTCCGGGGCGTCGGTGCGCACCAGGTCCGGATCGGCCGTGAGCCCGCGTGCGGCGAAGGCGTCGAGGAACCCGCTGCGGCGCTCGCGGTGCGTGGACAGCCGCGAGGTGCTCCCGACGAAGCCGATCCGACGGTGCCCGGCGTCGAGCAGGGCGAGGGTGCCCGCCATCGCCCCGCCGTGGTTGTCGAAGACCACCGAGTCGGACGAAGCGGTGGACAGCGGCCGGTCCACGGCGACGATGGGCGTGCCGAGCTGGCGCTCGCCGTCGAGGTAGGCGTGATCCTCGGCGATGGGGACCAGCAGCAGCGCACGGACGCGGCGCTCGAGCATGGCCGCGACCACCGCGGGCTCCTGTCGCGACTCGTCGTCCGTCGCCGCGATGACGAGGGTGAGCCCGCTCCGCGCGATCGTGCGCTCGACCCCGGCCGCGACGGCGGCGAAGAACGGGTTGGTCAGGTCGCCGATGACGAAGGCCACCGTGGAGGACACCCCGCCGGAGCGCAGCTCGCGCGCCACGGAGTTCGCGCGGAACCGCAGCGTCGCCGCCGCTTCCTGCACCTTCGCGCGGGTGGACGGGGACACGTGCGGGCCGCCCGAGATCACCCGGGAGACGGTCTTGGTGCTGACTCCCGCGAGGCGTGCGACGTCCTCGACCGTCGCACGGGCGGTCACCTGCGGCCGCTCGCCCTCCCTCGCTGTCACGCGCGCATCCTCGCACGGCACGACGGGCGGACGCAGGGCGGTTGACAACGTGGGACAAGGTCGGTTGGGTGTGGCCCGGAGCGCGTCACGCCGTTCCGTCGGCCGTCGGCACCGAAGGGGATCGCTGTGCTCGTAGGGATCGAGACCGGAGGGACGAAGATCGTCTGCTCCGCGGGCACCAGCCCGACCGATGTCGTCGACGTCCGGACCTTCCCGACGGAGGACCCGGGGACGACCCTCGCTGCGGTCACCGGCTTCGTCGCGCGCTGGCGGCGCGAGGCGGGGATCGAGGGCGTCGGGATCGGGTCGTTCGGCCCGGTGGATCTCGATCCGCTGTCGACGACCTACGGCCACATCCTGCAGAGCCCCAAGCTGGCCTGGCGCGGGGCCGACGTCGTCGGCCCGATCGCCGACGCGGCCGGTGCCCCCGTCGCCATCGAGACCGATGTCACCGCAGCCGCCATCGGGGAGCTGCGCTGGGGAGCCGGTCAGGGGCTGACGGACCTCGCCTACGCGACCGTGGGCACGGGCGTCGGGGTGGGCGCTGTGGTCCAGAGCCGGCCGCTGCACGGCACGGCCCATCCCGAGGCCGGGCACCTCATCGTCCGGCGCCATCCCGAGGACACCTTCGGCGGGGTCTGCCCCCTGCACGGGGACTGCCTCGAGGGGCTCGCCTCCGGCCCCTCGGTCACGGCGCGGTGGGGCCGTCCCGGAACCGAGCTCGGCGACCTCCTGGACCGGGCCGTCGAGATCGAGGCCTCGTACCTGGCCCAGCTCGTGTGCACGCTCGTCTACGTCCTGTCGCCTGCGCGAATCGTGCTCGGTGGGGGAGTGCTCGGCACGCCGGGTCTCCTCGACGCCGTCAGGGTCCAGGCGGCGGCGCTGCTCGGTGGTGCTCTCGGGGCCCACCCGGCCTCGGACCCCGCCAGCGACTTCCTGTCCCTCCCCGGGCTCGGTGGGCGGGCCGGTGCGGTCGGCGCGCTGACGATGGCGGCCGACCTCGCCGCGAGCCGCCCGGCCCCAGCAGCACCGTCCATGAACGAGGACCTCTCATGACGACTCTTCCCCCGCTCCTCCTGGAGCCCCTGCTGGTGCCCAAGCCCTGGGGCGGTCGCCGTCTCCGGGACCTGGGGCGTGCCCTTCCGGACGGGGTCGACATC
>NZ_JBFHHB010000095.1:0-11408 GCF_041597215.1 Actinotalea sp.
GCCCGCCGAGGAGTCGTACGTTGGTCGCATGGACACCTCCCTTGTCGAGCTCGACGTGCTCGGTGTGCGACGGCAGGGTGAGCAGGACGAGGTCGTGGTCCTGCTGCTGGACCTCGTCGGTCGTCGACTCCTGCCCATCGTGGTCGGCCCGAGCGAGGGTTCTGCGATCGCCGTGGGCCATGCGGGCATCCAGGCGCCGCGGCCGATGACGCACGACCTCCTCGTCGCAGTGCTGGCCGCCTGTGGGGGAGTGGTCACCCAGGTGGAGGTCACGGAGCTCACGGACGGCGTCTTCCATGCCGCTGTCGTGCTCGACGGCGGGAGCCGGGTCGACGCGCGCGCCTCCGACGCGATCGCCCTGGCGGTCCGCATCGGCTGCCCGGTCATGTGCGCACCCGACGTGCTCGAGGCGGCGTCGCTCCCGGTCGAGGGCGAGACGCCGGCGGACGAGGTCGCCCGGTTCCGGGTCTTCCTCGACACCGTCTCGCCCGAGGACTTCGGCGGTGATCCCGGGGAGGAGCACGACGCTGAGACCGGTCCCGGCGAGCCCTGAGGCCGACCGCCTGACCTCGCAGCCCCCAGGGCGCATACTGGGGGAGACGACGGTCGTCGGGACGGGTTCCTCACCTTCAAGCGGAACCTGAGACACGACGGCGCGACACGCCGACGTCACCTGGGGCGTCGGTCGTTGACCCGCCTGGGGAGCACCCCTAGTTTGAGGGTGTTCCTTCCGGGTTGCGGACGGGCGACGCAGCGGGACCGAAGGGAGCAGGCGTGACCAGCACCGGTGACACGGCGGCACGGCCGGCAGGGGTACCTCAACGAGCCCAGGGCCTGCTCTTCGGGGACGAGCTCCCCGACCTGGACACCGACTCCGGCTACCGGGGGCCCACGGCCTGCCGCGCCGCGGGGATCACCTACCGCCAGCTCGACTACTGGGCGCGCACCGGACTCGTCGAGCCGAGCATCCGGCCCGCGACCGGCTCCGGTACGCAGCGGCTCTACAGCTTCCGGGACATCCTCGTGCTCAAGGTCGTCAAGCGACTCCTGGACACCGGCGTCTCGCTGCAGCAGATCCGGACGGCCGTGCTGCACCTGCGCGAGCGCGGGGTCGAGGACCTCGCGCAGATCACCCTGATGAGCGACGGCGCGAGCGTCTACGAGTGCACCTCGCCCGACGAGGTCATCGACCTGGTCCAGGGTGGCCAGGGGGTCTTCGGGATCGCCGTCGGACGCGTCTGGCGGGAGGTCGAGGGCAGCCTCGCCTCGTTGCCGACCGTCCGCGCCGAGGACGAGGGCACCGCCGGTGCCGATCAGGTCGACGAGCTCTCGGCCCGTCGACGAGCCCGCTCGGCGGGCTGAGGCCCCGACGTCCCGCCCCCCGGACAACAGGCCTCCGGGGGGTCTTTGCCACTACGGTGTGGTTTCCCCGGTCGTGGATGAGGTGAGTCGTGTTCTCCAAGGTTCTCGTTGCCAACCGTGCTGAGATCGCCGTCCGTGCATTCCGTGCGGCGTTCGAGCTCGGTGCGCGGACCATCGCCGTGTACCCCTACGAGGACCGGAACTCCGAGCACCGCCTGAAGGCGGACGAGGCCTACCCGATCGGCGAGGCCGGTCACCCCGTCAAGGCCTACCTCGACATCGACGAGATCCTCCGGGTCGCCCGTGAGGCAGGCGCCGACGCGATCTACCCCGGCTACGGCTTCCTCTCGGAGAACCCCGACCTCGCCAGGGCCTGCGCCGATGCGGGCCTCACGTTCATCGGTCCGCCGCCGGAGGTGCTCGAGCTCGCAGGCGACAAGGTCCAGGCGATCCGCGCCGCCAAGGCAGCGGGGCTGCCGGTGCTCGCCTCCACCGACCCGTCCGACGACGCCGCCACGCTGATCGCGGCGGCGGCCGGCATCGGCTTCCCGCTGTTCGTCAAGGCGGTCGCCGGCGGCGGCGGTCGCGGGATGCGACGCGTGGAGACCGAGGCCGACCTCCCCGACGCCCTCGCCGCAGCGATGCGTGAGGCCGGGGGAGCGTTCGGGAACCCCACGGTCTACCTCGAGCAGGCGGTCCTGCGCCCGCGGCACATCGAGGTGCAGATCCTCGCCGACGCGACGGGTGACGTCGTCCACCTCTTCGAGCGTGACTGCTCGGTGCAGCGGCGCCACCAGAAGGTGATCGAGATCGCGCCCGCGCCGAACCTCGACCCCGACCTGCGCGACGCCTTGTGCCGTGACGCCGTCGCCTTCGCGCGGAGCATCGGTTATGTCAACGCCGGGACCGTCGAGTTCCTCGTCGACACCGCGGGGGAGCGGGCGGGGCAGCACGTCTTCATCGAGATGAACCCGCGCATCCAGGTCGAGCACACGGTGACCGAGGAGGTCACCGACATCGATCTCGTGTCCTCCCAGATGCGGATCGCAGCGGGAGCGACGCTCGCGGAGCTCGGGATCCGCCAGGAGACGATCCGCGTCAACGGCTCGGCGCTGCAGTGCCGGATCACGACAGAGGACCCGGCCAACGGGTTCCGCCCGGACACCGGGCGGGTCGTGGCCTACCGGTCCCCGGGTGGCGCCGGGGTGCGCCTGGACGGGGCCACCGCGACGGCCGGCGCGGAGATCAGCGGCCACTTCGACTCGATGCTGGTCAAGCTGACCTGCCGTGGTCACGACTTCCCGACCGCGGTGAGCCGTGCCCGCCGCGCGCTCGCCGAGTTCCGGATCCGTGGGATCCGCACCAACATCCCGTTCCTCAGGGGCGTCCTGGACGACCCGTCGTTCGTCGCGGGCGAGGTCTCGACGGCCTTCATCGAGGAGCGACCCGAGCTGCTCGCCGCCAAGGAGAGCGCAGACCGCGGCACCAAGCTCCTCGCCTACGTCGGAGACGTCACCGTCAACCGTCCGCACGGCTCGCGCGCCGGGATCATCGACCCGCGGCTCAAGACGCCCGCCGTCGACCTGGCAGCCGAGGCACCCGCGGGCAGCCGGCAGCGGCTCCTGGAGCTCGGGCCCGTCGGGTTCGCGACGGCGCTGCGGGAGCAGACCGCGCTCGGCGTCACCGACACGACCTTCCGCGATGCGCACCAGTCGCTTCTCGCCACGCGGGTGCGCACCTACGACCTGGTCACGGCAGCGCCGTACGTCGCGCGGATGACCCCCGAGCTGCTGAGCGTCGAGGCCTGGGGCGGGGCGACCTACGACGTCGCGCTGCGGTTCCTGGGGGAGGACCCGTGGGTCCGCCTGGCCGCGATGCGTGAGGCACTGCCGAACGTGGCGATCCAGATGCTGCTCCGTGGCCGCAACACGGTGGGCTACACGCCGTACCCGACCGAGGTGACGCACGCCTTCGTCCAGGAGGCGGCGAGCACCGGGATCGACATCTTCCGGATCTTCGACGCCCTCAACGACGTCGACCAGATGCGTCCTGCGATCGACGCGGTGCGGGAGACCGGGAGTGCGGTGGCCGAGGTCGCCCTGTGCTACACGGGCAACCTCACCGACCCGGGGGAGGACCTGTACACCCTCGACTACTACCTGCGTCTCGCGGAGACGATCGTCGAGGCCGGTGCCCACGTCCTGGCGATCAAGGACATGGCCGGGCTGCTCCGGCCGGCGGCCGCCAGGACCCTCGTCACAGCCCTGCGCGAGCGTTTCGACCTCCCGGTGCACCTGCACACGCACGACACCGCCGGCGGTCAGATGGCGACCCTGCTGGCAGCGTCCGACGCCGGGGTGGACGCGGTCGACACCGCCAGCGCCACGATGGCCGGGACGACGAGCCAGCCGTCGATGTCGGCGCTGGTCGCCGCGCTCGAGCACACCGAGCGGGACACCGGGCTGAGCCTGCGCGCGGTCTGCGACCTCGAGCCGTACTGGGAGGCCGTGCGCAGCGTCTACCGTCCCTTCGAGTCGGGGCTCCCGGGTCCCACGGGCCGTGTCTACGACCACGAGATCCCCGGCGGTCAGCTCTCGAACCTGCGTCAGCAGGCGATCGCCCTCGGCCTCGGTGACCGGTTCGAGCAGATCGAGGCGATGTACGCCGCCGCCGACCGGCTGCTGGGCCGACTGGTGAAGGTCACGCCGTCGAGCAAGGTCGTGGGAGACCTCGCCCTGCACCTGGTGGCCACGGGAGCGGACCCCGCGGCCTTCGCCGCGGACCCGCAGGACTTCGACATCCCCGACTCCGTGATCGGCTTCCTCGGCGGCGAGCTCGGCACCCCGCCAGGAGGCTGGCCGGAGCCCTTCCGCAGCAAGGCGCTGGAGGGACGCACGAGCACGCGGCGCACCGTCCCGCTCTCCGCCCAGGACCGGCTCGACCTGGCGGCGGACTCGGCGACCCGGCGCGATCGGCTCAACCACCTGCTCTTCCCCGGGCCGACCAAGGAGCTCGAGCAGGTCAGGGCGCAGTTCGGCGACGTGAGCGTGCTCGACACGATCACCTACCTGTACGGGATGCCCACCAATACCGAGGTCTCCGTCCAGCTCGGCCCTGGCGTCGGCCTGCTGCTCGGCGTCGAGGGCGTGGGGGAGGCCGATCCGCGCGGGATGCGCACGGTCATGTTCACCCTCAACGGTCAGCTGCGGCCGCTCCAGGTGCGCGACCGGTCCATCGAGGTCGACCAGGTGAGCGCAGAGAAGGCCGACCCGGGCACTCCCGGCCAGATCGCCGCTCCGTTCGCCGGTGCCGTGAGCCCGATCGTCCAGGAGGGGCAGCGCGTCGAGGCCGGCCAGACGGTCGCCACGATCGAGGCGATGAAGATGGAGGCGTCGATCACCACTCCCGTCGCCGGAGTCGTGCGCAGGGTAGCGATCGGCGGTGTGCAGCAGCTGGAGGGCGGGGACCTGGTCCTCATCGTCTCCTGACCGCCGTCTCCTGGTCCGTGCCCCCCGTCTCCTGGTCCGTGCCCGGCGCGAGGCGCGGACCAGGGGACGAGCAGCGCCGCGCGAGCGTCCTGCGGGGCCGGCGACCGGTCGGTGCGCAGATCGCCGGACGTGGGGGTAGCGTCGGCGGCGGAGGTAGCCATGACCACTCAGCAGCCGCCGATCCACCCCGACCCGCACGGCCACATCGGCGCCGAGGTCGAGGTCCCTCATCTCGAGGTGGACGAGACCGTACCGCCGCGCCCGGAGGAGGACATCGCCGACGCGGCACGCGCCGAGGACGTCGACGACACGTCAGATGTCCCTCAGGGGGGCTGAGCCGCCCGTCACCACCGTGGGCGTCGAGTGGACCTCACCGGCCCGGTACACCTAGACGGGTCCGTTGCCGTCCGGCTCGGCACCGGCAGCCTGCTGCGCGCGCCAGGCCCGCCAGAGCATCAGGGCACCGCGAGCGGCGACGAGGGCGCCGATGGCGACCAGCACCCAGGTCAGCCCGATGGCCGTTCCGGTCCGGATCGGTCCGGACTGGTAGGCGATCACTCCGACGCCGACCACCATCCACAGCACGGCCGACCACCACCAACGATCGTCGAGGGCGCTGCGCGTGGCGGGGGCCTCGTCCTCCGGGTGCGTGCCGTCGGGGGGAGGCGGGGTGGTCGACATGCCCCCAGCCTACGGGGCGCACGACCCGGTGCCCGAGCGGGAACTGACATAATGTCCATTATCGGCGAAGCGCGGATCCTGGACGTCGCGGGCGCCGGGCCCGGCACCTGTGGCAGGCTCGCCAGCGACCCGAGGAGGACGGCACCATGGCACAGGACCGGCAGGAGCTCGACAGGCTCATCGCGGAGATCACCGCACAGCAGCAACGACTCGTCCTCAGGCACTTCGACAACGACGACGCCTGGTCGCTGGGCTGCCTCCTCGTGGAGCTCGCCCATGAGCGCGCCCTGCCGATCGTCGTGGACATCCGCCGTGGCGCGCACCAGCTGTTCCACGCCGCGATGGCCGGCACGACGCCCGACAACGACACCTGGGTCGAACGCAAGGTGCGCGTCGTCGAACGCTTCGGCGCTCCGTCGTACCTCATGGGCCTGCGGGCCCTCGCCGAAGGGACGACCTTCCCGGTGAAGTACAGTCTCAGCGAGCAGGAGTACGCGGCGCACGGCGGCGCGTTCCCCCTCACGGTCCACGGCGTCGGGCAGGTCGGCACGGTCACCGTCTCGGGACTCCCGCAGGCGCAGGACCACGCCTTGGTCGTCGAGGCACTCGAACAGGTGTTCGACCAGCAGTCCTGAACCCCTCACGGCCCGCTCGACGGCTCCGGCTCCCCCGGACGTTCACCGGACCTTCACGACCGGTGCGGAACATCGCCCCCCGGCGGGGCGTTGTGCTGACGAGCAATGCTGGACGGGGTGCGCGACCGCCCCACGGCCGGAACGGAGGTGTCGCCATGGCAGACCGCTCACTGCGCGGGATGCGCATCGGTGCGAACAGCCTGGAGAGTGACGTCGGCGTCGAGCTGGCGCCCCGACTCGAGGCACGGTACGACTGCCCCAACGGGCACACGATCGTCCTGCCCTTTGCCGCCGAGGCCGACGTCCCGGTGACCTGGGAGTGCCGATGCGGCGAGGAGGCGATCCTCCGGGACGCCAGCAAGCCGGAGGCCAAGGCGGGCAAGCCGCCCAGGACGCACTGGGACATGCTGCTCGAGCGCCGTACGGTGGTCGAGCTCGAGGAGCTCCTCACCGAGCGTCTCGAGCTGCTCCGGGCCGGGAAGCTGCGCCGCTCGGCGTAGCTCCGGTCGAGGATCGGGCTAGGACGGCCGTCGCCTTCGGGCGGCGGCCGTCGTCGTGCGTAGCAGTGCCGCGAGCTGAGCGCCCCTGCGCTGGAAGCCCCACAGCGTCACCCGGCGCAGCGCCTCGGCGACGATGTCGTTGCTCATCTTCGACTCGCCCTCCACCCGGTCGACGAACAGGACGGGGACCTCGCGGACCACTCCCCCGGCGTCGTGCACCCGGAGCGCCATGTCGATCTGGAAGCAGTACCCCTGCGAGGCCACCCCGGCCAGGTCGACCGCCCGCAGGGCCGAGGCGCGGTACGCCCGGAAGCCGCCCGTGGCGTCGTTCAACGGGATCCCCGTGGCGAGACGGGTGAAGAGGTTCGCCCCCCGAGACAGGACCTCGCGGTGCAGCGGCCAGTTCTGCACGCGACCGCCGCGCACCCATCTGGAGCCGAGAACGAGGTCGGCGGGACCTCCCGAGGAGGGGTCGAGGGCGGCGAGGAGCGAGGGCAGCTGCTCCGGCTGGTGGGAGCCGTCCGCGTCCATCTCCACCACGACCGCGTAGTCGCGGTCCAGCGCCCAGCGGAAGCCCGCGAGGTAGGCGGAGCCGAGGCCCTGCTTCCCGCTGCGGTGCAGGACGTGCACCGCACGATCCTGCGCCGCCAGCTCCTCCACGACCTCGCCGGTGCCGTCCGGGCTTCCGTCGTCGACCACGAGGACATCGGCCTCGGGCACGGCCGCACGCAGCCGGGCGAGCGTGCCCGGCACCGTGCGGGCCTCGTTGTAGGTGGGGACGACGACGAGTGTGCGTGGGACGTCAGCGGCCACCGGGCACCTCTCTCTGGGGTCGACGGACCTTCGCGGCTCCGGCCGCGCCGGCGATCGGGATGAGCACGGCCAGTCCGCGCAGCGCCCAGGAGAACAGGTCTCCGAAACGTGTCGCGGGCGTCAGCTCGGTGCGCAGGGGAAGGGAGGCGATCATCTGGTCGGCGGTGAACAGCCGGGTGCTCTGCGTCACCACACCGTTCGGGCTGATCACGGCGCTGACGCCGACGGTCGAGATCTGCACCGTCGCTCGTCCGTGCTCGATGGCGCGCAGCCGGGACATGGCCAGCTGCTGCGTCGACTCGTCCGTCCGCCCGAAGGTCGCGTTGTTCGTCTGGACGACGAGCACCTCACCCCCCGCGGCGACGGCGTCGCGGACGATGTCGTCGTAGGCGACCTCGAAGCAGATGACGTCGCCGATGCCGACCGTGCGGCCCAGTCGCGGCACGTCGACCGGGACGAGGCCGACCTCCGTGCCGGCGATCATGTCCGTGCGCACCCGGTCGACGTCGGAGGAGAAGAGCCGGGCGATCTCTCGCATCGGGATGTACTCGGCGAACGGCGCCGGGTGCTGCTTCGCGTAGCTGAACAGCGGCCCCTGCTCGGGGTCCCACAGCAGCGAGATGTTCAGCCGGCCGCCGGTCGAGGGGTACTCCAGGGTGCCGAGCAGCAACGGGGCCGCCAGGGCCTGTGCCACCCCGGCGACCGCGTCGCCCGTCTCCGCATCCGTACGCGGGTCGTAGTCGGCGCCGTTCTCCGGCCAGAGCACCAGGTCGAGGTCACCCGGCGCGACGGTGTCCAGCAGGGCGTAGGTGCCCAGGACATGGTTCTCCAGCACCTGGCGCGCCTGGTCGAAGGAGTCGAGACCGAGGTCCGGGACGTCTCCCTGGACGGCGGCGACCTCGAGGGTCCCCGTCTGGGCGGCCGCGTCCAGCGGGACGAGCCAGCCGCCACCGACGGTGAGCATGCCGAGCACGACGGCGGCGCTCGCCGAGCCGATGTCGAGGGTCCGCAGCCGTCGCAGGGCGACGGCGAGGAGCACGCCGACGACGACGACGAGGAGCGAGACGAGGGGCGCGCCGCCGAGCCAGGCGTAGCGAGCAAGCGGGGAGTCCGCCTGGGAGAACGCCAGGCGCCCCCACGGGAACCCGCCGAAGGGAAGCACGGAGCGGGCCTCCTCCAGGCCCACCCACAGCACCGCCGCAGCCGGGACCTGCCACCGCGCGCGTCGCCAGATCACCAGGCCGCGCCGCGCCCAGGTCCACGCCGCGCCGAACAGCGCGATCGACCCGGCCTGGGCCACCGAGAGGGCCCACCACGGCACCGGGCCGACAGCGAGCTCTGCCCACGTCAGGTGCGGGAGGAAGAACGCCAGCCCGAAGACGAACCCGACAAGGGTGTTCCACCACGCGCTGTCGCGCCCCATCGCAAGGACCAGCAGCGCGATCGCGAGAAAGGCTGCCGGCCACCAGCCGAGACCCGGGAAGGCGGCGTCGCAGAGCACTCCCCCGGCCACGGCCTGGAGGATCGAGGTCCCCCGGCGGGGCGCTGCGAATACCACTGACTCAGCGTACGGGCTGCGGGAGGGAGGTCCGGCCGACCGACCCGTGCGTCCTTCGGTCCGGACCGAAGTCCGTTGTCTACTGAACGCACGGGTCAAGCCGGAGCCCTTCGCCCTGCCGCGGCCGAGGGGCTGCACTCAGCTCGCGGCGGGAAGGGACAGCAAGCAACCTATCGGGTCTGCGTTTCGCGTCAAGGAGGTGAAACCGCAGGTCAGGACCATGTGTGCAGGTCAGAGGATCGCAACGAATCTCTTCGGATACCTCCACCTGGCGGCGTGTCGCTCGGCGTGTCGGACCGCATTCACCCGAGGGTGTCGAAGATCACCTTCCCGGCGCGGAGCGTGCGGACGCACACCGGGCGGGGTATGTCGTGGCCGAGCTCCGGGAGGAGGGGCGTACCCGCGCGCGGATCGGTGCTCCAGGCCGCGAGCCGACCGTCGGGGGCCTGCACGACGAGGCTCTCGGCACGCCAGATGGCGAGGTGGGCAGGGGCCCCGAGGCGGATCTCCCCGGCACCCGTCCCGTCGAGGTGGGCCGCTCGCCACCCGCCCCGGGTGTGCGCGCGGAAGGCGGCCCGGGCCGAGACCCGCTGGCCCGGGTCGGTGTGCAGCACGGCCGCCCGCACGGCGCCCCAGGGGTCGAAGGCGGACTCGGGGCTCGCCGAGCCGAGCGCGAGCGGGACGCCGGCACCGGCCAGGTCCGCCAGCGGCACCAGGGCCTCCGCCCGCATCGCCCCGAGGCGCTGCGACTGCCATCCGCCGGGGCCGGACCCCTCCAGGGCCCGATGGGGCTGGGCCACGACGGACAGCCCGAGCAGGATCATGCTGGCCAGGGCCGAGGCGTCGGTCATCGGGGCGTGCTCGAGGCGGTGGCCCACGCCACGCACGGCACCCATTCCCTCGATCTCTGCTGCCACCTGGATGCCCAGCAGCGCCTCGTGCAGGGCACGGTCGCCGACGACGTGGAAGCCTGCCTGGACGCCGGCGCGGGTCGCAGCGGCCGTGTGGTTGGCCACCTGCTCGGCGCCGAGCAGGAGCTCACCCTTGGAGCCCGCGGCGTCGGCGTAGTCGAACCGCAGCGCTGCCGTCCGGTCGACGAGCTCGCCGTCCAGGTGCAGCGCTCCCAGCCCGACGAGTCCGGGGACGTCGCCGAGGATCGCCCGCGCGTCGTCGACCGTCTCGCAGCGCTCGGCGCGGTAGCCCAGCACGGCGGGCCAGCCGCAGGACTCGCCGGACGTCCCGGCGATGACGGCCGCGAGGCCCGCGCGGTCGTCGTCCTCTGGGTTGCTCTGCTCGTGCACCGCGACGATCCCCGCCGATGCCGCGGCGTACAGTGCCGCCGCGTAGACCTCGTGCATCGCGTCCGACCCGGCGAGGTCCCACCTCTCGGCGCCGACGTGGTCCGTCCCGGGGGCTGAGCGCCCGGCGGCGAGCTCCGCGCGGCCCACCGGGACCAGGTGGGTGTGCGCGTCGACGAAGGCAGGGGCGATCAGTGCCCCGTCGACGTCCACGACCTCGTCCGCCCCGTCGACGACCGTGTGGATCGTCGACTCCGCGCCCAACCAGGCGACCTGCCCGTCGACCACCAGGACGGCCTCGGCGAACGGATCGGTCCTGGAGTGCACGACGCCGTTGCGGTACAGGGTGGAGCCCATCGGGGCAACGTAGCGCACGGGAACGATCACGGCCCGTCGGGTCCGCCGTGCTAGACGGAGCTGTACGCCACCACCCCGCGCCGGACCTGGTCGACCGCCGCCCGCGCCGTCGACCTCGTGCGAGGGGAGGTCGCTGCCGTCGCCACCTGGTCGAGCAGGTCGATCACCTGCTTGCACCATCGCACGAAGTCCCCGGCTGCGAGGTCGGTACCGCTCAGGACGCCCGCCAGCCCGCGTCCGGACGCCCACCGGTGCACGGGCTCGACCAGACCGGTGTCCAGCCGCCTGGTGGCGCTCAATCCGCGCTCCTGCTCGAGGTCGTCCAGCCGCGACCACACGCGCACCGTCGCGTCGAGCGCGCGGCCGAGCCTCCCGTTCGGCCCACCCGGCACCGCCGGGGAGTGCTCCGGCTCCTCGCGCCTCGCCTCGAAGACCACGGCGGCGACGACGGCCGCCATCCCGGCCGGGTCCAGACCGTCCCAGGACCCCGCGCGCAGGCACTCGGCGACGAGCAGGTCGTTCTCGGCGTACAGGCGCCGCAGGGTCTGCCCGGCCTCGGTCACCTCCAGCTCACCGTCCGAGGTGGACTCCAGATGACCGGTCTCGAGCAGGACCTCGCAGACGGTGTCGAAGACCCGTGCGATCGAGCTCGTCCGTCCCTCGATCCGCCGGACCAGGCCGGCGTGCTCGGACTGCAGCCGGTGGTGCCGCTCGGC